>JAWUYT010000019.1:0-16410 GCA_034110665.1 Polaribacter sp.
CGATATTATTGATGGTTTTGGAAAGATAAAAACTGGTAAAAAAGTAGATGTTACCGCAGAAGATGGAAAAGTAACAGAATACAGCGATGATAGCATTATTATTGCAACGGGTTCTCGTTCTCGTGAATTAACAAATTTACCACAAGATGGTGTAAAAGTAATTGAATATAGAAAAGCAATGACTTTACCAAGTCAACTAAAATCTATGATTGTTATAGGTTCTGGGGCAATTGGTGTTGAGTTTGCACATTTTTACAGCACATTGGGAACAGACGTGACCATCGTAGAATTTCTACCAAATTTAGTTCCTGTCGAAGATATTGATGTCTCTAAACAATTTGAGCGCTCTTTCAAAAAAGCAGGAATTAAAGTTATGACGAATTCTTCGGTTGAGCCTGTTGATACTTCTGGTGAAGGTTTTGTGGCAACTGTAAAAACGAAGAAAGATGAAATAAAATTAGAAGCAGATATTTTATTATCAGCTGTTGGGATTAAGTCAAATATTGAAAGTATCGGTTTAGAGGATGTTGGAATTATTGTTGATAGAGATTAAATATTAGTGAATGACTTTTACCAAACGAATATTCCTGGTTATTACGCGATTGGAGATGTAGCTTCTGGACAAGCTTTGGCATATGTGGCTTCTGCGGAAGGCAATACTTGCGTAGAGAAGTTAGCGGGTTTACATATAGACCTATCGATTAAGGAAATGTTCCTGGTTATACGTATTCAACTCCGGAAATTGTCTCTTTTGGCATGACCGAAGCAAAAGCAAAGGAAGCTGGTTATGAATTAAAAGTAGGCAAGTTTCCTTTTTCTGCATCTGGAGAAGCAACTGCTGCTGGAACCCCAGACGGTTTTTTGAAAGTTATTTTTCATGCAAAATATGGAGAGTGGTTAAGTTGCCACAGGATGGGTGCAGGAGTAACAGATATGATTGCTGAAGCTGTGTTAGGAAGAAAACTAGAGCCTACGTGATATGGAAGTATTAAAAACTATTCTCCTCACCCAACAATGAGTGAAGCCTTATTGGAGGTCGTTGCCGATGCCTTTAATGAAGTGATTCACCTGTAGTATTTAAGAATTCACCGAAATAAGGGACTCAGAGATATAATTTTGTCTACATTTACCACATAGGTAAAATGCTTAATTTTTCGAAATGAAGGGTTTTTAGCATATTGCGATATAAAATTTTTCCCTAACGTTGTTTACATATTAAAATAAATGAATTTCATTGAGTGGTTTCTTTCTTCTATCTACAAGATAAAAACGTTTCCTCTAATTATACAAATTACAATTGTGTTAACATTGGTGTTTACGGTGGCTACTTTGGCTCTTATAATTACAATTTATACAATTAGAAGTAGACATACTAGATTACAAAAGACACTTAAAAATAGTGTTCCTGAAATTATTAAATTATTTGATGATATTTTGTTCACAGATAAAGATTATACAGGACAAGAAATATTTTCAAAATATGAACAAATAGTATATGAAGTAAACAGAGAATCTATAGATATTGGTATTGGTATTCTTGTAGATTATAAGAATGATAATAGAGAGTCAGAGAAATACCCTCTAATTATCGATGCCATTGGTATTGTTGATCATTTAGAAAGGAAATTCGACTCTCGTTCTAACAGTGAAAAAATTGATGCTTTTCAAGAAGCCTTTGTTTTAGATTTAAGTAAATTTGATTCAAAGGTTTTAAGATATGCCTACAGCAAAAACAAATTAATTAGAAGTGAAGCGAGAAATTCTCATTTAGCTTTGAGCTCAAATGACCCATACCGATTTTTTGATGAATTCGATACATCTTTAAGTAAGTGGGATGAAATTGAGTTGATGCAATATTTGGAACTTCAGAGGGTTAGAGGTAATTTAGAAGGTTTAGGGAAATGGATTAACTATTCGAAAAATGACTCTTTGGTTGTTTTTCTTATAAAAATGGTGGGGTTCTTTCAACAAAAAGGTATAAATGATATTTTAAAAGAGAAGCTTGAAGATGATAGTGGATTAGTAAGAGCTCAAGCAATTTCAACATTAGGAGAATTAAATGTTTCTGAAATAGAGCAAGAGTTAATTGAAAGATATTATACAGAGCCGGAAAATTGTCAAGTAGCTATTGTAAAAACAATTAGAAGGTTCAACTCTGGGAAATCATTAAATTTTTTAGAAGAAATTTTTAGGGAAACAATTAATATAGATTCTAAAAAAATAATTGCGGAAGCTATACTAAACTATAGTTACGAAGGAAAAATAGCTTATCAAAATTTGAAAGAATCTTTAAAAGGTTTTGATCTAACTATTTTAAAACACGTAGAAACTCCTTTAATTAAATATAAATAAATGTTTGAGACTTTTGTAAAAATTTACGAGTACTTTATGTTTTTCTATGCAACTTCTTTAATTTTAAGTTACATTATACTAGCTACTTTTTCTTTTATTGCTATCAATAGATACAAGAGTTATAATACTGACATTGATGATGAAGAAATATTAAATTCTCCTCTTGCCCCTGGGATTTCTGTGATAGCTCCCGCATTTAACGAAGAAAGAACTATTATTATAAATGTAAAATCATTATTAACTTTAAACTATCCTCTTTTTGAAGTAATTATTATAAACGATGGTAGTAAAGATAAAACACTAGATTTATTAATCGAAGAATTTGATTTGGTTGAAGCACCTTTTGCTTATGTTGAAAGGATTAAAACCCAACCATATAGAAGAACTTTTAAATCGCGAAATCCGAAATATGAAATCTTAACAATAGTTGATAAAGAAAATGGTGGTACAAAAGCAGATGCCTTTAATGCAGGATTAAATGCTTCCGTATTTCCTTACTACTTAAATACAGATGTCGATTGTATACTTGCAAGAAATACACTATCCAAAATGATTAAGCCCATCTTAAGTTCCAAGGAAACCGTAATTGCAGTGGGTGCAACCTTAAGAATGTCTAACAATTGTGAAATTGAAGAAGGAGTTATTACAAGGGTTAGACCACCAAAATCATTAATTCCTCGTTTTCAAGAATTAGAATATATTAGATCTTACCTATTAGGAAAAATGGGTTGGGAATTTATAAACGCTGTTCCCAATGTTTCTGGTGGTTTAGGTATGTTTGATAAAAATATTGCTATTCAAGCAGGTGGTTACGGAGCAGATTCTCATGCAGAGGACATGGATATGTTAACGCGCATGGCTGCCCATATGATGAATAACAGACTTGAATATAAAATTGCCTATATACCACTTTCCTGTTGTTGGACAGAAGGACCTCCCAATATTCAAATATTAGGGAGACAACGAACAAGATGGGCCAGTGGCCTATTTCAAATGTTTAATGATCATAAAAGAATATTATTTAATCCTAAATATAAGAAACTCGGGTTGATTACATTTCCTTACATCTTTATATTTGAATTTTTAGCCCCAATTATTGAAGCTTTTGGTATTTTATTTTCAATATTTTTATTGTTTTATGGATATGTAAATTGGAATTTTGCACCATTAATTTTGCTGTATGGGTATACATTTGCCATTATGATTTCATCCATCGTAATAATCTGGGATCAAATGACCTTTAAATACTACAACACTACAAGAGAGGTGTTAACCTTGTTTTTAACGGCATTTATTGAGCCTATATTATATCATCCACTAATTGTGTTTTTCTCTCTAAAAGGATATTTTAGTTACATCACATCGCAAGAACTTGCTTGGGGAACTATGACTAGAAGAGGGTTTGATAGCGAAGATGATCAAAATGAAAAATATGATAACAAAAAAGACGGTGATGGCAATTCCGGTAGCAATTCTGGAGGTAAAAAACCTAGTGTTTTTGAAAGATTAAGAAATAGAAAGAGTCCGAACAATGATTTAGAACCCTTAAAAACATAATTAGTTAGTTTATTAATATGAAAATAAATAAATCTATTTTAATTTTTATTGCGATTGTATCATCGCAGCTTAATATTTATACCCAAACTTTCGATTCTTCCGATAGATATTTTGAGGAAGCTAAAAAAGATATAGCCGAGCAAAATTTCACAAAAGCCGCTAAAATGAGTTGGAGAGGTTTACAAATTTCTCCAGAAGATTTAGATTTAAAAACGCTATCAGGAAAAGCAAATATGCAGTTAGGTAGGTACGATACCGCCAGATACGTTTTAAAACAGGTGTACAAAAGAAATAAAAAAGATATTGATGTTCTTGGATATCTTGTGTCTATAGAACAAACTACAAAAAGGTATTCTGATGCCATCTGTTTTGTGAACGAATTATTAGAAATTACTCCTTACAGTCGTAATTGGTGGATGAGAAAAATAGTCATTTACAAAGAAATGGGGAACTTTGAAGAAGCAGAAAGATGGTTAAAAAGGCTCTATGAAATATATCCTGAAGACACCGGAATTAAGCAAGATTATAATTACCTTATGTTAGATGATGGCACTAGTGCTGTTAAAAATAAAAATTACGACGATGCCAATCAAATCTATACAACTATAATAGATAACGACCCTACAAACAAATTAGCATATCAAGGTATTATAAGTAATGAGCTATTAAAAGGAAATCCAGAATATGCATTACAATACACAAATAGAGCTCTTTTAGAATTGAAAGACGATAGAGAGCTCATTGAAAAGAAAATTGGCTTATTAGAAACATTGGGCAGACATGAGGAAGCTATCGTTTATATAAAAACTGACATAGACAAAACGCAGTTTAAAGATATTCATGAAACTACGCTCCCTTTTTTAATGCAGCAGTCCGCTAGTTTTAATGAATACAATGACCCCTACGAAATCAATAAAAAATTAAGCGATTTAAATGGTAATTCAGCAGCTGTTGATTATGTTGTGAATAACGCCATGGGAAAAGGATATTATATTGATGCTGAATATCAATTGAATAAAGCGATTAAAAGAAGTCCCAACTCTAAAAAATATCTTGTTAAACAAATGCAGCTATACAAGGCAATGCAAAAAGAGGAAGAATATGAAAAATCTGTTTTAGCATTGCATGAGAAATTTCCTACGGATGCAGACATTACGTATGCTTTCAATAAGCTAATGTATGATATAGGAAAAAATTATATTTTAGGAAGACAATATAGTCTTGCTAGTCCTATTTTTGAAGATTTGGTTTCTTCTCCTGATTTTCAAAAACTGGCAGAAGAGCAAATTTTTGGGATTCTTTTAGAGCAAGAAAAATTTGATGAAGCTACAGATCAAATCGACAAACTGATTGGCTTAGAACCTGAAAATCCAGATTACTTATTAAAAAAATCTACTTTATATCAAAAAATGGAGTTGTTTGATGATGCTTTAAATATTACAAGAAGTCTTGAGCAAAGTTATCCATTAAATCAAAGATATCCATTATTGTATGTAGGCCAAACAGAGGCCTATGCAACCTATTTAATGAGAGAGCAAAGATATAAAGCAGTTATACCTATTGTTGAAGATGGTTTAACAAGAGAAAATAATAATAAAAGGTTGTTAGAAATTGGTATTAATGCCTCTTCTGCAATACCTGACTATGAAAAAGGAATAAATTATAGTAAAAGTGCATTAAGTTTTTACCCTAATAACAAAACCTTTAAGTTAAAACTTTCTAATTTATTAGCGCAAAACAAACAATTCGATGAGTCTATTGCTGTTTTAGACACGTTAGAAACCATTTATAAATACGACAGAAAAATTAAAAATTCTTTAGCCGAAGTATTATGGTTTAGAGCAAGAAATCAAGAAGAGGAGGGCCTAATAGATGAGGCTCTGATAAACTACAATACTTCAGATTCTCTAAATCCTTCAGAAAGTTATTCTTTACAAAGAATGATAAATTTATATATCATTCAAAAACCGCATGATGAAGCTTTAGCAGTTATTAATGAAAAAATAGAAAAATATCCCAACGATACTTTTTTAAAATATAAAAAAGGACTTGTATTTGAGTTGAAGAAGCAATATGATTCTGCTTATTATTATCAAAAATTTAGAGAAATTGATAATCCTTATGAAAGAACTCAATGGAATCTAAATTTAGAAACATTAAAAGCTGAAGAACTAGAAAATGAATTAGGTATTACGTATTTGCAAGCTACTTCAGATAGTATTGCTTTTAGCACTTCATTGGCAAGTATGAGTTATAGTAAAGTTGATGGAGATAATACGTATGGGGCAGCTGTTAATTATGCGGCAAGAAGACAGGGTGTTGGTGTTCAGGGTGGTTTAAATTATTCTAGAATTTTTTCAGAAACCTTATATGCTAATGGAGGTTTTTTAGTTGGAACACAATTTTTTCCAAAATTTTTAGTCTATGGTAATGCTTACAAAGGGTTAAATAATGGTTATCAAGCGCAAGCAGGTATATCATTGGCTAGATTACAGAATGATGAAAATTATTATACGCTAAGTTTCGGTGGATCTAAATCTTGGGAAGATATCTCGTTAAATGCAAGAGTATCTTTAATGAATACAGATGCTCCATTCCCTGTAAGAGATAATAATGGTAATATTGTAACTGAAACTTTTATAGATGCCAATGGTAGTTTACAAGTTCGGACTCTTACAACAACAAATAACTTTTTCTTCACCAATTTTATGGTACAAAGCCGTATCAATGTAAATGCGAGAAAAGATTATTTTTCTATCATTATATCTGGTGGTAATGCTCCTTTTGATCAGCAATTAGAATTTCAAGAAAATACTTTTCTAAATTTTTCTAATATTATGGTTGGTGCAGGTTATAAATACCATCTAACAGCAAAAACTTCTATGCTAATAGACGGCACGTGGATTAACTTTCAAAGTAATCAAAATGTTAGAAATTCAACCATAGAAGAACTAGTCTACACAAACCAGTATAATCTTTCTATTACCATTATAACAAAATTCTAAACATAAATAACTCTTTTAAGTTATGTTAAAAAAAAGCATATGTCTGATTATCATTCTTTTTAGCGTAACATCTTGTGCTCAAAAGAAATCAGTATTGTTTTCAAAAAGTAAAAAAATATATCCGAAAATTAGCATTCCTTTTTCCGCAGACATTCAAGTAAGCAATGCCGCAGATGAGTTTAACACTAATTTTAAACTCGTTACAGGTGAATATTTAAAAATAGAAAGAAGTAATAGTTTAAATAATAACTATAGTTATATTCTTTTAAGAATAAATCCGACGCAAAAAAGTAATTTTTGTATTTATAAAAAAGGTAAAAATATTACGATTCAAGGTGCAACAGTGCAAAATTTAGTATTTGGAATAACCGATTTTTTTAAACGTTACACGAATCTTAATTTTGAAGAAAAAAATAATCCAGAGAAAGAGAGAATATTTACAACTGAACTCTATGTTCCTAATCAATTTAATGTTTGCGATTCCCCTAAATTTGAATATCGAGAACCCTATTTTTTAGCTAATTTTGAGACAGATTTTAGAGCCTGGAACAAAACAAATTATCTTGAATTGGAGTGGGGGATTTGGGGACATAATTTACCTAAAATCCTAAAAAAGTATAATTTACCTCAAACTGTTTATGCAAAAGTAGGTAATAGAAGAATTGAAAAACATTTTTGTTTTACTAGCGATAGTTTGTATAAATATGTAAACGAAAAAGTAAAGCGCGCCTATAAGAGTGATAATGTCCTTAAGAAGTACATGATTCTGCCTAATGATAATAATATTGTTTGTACTTGTGGAACTTGCAAAGCTGTTGGAAACTCTACTACTGATGCTGCACCAGCTGTTTTTACTTTTCTGAATAAACTGGCGAAAGACAATAAAAAGTTGTCGTTTTTCACGACAGCATACATCACCGTAAAAGAAATACCTAGATTTGACGCAGAGCCTAATATTGGTGTTTTTTATAGTACCATTGCTATTCAAAAAGGAATACCTATAGAAAACTCAAAATATATCAAAAAGTTTGAAAACGATATTAAGAGGTGGCGTGCCTATTTAAAAAATATTTATATATGGGATTACACCGTGAATTTTGATAATTATTTTGATATATATCCAATTATTAAAGTAACTCAAAGCAACTTAAAACTATATGCAAAACTGGGTGTAAAGGGTGTTTTTTTGCATGGTAGCGCATATAATTACAGTACATTTCAAGATTTAAAAACAACCTTGTTTGCAAAACTTTTATGGAATCCTGACATCAATTTAGATAAAGAAATAAATGACTATTTTCATAATAGATTTCCTAAAAAATTAGCGAATGTTTTAACCAATTATTACATATTTATAGATAATTCTTTTATTACAGGTAAAACCGAGCTCGGTATTTATAGCGGTATTCATGAAACCGTTAAAAAATATCTAGATCCAAAAGTATTTTTTGATTTTTATAATGAATTTGATACACATACCGAAACGAATAAGTTTGATAAAGAATATTTAAAAATAGCGACAGCCCTTACTTTTCTTAAGCTAGAAATAATGAGAGATTATGGTTTAGGAGTTTATGGATTCGCAAATTTAAATACCAATAATGAAATAATAGTAAAAGATGAAGCCGGGGCTTTATTGGGTAAATTGGCAGCTTACAGTCGATCTGCTGGTTTAAAGACATATAATGAAGTAAACTATAAAATAGACGATTATATTAATAGTTGGCGAAAAACGATTTACAAATATCACAAAAGAAAGCACTATTTCTATAAAAAACCATTTGAAGTTTTATCTAAATTAGATGAAGGTTACACCAATATAGCCGTTTTAAATGATGGTGCTTTTGGTTTAAATGATTACAATACAAATTGGCACATAAGCTCTATTGATGATTTAATTTTAAGGATTGAGAAAAAAGATATTTCAAAATCAAAGAAAATGATATTCTCTTTTTTACAAGACACAAAACACGCTATATATTATCCTAGTTCCATTGAAATATTTGACACAGATTATAAGCTAATTAAGAAGATAAACCTTCCGTCTGATAAAAGCAGTTTAGAAACAAAAGAAGTCTCACTGGCCCTGCCCACAGAATTTGATAAAGAACAACTTCCCGAAAAATTTATAGTTAAAGTAAACAAGCCTAATATTTTTAGTAAGAATGCTTTAGCTTGTGATGAAATCATATTTAATTAAAAAAGATTAAATTTACAACAATGAAAAAAATATTTTTACTCTTATTACTGATCCTTTTAATAACTTCATGCTTTAGAAAGCCTGATATCAAGAACGTTCGGAGAACAAAAATGGAAATTATAGATCCTGAACGCCATTATTATCCAATATTGCGTGGATCAGAATTATCATCTGTTTATAAGGTATTTAATAGAGGCAATGAACCTTTAATCATCTACGATGTGCAAGCATCTTGTGGTTGTATAGATATTGATTTCCCCTCTGGGTCTATTGGTAAAGATGATTTTGGTTCTATAACCTTGGACTATGACAGTGCCAAAAACATTGGATATGTTGAGTTTTATGTAACGATTCGTGCCAACACAGAAAAGGATGTTTTTACTACTGTAAAATTTGATTTAACTGTGGTTACCTCTCCTCATTATACTCAAGATTATGAAGAAATCTATTTAAGAAGAAGAAAAGCAACATTAATGGGTGCATCAGATGGTGATTTAACACAGCAAAGCTATTATATAGATGATACACAAACTATAAGATAACAAAGACTAAAATAAAAACGAAATATCAAAGTGTATTAGATTTAGCATAGGATTTAAATATACTAAATGGAGATTTAAAATAAGAAAACAGAGTTTTACATAGTATAGGTATAGCAAAAACTAACATAAAAAAAATCATTCTTTAGAATGAAATAGATTTATTAGTGTTGTTAATTCTTCAGATTAGAGCGAACATGAAATTAAATGGCACCTCGATGTGTGCAAGTTATACTTTACAAAAAACATAGACTTTAAGTAAAAGTGCAAAACAGTATTATAGCAAACCAATAACGAATATTTTTATTTTTGAAGCAAATAAATATAGCCTAAAAAATCTAAATGTAACTCATTTAATTAAAGGGGGCGTAATTCCTAAGTTATAAGATCTCTCTATTTAAAAAATTATAACCTAATCAACTTGCTTCGGTTTTTTTATATCTAATAGTACTTCCTTTCTCAAAATCAATTTCACAAAATAATATTATTTAAATTCAGAGAGAAAAAACCTCCTTTATTTCAAATCAACTCCATTCAGTTTTTACGAATTAAATAAAAATGCTATTTTTACGGTTGTATATATTTAATTATGGCATCCAAACATTATTACAAAAAAAAGAATGATAAATTTATAGAATATTGGAAAATAAAGAGGATGAATAAAAAGAACTACACCATAAAGACTAGTGCAATGTTTAGTTTTATGCTAAGCATTATTTTCTGTTTAATAAGTGATGGTTTTACCCTAGATTTCTTTAAAATATTCCCAGTAACATTTCTAGTTACAACCATATTTTACGCACTATATGTGTATTTTATTGAATATAATTTACTCGAAAAAAGGTATCACAAATTAAAAAAAAGAGGCTGAAAGTTTGAATCACTGATAAACAAAAAAGATTATTAGAATATTTATCTTTTAAATGTACATTTTTAATGAGACAAAATTTGTTTAGCTTCTTTATAATTAAATTATTACTCATTAAATTATGAATCCAAAAGAATACGAACAAAAAAAGAAGGAAGGTCTCATAAAACATTGGGAAACAAAAAGAAAGAATAGGGCTAAATATGCTTTAATACAAAGCATTTATTTCGGTCTACCTTTTAGCATTATTTTTCAACTATTCGAAAGTGTACATGGTTTTTTATTATATTATTCGGCTTCAAATTTCTAACTATTTTTAGCATCTATTTTCTTCTGTTCTATTATCTATAACAGACATAAAAAAAATATCAAAAAATGAAAAAAAAATATAGAATTTGATTGCTAACAGAAAACAATTTTTCAAAGAAATTTTAAAAGCAGTTATAAAGCTCATCATTGCAGGAGTTTTAATTGGCGTATTAAAGGAGCACGATGGGATTATTGCCGTTTTTTTTGTGCTTAAAATTATACATAATATATACAATGAAATCATCAAACCAAGAGAAAATAAAAACTGGTTATTACTTATTGGCATGTTACTCACCGGTTTTGGTGGCGTTGTAGGTGAAATTTGGGGAGTTGCAAGTGGATATTGGGAATACCATGAAGTTACAAGAGCATTACCTATGTGGTTGCCTTTTGCTTGGATGCTCGCTTTTCATTATTTATATAAATTAGAACGAAATTTAATTCCGCTTTTAGAAAATCAAACCCAAAAAAATAAAATCATTTTAGCTATTATTTTAGCGCTAATACTACCTGCATTTGGTGAAGTAATTACCATTTACTTGGGGGTTTGGACTTATTCTTGGCCTTATCAAATATTAGGCGTTCCTTTATATGCCTTTATTTGTTTGGTATTTGTGCATATGTTAGTCTATAGCATTTTACATTCAGTTTGTAATAAATATAAAATTAAGGATGTGGTGTTTAATTAAATTAAATGTGACACGAAAATTCATAGAAAAAAGTTAGCAACGAATTATTTATTACTAAACAAAGATTGACAGAGCAGTCAAAGAGATTTGTTGAGAAAAAATATACATGGATTTCACAGATTACAAAACGTTATTCGTCAGCTTGTTTTCCTTAAAACTTGCATTGATCAGAGTTAAAACAAAAAAATTAAAGGGAGTTAAAACTCCAACAAACAATTCTGCTAACTTTATTTCCTTGGCTCATTGGGATTACTTTAAACGCTGTTACACCCAATTTTTTTGAAGATTTTTCTAAACTTTCTATATTTTCTTTTTTAGAAACTAAACTCGTAAACCACTTACTTTTGTCTTTAAATAAAGAACTTTCATACAGATAATTATGCAAAAAAGCCTTCTCTCCTCCTATATACCACAATTCATTATTATTTCCAGAAAAATTTCTAACAGCGTTATTTCCTAAATTTCTTGTTTTTCTTCTGTTTGCCCCTTGCGCCTCTGCTGCTGATTTATAAAAAGGCGGATTACACATCGTAGCCGAAAATAAATCGTCTTCTTTTAAAATTCCTTTTAAGATTTGTTGTTCATCAAATTGCTGTCGCAATTCAATTTTCGATTCTAATTTATTGTCGTAAATTATATCTTGAGCAGTATCTAAAGAGTCCAAGTCAATGTCAGAAGCTGTAAAACTCCAAGCATACTCGGCAACTCCTAAAAGCGGATAAATACAAGTGGCCCCCGTTCCGATATCTAAAATTTTTATATTTTCTTCCGATGAAATTAAATCAGCCAAATGATGAATATAATCTAAACGACCTGGAATTGGCGGACATAAGTTTTCATCAGGAAAATCCCAAACAGTAATTTTATCAAAAGTAAAGAGTAACGCTTTATTAAGTTCTTTGACAGATTTTGGATCTGAAAAATCGATCGTAATGTCATCAAATTTATTTTTGATAACCAACTCTTTTAATACAGGATTTTTGATCATTAGATCATCAAAATTATAGCCTTTATTAAATTTATTTTTAGGGTGAAGTCCTTTTTCTTTCATAATCTGTTTTGTTTTTGCGAGGATTTATGCTGAACTTAATTCAGTAACGAAGTACTCTTTGAATATTAACTTACTATCTGCTATGAGCTTGCACTTTATTCTTACTCAAACGAGCTCTATAAGAATGAAATGCGATTAAAAATAGTTGTATTACAACTCTAAAACTGTGAACTTTAATTGTAAAGGTTTCAAAGCCTCTTTTAAATTTTGAATAAAACTGTTTCCATATTCTAAATAGTATTCAGAAAAATTACGCTGGCGCTCTTCTAAAGATTCATTTGGCAGCAATTCATTTTGAAGTACTGTAATTCTATCAACTAAAGCTTGTTGCCTTTTCTTTTCTGCTTTTAACAACCGCTTTTCTAATTTCTCTAAACCTTTAATTTGTTTTCTTTCTTGAGCATTTACCGCATTTATAAAAGAAACATCTGTCTTTTTAGCAACCTCTTTTAAATCGATAAACTGCGCTTGTAATTTTTTTTTTTTGTCATCAAAATTTATTTCAAGTTCTGAATTGGCAATTACTTTTTTAGACAATAAATCAAATTGATTTAAGAAAACTTCTTCTATGGAGATGTTTAATTTTGATAATTTTCTAACTTGCTTTTCAGAAATAACCTGCACAGAATTACGTAATAATAAAATAGGGAAAGGAATCTTCACTTTTTCAAAATAATCTTTGAGTTCCAACCAGTAGGCCATCTCTCCTCCGCCACCAATATAACAAAGATTTGGCAGAATTACTTCTTGAAAAAGCGGTCTCATAATTACATTCGGCGAAAAAGCCATCGGATTCTCATCAGCTTCTTTTAAAATTTCAGCTTTTGAAAAAGTAATATCCGTATTATTTACTATGTATTTATTGTCTTCAAAAATAATACGCTCTCTTAAATCATCATCCAAATAAAATAAATTTATTTCTCTTGGATTTACTTGAATCGGATACTTTTTTTCAAGTGCTAGAATCGTTTTAGAAACTTCTTTAAAAGATGTTTCATTTTCTAATTCATCTTTTACAAAAGGTGTGAATAATTGTTTTAGATTCTTGTCATCAGCATCAACAATGACCAAACCATATTCCTTGAATAACTCATTTGCAATAAAACGAGTTGCATCTGCTAAATTACCATGTTTTAAATAACCTTCAGAAAAAAGACTTTTTAAATAATTTGCATTTTTAGAACTCCCGAAATGATTGGATAAAACCTCAAAAACTTCTTCTAAACCGGCTGTAGAAAAACGGCCAACTGGGCCACCATCTTTTCTGTTCCAACTTACTTTCTTACCATCAAAATTAAAATAATTAATTTCGTCAAAATCATGGTCTTCTGTTGCCATCCAATAAATTGGAACAAAGTTTTCTTCCGGAAACTTTTTTTCTAATTCTTCTGATAAATTAATGGTAGAAATAATTTTATATAAAAAGTATAAAGGTCCTGTAAATAAATTTAACTGGTGCCCAGTTGTAATTGTAAATGTATTTTGTTGCTTCAACAACTCAATATTGTGAGCAGTTTTATCCGATGTTTTAAAAGGTTGGTATTGCTTTTTTAAGGCATCTACCAAAACCAATCTTGATTGTAATCGAAATGATGTTCTCTTTTCTTCAATTTGATTCTTAAATCCGTTAATGTCTGGAAAATTATTATAAAAAGGTTTAATTTGATCATTTTTCTCTAAATAATCTGCCATTGTTTTGGAGAAAAACCCCGTCTTTTGAAAAGGAATATGTGTTACTTTCATACCTTGATACTATCGTTTTTGCAACAATTAGGTTTTGAGATAGAATTCATGTAGCTTGGTTAATTTTCGTTAAAAATACAACTATTTTAAATTCTGTTGCAGATTGAAAATCAAACTAACAAATTTTTAATGTGTTTTTGAAATAAAATCTAAATTATCGAAAAAATATAAGTCTCAAATTTTATGAATTTTTAAGAAAACTTTACATATTTCTATTTGTAAAATTGTGGTCAAAATAAGTCGCACTAATTGAAATGACTAAAAATTAATTATTTGCATGCATTTATGGAAATTGTATTCATTAAAAGTACAGATTTTAATAAGTTTATACTCCTAAAATCATAGAAATAATTTAAAAAATATGTATTACTTTTGGTTCTTATCAAAACCTTTTTTATGAAAATTAAATTTATTTTTCTCATTTCCTTTTTTACTTTGGGAAATATTTTTGCACAAGAAATACAATCTCCTCAAGAGTTCTTAGGTTATGAAATTGGTGATCGCTTTACAAGACATCATAAGGTTGTAGACTATTTTAAATATGTAAGCAGCACTTTATCGAACGTGAAATTAGAAAAATATGGTGAAACTAACGAACACAGACCTTTACATGTGGTCTATATTTCATCCGAAGAAAACATCAATAATTTAGAAGAAATTAGAACATCTAACCTTTCTCAAACCGGAATTTTAACAGGAAACACAGACCCTAAAAATGCAATTGTTTGGTTGAGTTACAATGTTCATGGCAACGAAGCCTCGAGCACAGAGGCCTCGATGTTAACTATTTATGACTTGGTTACGAATAAAAAAGATTGGTTAAAAAACACCGTTGTTATCATAGATCCCTGTATAAATCCTGATGGAAGAGACCGATATGTAAATTGGTACAATCAAGTAAAAAGTACGCCTTACGATTCTACCCAAAACGCAAAAGAACACGATGAGCCTTGGCCAGGAGGAAGAGCAAATCATTATTTATTTGATTTAAATAGAGATTGGGCTTGGGCTACTCAAATAGAATCTAAACAACGCATAAAAATTTATAACAAATGGATGCCGCATATCCATGTAGATTTTCATGAACAAGGTATTAATAGCCCTTATTATTTTGCGCCTGCTGCTGAACCTATGCATGAAATTATTTCTGAATGGCAAAGAGATTTTCAAACTCAAATTGGTAAAAATCATGCAAAATATTTTGATAAAGAAGGTTGGTTATATTTTACAAAAGAAAGTTTCGATTTGCTCTACCCAAGTTATGGAGATACCTATCCTACTTTTATGGGAGCTATCGGAATGACTTATGAACAAGCTGGTGGTGGAAGGGGTGGTTTAGGAATTAAAACTGATGAAGGAGAAGTTTTGACCTTGAAAGACAGAGCACTTCATCATACGACAACAGGTTTATCTACTGTAGAAATTTCATCAAAAAATGCTAAAAAATTAAATACTGAATTTAAAAAATTCTTTGAAAACAGCAACTTAAAATATGAAAGCTTCGTATTAAAAAATGAGAATGAAGATAAAACTAATCGTTTAAAAAACTTACTAGATAGGCACGAGATTAAATACGAATACGCTACTAATACGGTTGTAAAAGGCTTCAGTTTTAAAAATCAGAAAGAAGATATATTCAATGCCACAGCTGGTGATTTAGTCATTCATACAGCCCAACCAAAAGGAAAAATGGTAGAAGTTTTGTTTGAACCTGAAGCAAAATTAACAGATTCTTTAACCTATGACATTACAGCTTGGTCTTTACCATATGCACATGGTTTTGAGGCTATTGCTTCTAAAAATAAAGTAAGTTCTTCTAAAGCGACCTCCATAAAAAACACAACAAACCTCATTGATAAAAAGGCGTATGCTTACTTGTCGAAATGGAATAGTTTGGAAGATGCTACGTTTTTAGGAGCTTTGTTACAACAAAACATAACGCCTCGTTTTGCTGATAAAGCATTCTCTATAGAAGGGAAATCTTATCAAAGAGGAACCCTAATCATTTTAAGAAACGATAATAGAACTGCAAATTTTGATGAAAAACTAATTGAAATTGCAAATCAAAATGACAGAAAAATTCAGGCTGTTGCCTCA
>JAWUYT010000020.1:0-7798 GCA_034110665.1 Polaribacter sp.
ACAGGTTGCTTGAGTAGATATTAGTCGAAGAGGAACTGGGGGTAGTCAGGCAGATTTATATATTCGAGGTGGTGGTTTCGATCAAACGTTGTTATTAATTGACGGTATTAAAATGGACGATGCGCAAACAGGGCATCACACCATGAACGCGGCTTTACCTATCGAAGTTATTGAAAGAATAGAAATTATTAAAGGACCTGCTGCGAGAGTTTTTGGACAAAATGCGTTTACAGGAGCCATAAATATTGTGACTAAAAATAAATTAGCAAGTCCAGCTTCAGTAAATGTAGAAGCGGGTTCTTTCGGACAATTAAATTACTCTATAACAGTTGGAAAAGAATATGAAAACTCATCTATTATAGCGCATTTTGGTACATTGACTTCGGATGGTTATCGGAATAATTCGGATTATACAAACAACAATTATTTCTTAAAGGGAATTTTCAACAAGAAAAGCCAACCTGTAGAAGTAATTGCTACTTTTTTCGATAAAAAATTTGGTGCAGAAAATTTTTATACGACAAACCCCAATTGGAATGAATATGAAGAGACGCAGAGTAGTTTATTCGGGGTTTCAACTATTTTTAAAACAGAAAAATTTAAGATTACGCCAAGAATTTATTGGAGAAGAGGTCAAGATATATTTTTGTTGAAAAGAGATGATCCTAGCTTTTTCAGGAATTTACACATCACGAATAAAGTGGGCGTGGAAACCAATGTTTCTTATACATCAGATATGGGTATTACCGGTTTTGGTGTTGATATTTCTAGATTTTTTATTAGCAGTAATAATTTGGGAAATAGAAATAGAACGATGGTGAACTTATTTTTAGAACATCGTTTTAAACTAGGAGAGTTTGTAGATATTACTCCCGGAGTTGCTGCCACGTATTTTTCTGATTTTGATTTTAATGCTTTTCCTGGTGTAGATGTTGGTGTGCAATTATCAGAAAAGTTAAAAGCCTATGGTAATATTGGATATACTTTTAGAGTGCCAACTTTTACCGATTTGTATTACAGAGATCCAGCAACGTCAGGAAATCCGGATTTAGAGCCAGAAAGCGCATTTGCACAAGAGTTAGGTGTGAAATTTACGGATAACAATTTCTCTGGTTCTATTAGTGTTTTTAATAGAGATTCAGATAATTTAATCGATTATATTAGACCAAATACGGGTGTAAGTATTTTTACAGCGACAAATATTGCTGAGGTAAATACGCAAGGATTTGAAATTGAAGGAGCTTATAACTTTAAATTAAAGAATTATAATCAAACAGTGACATTTGGTTATACTTATTTAAATGATGATATTTTAGATCAAAATAAAGATTTGTCTCGTTATTCTTTAAACACGTTAAAACATCAATTTATAACGCGACTGACAAGTAAATTGTTTAAAAATGTGAGTCAAAATATTATTTACAAACATGCAGAACGTGCTATTGGCGCAAGCTATAATGTTTGGGATGCTTCTATAATTGTAGACTTTAATAAATTTATTTTTACAGTTACTGCTAATAATATTTTTGACGCAGTATACATAGAATCTGGTTTTGTACCAATGCCATCTAGCAGTGTATTATTCGGTTTACGTTATAGTTTTTAAAGAATAAGTTTGTCTAAATTATCAAAAATTTAGTGTAATAGAAACTGACTGGAAAAATATAATATTGAAGAGGTTCAATCAGTAATTATTTACTTGATTGAATCAGTAAAAATATGACAACTTTTTTTGATTTAAAATTCATGTAATGGATAGCTAAAATTATTACAAATCAGAGTGAAATAGTTCAGCTCTATGCATTACCTTATTAGAAACAAGAGTTTTAATGGAGAGAATATCAAGGTGTCGAGTAAATAGTTATAGGTCCTTTTTCTCTGCTGAAATTTAATTTTTAATTGTACGGTTAAATTTAACTGTAGCAAAAGTTTCGGCAGTGCCTTTGCTATAATCTTCTAAAATTAATGCACCATCAATATATAGTTTTACAGTCAGTAATGCAGGACTATGATTTTCTCTGAAAGCTTCACCATCAATATATTTATAGGTATAGTTTTCTAAAGTAATCTTAAAAGGTAAAGGATCTCCATTTAGATCGTAAGAGAAAGTATATGGATTTAAAGTGTAGGTTCCTGTTTTATATTCGTAATAACTAACCATTATTTCATCAAAGTTAGGTTCAGCTGTAAAAAATTCTATTTCAACAAGGCTTTTAATTAAATTAGTATTTTTTTCAATTTCAGGTGTGCAAGCATAGAGAAATAGTACAGAAAGGGTCAAAGCTACTTTTTTCAAAATAAATTAAAATAAA
The DNA here is from genome assembly GCA_034110665.1 of Polaribacter sp. Lineage (GTDB taxonomy): Bacteria > Bacteroidota > Bacteroidia > Flavobacteriales > Flavobacteriaceae > Polaribacter. Next base: position 2,313 of record JAWUYT010000020.1, read on the forward strand.
ATTATTTAGCTAAATTAATCAATTTTTAAAATTCAAAGTAATAATTATAAGTTTTTCTATTTCTATCTATAGTTTTCTTTGGTGATAAAATTTACACCTTGCTTTTTATGAGTTGTTTAAAGTTTAATTCTTTATATCATAATCAAAATTTACAGTAGCGTAGACACCATCTGAACCAAAAGTTTCATCCTCTAAAACCAAGGTGTCATTAATAAAGATTTGTGCTTTTAAGCCAGAAGGAAGGTCGTTATTTCTGTATGCGTTACCAACAATTGTGGCATATTTGTATTCTTCAAATGACACTATAATGGGCAATGGGTTTCCATTACTATCATATTCAAATTGTCTCGGACCGTAAACCCATTCCTCTTCAAGATTAAAATTTTTGTATGAAAGTACAATTTCGTCAAATATTGGTTCTGTTGTTGTTATTATAATATCTATTTTTTTAGGAGTAATATCCACCACTATAATCGGTTGAATACCAATATCTTGGTTATTTGCACAAGAAAAAGAAAGTAATAGAATTAATAGCGTTAATATTTTTTTCATAATGGTATATTTGTTTCGGCCCGTTCAAAACAAAGTTACTTAAAAAAATGTGTTTATTTTTTTTGAGAAGGAATTAATTCCAATTACAAATAAAACTGAATTTAGTATTTATGAATCCATTTCATTTTAAGGAGTTTACAATTTATCAAGATAAAACTGCAATGAAAGTGGGAACTGATGGTGTTTTATTAGGAGCCTGGTGTACTGTGCAAAATTATCCGGATACTATTTTAGATATTGGTGCGGGAACAGGTTTAATTTCTTTAATGTTGTCTCAACGGTCTGTTGCAACGACAATTGATGCTGTAGAGGTTGAAGAAAATGCATACGAACAAACTGTAGAGAATTTTGAAAAGTCTGATTGGGGTGATCGTTTATATTGTTATCATGCCACTTTTGAGGATTTTGCGAATGAAATTTTAGAAGAACAGGAAACGTATGATTTGATTCTTTCTAACCCGCCTTTTTATATTGATGATTTTGAAACAGCAGATGAGGCAAGAAATAAAGCACGATTTACGAGTTCTCTCTCATTTGAAAACTTGCTTTTGGGAGTTTCGAAAATTTTATCAGAAAACGGAATATTTTCAGTAATTATTCCTTTTAAAGAAGAAGAAAATTTTACAATTTTAGCACAAAAGAATAACTTGTATTTAAACAGGATTTGCCATGTTCAAGGTAATCCTTCGTCAGCGATTAAAAGAAGTTTATTAGAATTTTCTTTTCATCAAAAACCTACAATAAAAGAACACTTAATTATTGAGATTGAGCGACATAAGTATACAGAAGACTATATAAATTTGACCAAATATTTTTATTTGAAAATGTAATTTTAGTAAGTCATTGATGGGGCGGAGCAATCTGAAATTTTAAACTTACAGATTGCTTCGTACCATGCAATTACTGAAGTTTTATCCCATTACATTATTAGGATTATATCCTAAATAAGGAACTTCTTTTTCATCAAATTTAATTCCGTAGTTTTCTAATTCTTTTAAAATAGGTTCGTACACTTCTTTAGAAATAGGTATTTGTACGCCAGGAGTTTTTATTTCACCTTTTAAAATTTTTAAAGTAGCAATTCCAACTGGTAAACCAACTGTTTTTGCCATGGCTGTATAGGTTTGGTTTTCTCCTATAACCGTCAAACTACTTTCTATTTGTTTCTTTTTACCATCAATTTCATAGCCAAAAAGATGTTGCATTACTATCATATCTTTATCATCTTCCTGCAAAGTCCAATGGCCCTCCAATATTTTTTGAAGCATTTGAGCTGGAGTTGCATTTTTTAATCCAATTTTTTTATTAGGATTAAAAATATCTAGTTCCAATAACTTTTCCCACATAATATCATCTTGATCTATTTTTAGATAAGAACGTAATTTTAACTCCACAGAATCTGATGGAGAATAAGCTAAAAATAAATTCACAAAACCTCGGTAACTCATGTTTTCAGAATCTTCAATCGTATACGAATCATCTGTCATGCCTAATTGTACAAAAATGTTCCAAGCTCGAGAAAAACCTACTTTTCTAATGGTACCTCGGTACATGGTAGGAATGTTTTCTAAACTATAAATACTTCTATACTTTAGAGAATCTCGATTGGCATAGGCTTCAAATTTACCAGCACCACTAATATTTAAAAACTCGGTTCTTCTAAATAATTTTTGATACGGTATGTATTTGTAGGTGTTTTCTTGAATAAACATGGCAGCACCACCTTGACCAGCTAAAACTACATTTCTAGGATTCCATGTAAACTTATAATTCCATAAATTAGTATCGCTTTCTGGGGCTACCAAACCACCACAAAAGGACTCAAAAAGCAACATTTTTGCTCCCTTCTCTTTAACTCTATCCAATATTTTCATCGCACTCATATGATCTAAACCTGGATCTAAACCAATTTCATTCATGAAAACCAAATCTTTTTCTTTTGCGGCCTTGTCTAACGATTTCATTTCTGCTGATATATAAGAGGCTGTAACCATATGTTTGCCAAAAGTGATACAATCTTTTGCTACTTCGGTATGAAAACGAGCAGGCAACATAGAAATTACGATGTCAGATTTTTCTATTAGTGTTTCACGCTGGTTTTTATCAAAAACATCCAGAATAATCGCTTTTGCATTGGGATGTTTATTGATTAGTTTTTCCGCGTTATTTGTTGAGATGTCAGCAATTAGTATTTGTAAATTTTCTTCAGAAGATTTATCTAATAAATATTTAATTAAAGAAGAACTCGATTTTCCTGCACCAATGATCAATATGTTTTTCATAAAAGAAAGCTGTATTTTTGTGTTGTGTTCATACGAAGGTACGTCATTTGTTTAAAATTTAACAAAAACTATCTAAAATGTTTAAAAATGTTTAAAAATTTAATTATTACTTGTTTTTTTGGAGTATCTGCTATTATGCTTGGCGCTTTTGGGGCGCATGCTTTAAAAGAAACGTTAACGGTTGATCAATTGCAAAGTTTTGAAACTGCGGTTCGCTATCAAATGTATCATGTTATGGTGTTACTTTTTCTAAATACCTATGAAGGCTTTTCTATCAAACAGAAAAAAGTAATAAGCTATCTTTTCTTTACAGGAATTATCTTTTTTTCAGGATCTATTTATTTGATACAGTTAACACCAATTGCGGCGAAATCGATTTGGTTTGTGACTCCTTTAGGAGGGTTATTTTTTATGTTCGGTTGGATTTTAATGATGGTAATTTTCTTTAAAAAAATAAAGAAAAAGTAAAAACAAAAAAGTATAATTATTGCTCAAAAATTCCCCTGTTTTAAAATATTGTTTAAGTTTACAGCATATAAAACAAAAAATATTGATATGGTAGGTACAAGTACGAAATCGATTTCGTTAAATAATCTAGGAATCAAAAATGCAGAAATTCGTTATCAGTTAACTTCTAGTGAGTTACATTCGGAAACGTTGAAAAAAGAACAAGGAGTAGCATCTTCTTTAGGAGCAATTGCAGTGAATACTGGAGAGTTTACAGGACGTTCTCCTATGGATCGTTTTATTGTAAAAGACAGGATTACTGAAGATAAAGTTTGGTGGAGTAACATTAACATTCCTTTCGAAGAGGATAAATTCGACAAGCTTTACGATAAAGTAGTTGATTATTTATCTGAAAAAGAAATTTTTGTAAGAGACTGTTATGCTTGTGCGGATGAGAATTACAAACTAAACATTAGAGTTGTAAACGAATACCCTTGGAGTAATATGTTTGCTTACAACATGTTTTTACGCCCAACAGAAGAGCAGTTAAAAGGTTTTTCTGCGGAATGGACAGTAATTAATGCACCAGGTTTTATGGCAGATGCCCATGAGGATGGAACGCGTCAACACAATTTTGCCATTTTAAATTTTACAAAAAAAATTGCCTTAATTGGTGGAACGGGATATACAGGTGAAATTAAAAAAGGAATTTTTTCTGCTTTAAATTTTATACTTCCTGTTTATAAAAACACATTGCCAATGCACTGTTCTGCAAACGTTGGTAAAAGGGGAGATACTGCTATTTTCTTTGGATTATCAGGTACTGGTAAAACAACATTATCTACAGATCCAAATAGAAGTTTAATTGGTGATGACGAACATGGCTGGACGGCAGAAAATACCGTTTTTAATTTCGAAGGTGGTTGCTACGCTAAAGTAATTAATTTATCACAAGAACAAGAACCAGAAATTTTTGCAGCCATTAAAAAAGGAGCAATCCTAGAAAATGTAAAAATGGATGACAAAGGTATTGTCGATTTTGCAGATACCAGCATCACTCAAAACACAAGAGTTAGTTATCCTATTTATCATATCGACAATATTCAGCAACCATCAATTGGTAAAAATCCAAAGAATATTTTCTTTTTAACTGCGGATGCTTTCGGAGTTTTGCCTCCAATATCAAAATTAACACCAGCACAGGCAGCCTACCATTTTATATCCGGTTATACGGCAAAAGTGGCCGGAACTGAAGCAGGTGTTACAGAACCTGTGCCAAGTTTTTCAGCATGTTTTGGTGCGCCTTTTATGCCGTTGCATCCGACAAAATATGCAGAAATGTTAAGTACTAAAATGCAAGAATCGGGTGTAAATGTTTGGTTGGTCAATACAGGTTGGTCTGGTGGTAAATACGGAGTTGGCAGGAGGATGCCATTGAAATATACACGCGCCATGATAACCGCTGTTTTAAATGGCGATTTAAATGATTACACGTACGAAAATTATCATATCCATTCTGTTTTTGGAGTTGCGCAGCCAAGAGAGTGCCCGGGAGTTCCAACAGAATTATTAAGTCCGAGATCTACTTGGAATAATGATAAAGCGTATTACGATACAGCCTTTAAATTATCGAATGCTTTTAGAAATAACTTTAAGCAATTTGAAGAAAACGCAACTGAAGAAATTCGTCGAGGAGGCCCTCAGCGCTATGCCTTTTAAGGAATTATAATTTTTTTATTTTTATGAAACGTCGTCTAAAAAAGAAATTTTTTTGACGACTTTTCTTGTTCTATTATTTACTTGAAAATAACAGTAGCTTTTTAGTTTTTTGGTAATGATGATTTTGAGTAGTAATTTTAAGGCAAATATAAATTATAAATATTTTTTTAGATTTAAAAATCATATATTTAAAAAAATTAATTATCGGGCAAGCATTATAAATTAATTGCCTAGTATTTATAACAACTAAAACGAATTAAAACATGAAAATTGTAGTATCAGTATTTTTATTATTCGGATGTATTTTTAATTCTTTTTCACAAACAAATGACTTAAAAATAAGTGAATTATCAAAAGAAGTAGAATCTAAAGTTATCGATTGGAGAAGACATTTACATGAAAATCCAGAGCTATCCAATAGAGAGTTTAACACCGCAAAATACATTGCGAAACATTTAAGAGGATTAGGGATAGAGGTGCAAGAAG
>JAWUYT010000021.1:0-11338 GCA_034110665.1 Polaribacter sp.
TTCAACAGCAATGCGAAAGAAACTCAAGAATTACTTCCTCGATATCTCATTGATAATATATTTGATTCCTCAAAATTTAAGCATAAATTTCCTGATTTTATGATTACTTCGTATCAAAAAGGAATTACAAATATAATTAAGAGTTACAAGATTAAATAAAAACGAACACCCAACGATTATAAAAATTAATTACTATTAAACAATACTTACTAAAAGTATCGGTTTTGCTGTACTCGGTTGAGTTTTTGCCAAACGATGTCATTAAAAAGATACCAGAACCATAAAATCTAAACCAGCATTAATTTCCCAATGACTTCTTCTCCTAATTCTTCATTTATCATTTTTATGATTTTTTCTTTGCCATAACTTAACTCTTCCCTCAAAACAGAAGACGATAATTGGATAATTAAGGTCTTATTTTGTAATCTTACAGAGGTCGTGTGCGTGGCAATTCCTGGCCCCATCATTTTAGTCCAAATTTCTTCTACCTTCATTTTTTGCATTCCTTTACTCAAATTATTTTCTTTGATAAAGCTTTGCATTAAATCTTCTATTGAAAAAGAATCGTTTTCTCTTTTTGACATTTTTGTTGCGCTTTTCGCTTTTGGCTGTCTGCCCTTTGCTAATTAAATTATAATTTCAATTGTTCGAAAAAGTAAGATTTTGAGAGACTAAATCCTAATTTCACAATTTAAAAACCTGGTATTTTTTATCACCCTTCTTTAAAATATTCTCTGTTCTTTCAGAATGCGTGTCTGTGATAAATATCTGCCCGAATTCATCATTATTTACTAAATCTATAATTTGTGAAACACGATTTTCATCTAATTTGTCAAAAATGTCATCCAATAATAAAATAGGAAGCATGTTCGATTTTTGTTTAATAAAATCGAACTGCGCCAATTTTAAAGCAATTAAATATGATTTTTGCTGCCCTTGTGAACCAAACTTTTTAATAGGATATTCTCCAATTTCAAAACTTAAATCATCCTTATGAATTCCTGATGTTGTATACTGTATCATCTTATCTTTCACTAAAGATTTTTCCAACAAATCTTTCATTAAAGAATCGTGCAACTGACTTTTATAATTTAGATTGACTTTCTCTTTATCCCCAGAAATTATTTGATATTTTTCATTAAAAATAGGAATAAAAGATGCTAAAAAATCTTTTCTAACCTCATAAATTCTAGCACCATATCCAGAAAGTTGATCATCATAAACGCTTAAATTTAAAGCATCAAAAGTTCTATTCGCTGCAAAATATTTTAACAAAGCATTGCGCTGACTTAAAACTTTGTGATACGCAATCAAATCTTTTAAATACGATTTGTTTTGTTGAGATATTACGCCATCAATAAATTTTCTTCTAGTATCACTGCCTTCGGTCACTAAATCTCTATCAGCAGGCGATATAATAACTAATGGAAACTGACCAATATGATCAGAAAACTTATCATATGCTTTATCATTTCTTTTTAATACTTTTTTCTGTCCTTTTTTTAAACTACAAACAATTTTTTCACTTCTATCGTTCAAAATGTAGTTTCCTTCTATCATAAAAAAACCTTCTCCATGTCTAATATTCTGCAACGCTACCGAATTAAAGTAACTTTTTGTAAAAGATAGATAATATATTGCGTCTAAAACATTGGTTTTACCAACACCATTATTACCAACAAAACAATTTATTTTCTCTTGAAAATCAAAAGATTGTGATGTAATATTTTTAAAATTAACAAGCGAAATTTTCTCTAAATACATGAATAATGATGATTATTAAAACATAATTGCAAATTATTGAAAATTTAGCGAAATAACCGCTTTTTAAATCCAATTAAAAAAACTATTTTTGTCGCCACTAATTTTTAAGGAAATATGGCTACATACAAGAAAAAATATAAACCAGAAGGTAAAAAAGGAGCACAAGAAATAGACGAATCTGAATTTGAAACAGCTGGGGTTTTAAATACTTTAGATGAAACTGCTTCTAAATCTGAAAAGTGGATAGAAAAAAATAGCAAACCTTTATTTGCTACTTTGATAGGAGTTGTTGTTGGTTTTCTTGCTTTTTTAGCCTACAATAATTACGTCACAGAACCAAACGAATTAGAGGCCTCTAATGAGTTAGCTTTTCCAAGAAAATATTTTGATGAAGCGGCAACTGCAGGATCAGATATCGATTCATTGCTGAACCTAGGTTTAGAAGGTGCAGATGGTAGATATGGTTTTTTAGATATTGCTGAATCTTTCAGTGGCACTAACTCAGGAAATATAGCTAATTATTATGCTGGTATTTCTTATTTGCAAATGAAACAGTACGATAAAGGTATTGCATATTTAAGTAAGTTTGATTCTGATAATTCAACTTTAAACGCTGTTTCTTTCGGTGCAATTGGTGATGCTTTTTCTGATATAGATCAGCAAGAAGATGCTCTAGACTATTATGAAAAGGCCGCTAATACAGAGGCAAATGAGTTTACAACGCCATTATTTTTATACAAAGCAGGACAAACTGCTATGTTGTTAAAAAAATATGACAAAGCTGTATCTTTATTTACAGAAATCAAAAAGAAATATTCCAAATCAGATCAGGGAAAAGATATAGAAAAATTTATCAACGCAGCAAAATATGCTGAATAGTTTTCAGTAAAACAGTTTCAGTTAGCCGTTGCTTATTGAATACTGTGCAAAACTGGACAATGAATACTTAAAAAAATGGCAACAACTAATTTATCTTATTACGATAAAGCAACAATCCCAAATGCGAAATATTTTCGATTTGGGATTGTTGTTTCAGAATGGAATCCTGAAATTACAAAAAACTTACAAGAAGGAGCAATAGAAACTTTAATAGCCTGTGGCGCATCAAAAGAAAATATTATTTCTTGGGATGTTCCTGGAAGTTTTGAATTAGTTTTTGGTTGTAAAAAAATGATTCAATCTCAAAAAGTAGATGCTATAATTGCCATTGGAAATGTAATTCAGGGAGAAACGAAACATTTCGATTTTGTTTGTGAAGGCGTAACCCAAGGGATTATAGATTTAAATGTTAAATACGATGTTCCTGTAATTTTTTGTGTTTTAACAGATAATACAAAACAGCAGTCTTTAGAAAGGTCTGGTGGAAGACTAGGTAATAAAGGAATTGAATGTGCAGTTGCAGCTGTAAAAATGGTAGCGATTAAAAATTCTGATAGAACTTCTGATAGTATTGGTTTTTAAGAAAAAATAAAACTTATTCTTTCGAAAATTAATTACATAAATTAGTTTCGCTTACTTTAAATTAGAACAATTTTGTTGATAATAATTTAATAGACAAAAATCTTTAGATTTTATCAATTATAATTTAAGAATACTTTTACATTCATTTCTTGACGCATTGCTTTTAATTCTTTAAATTTGATTTACTTTAAATTCGTACGCACCAATTATTTTTAAAGTTATGGGATTTCTAAAAAGAACAAATAAAAAATTTGATTACCAACCTCGGTATTATAAAGGAGAAGGAAGTCCTTTTAAAATTGAGCATAAACTGGATAAGTTTAGAACAACTGCGGGTAAAAATAAAGGGCTAAAATCAACATTTTCAGAAGCATTTAGCGAACTAAACAATAAAGATAAAGGTGCTAATAAAACTATTATTTACATTGTTTTAGTTCTCGTTTTGATTTTCTTATTTATTATTGATTTTGATCTTTCTATATTTTATTCTAAATAATGTCAGACATTATACAACTTTTACCAGATCATGTAGCAAATCAAATTGCTGCAGGAGAAGTCGTACAGAGACCTGCTTCTGTAGTTAAGGAACTGTTAGAGAACGCTATAGATGCTGGCGCAACAAATATTAAATTACTATTAAAAGATGCTGGCAAAACCCTTATTCAAGTGATTGATGATGGTAAAGGTATGAGCACCACTGATGCTAGAATGAGTTTTGAGCGCCATGCAACTTCAAAAATTCAAAAGGCAGAAGATTTATTTAATTTATCAACGAAAGGTTTTAGAGGCGAAGCATTAGCATCTATTGCGGCGATTTCTCACGTTGAGTTAAAAACAAAACAAGAAAGTGAAGAATTAGGCACTTCAATTAAAATAGAAGGTAGTAAAATAATTTCTCAAGATTTTATAAGTACTTCAGAAGGCACAAGTATGGCTGTTAAAAACTTGTTTTACAACATTCCTGCAAGACGAAATTTTTTAAAATCGGATACGGTTGAAACCAGGCATATTATTGACGAATTTCAGCGAGTTGCTTTAGCCCATCCGATTATTTCATTTTTATTACATCATAATAATAATGAAGTGTATCATTTAAAAAGCAGTAATTTAAGAAAACGAATTGTAGCTATTTTTGGTGGTAAAATGAATGAAAAACTAGTACCAATAATGGAGCAAACAGATATTGTTTCTATCAATGGTTTTATCGCAAAACCAGAATTCTCTAAAAGAAAACGTGGTGAACAATTCTTTTTTGTAAATGATCGTTTTATAAAAAGCTCTTATTTAAATCATGCCGTTGCAAATGCATTTGATGGCTTGTTAGAACAAGGTTCACACCCTTCCTATTTTTTATATTTAACAGTACCTCCAAATACCATTGATATTAATATTCATCCTACAAAAACAGAGATAAAGTTTGATAATGAAAAAGCTTTGTATGCAATGCTCCGAGCAACGATTAAGCATGGTTTGGGTCAATATAACGTGGCGCCTGTTTTAGATTTTAACAGGGATGCTAACTTGGATACTTCTTATCATGCTAATAAGAATGCCATAAAAACTTCAACTCCAAGAATTATTGTAGATCCTGATTTTAACCCGTTTAAAGAAACTGCACAACAAGAAACTACCTTTCCTTACAAAAGAGAACAAAACACGCAAAGTTGGGAATCATTATATACTTCTGTTGCTATTTCTGATGAAGAAAAACAGGAGGAATTATTTAAACATCAACATGACATAAAAACGCAGAAAACATTTCAAATTCAGCGTAAATATTTATTGAGTTCTATAAAATCTGGTGTAGTTTTAATCAATCAATCTTTAGCCCATCAGCGTATTTTATATGAAGAATTTTTAGAGAGTATTACTGTAAAAGAGGCCAATAGTCAGCAATTATTATTTCCTGTAAAAATATCTTTTTTATCACAAGAAATAGAAATGATTTACACCATGAAAACTGAATTAGAAAATGCATGGTTCTCTTTTGATGAATTTACAAAAGATAGTGTTATTATTAAAGGAATTCCTGTTTCTGTTACCGAAAGTAAAATAACAATTATTTTAGAAGAACTTTTAAATGACATGAATTTAGAAGTGCCAGATGCCAGTTTTAGCCATTTTGATGTAATGGCAAAATCGTTTGCAAAAACATTGTCTATAAAAACAGGAACACAACTTTCTGGAAAAGAACAAGAAGGTTTAGTAAATGACTTATTTTCTTGCAAAGACCCTTCAGTTTCTCCTTTTGGTAAGGCTACTTTTAAAACATTAACTTTAAATGAAATTGATAATTTATTTAATAGCTAAAAAATGAATAAACTTACAGACGCCATAAAACATATTATAATTCTGAATGTAATTTTATTTATTGCACCGCAATTATTAAAATTAGATTTTACAAATATGTTGGCTTTACATTTTCCTGAAAATGAACATTTTGGCCTTTGGCAATATGTAACACACATGTTTATGCATGGAAGTTTCCCGCATATTCTATTTAACATGTATGGCTTATGGGCATTTGGAACACCGTTAGAGCAAATGTGGGGGAAAAAGAAATTTATCTTTTTCTATTTTTCTTCGGGTATTGGAGCAGGACTTATCTATACATTGGTCAACTATTATCAATTTAATAGTATTTATGATCAATTATTAGATTTTGGCATTTCAGGCGCCAGTATTCAAAATATTTTAGATATTGGCAGTTATAATGACCCAAGAATAGCGTTATCAAATGAAACAATGAAGGAATTTTACAGCCTATATCACATGCCTGCAGTTGGTGCTTCTGGCGCGGTGTATGGAGTTTTAGTAGCTTTTGGCTTGTATTTTAAAGATGCAAAATTAGCCTTGCTATTTTTCCCTGTTCCCATTGCAGCAAAATATTTTATTCCGGTAATGATTTTAGGAGATTTATTTTTCGGAATGACAAAATACTCTGTAGGTAACGTTGCTCATTTTGCGCATATTGGTGGTGCTTTGATAGGATTTATAATTGCATATTATTGGAAACAGAATCATTTTAAAATCAATTGATGAACATCATACAAGAAATAAAGAATAGATACATTAATGGAAATATTGTTGAGAAACTTATTTTTATAAATATCGGCGTGTTTGTTTTTGCACTTTTATTAAGCGTATTTTCAAGATTATATAACGGAGAAGGTAATTTCATAGTAAATTGGTTTTCGTTAGATGACAACTTCACCTCTATGTTTACGAAACCTTGGTCTATTATTTCTTACGGATTTTTACACGGAGGTTTTCTTCATATTTTATTCAATTTAATTGGATTATATTTTATAGGGAATTTATTTCTTCAATATTTTTCAGAAAAGCAACTTTTAAGTTTTTATTTATTAGGTACTTTTTTTGGTGGTATTTTATATTTGTTAAGTCAGAATTACTTTCCTTTATTTGAAGGTAAAAGGACGTATCTGGTGGGCGCCTCGGCTGGTGTTTCAGCTATTTTTGTGGGCGTTGCTGCCCATATTCCTAATTATCAATTAAAAATTCGTTTTATTGGCTACGTTAAACTGTGGTATTTAGCGGCAATTTGGGTTGGTTTGGATGTTTTAGGTTTAGTTGGTACGAATGCAGGCGGCAATTTCGCCCATTTAGGAGGGGCTTTATTTGGTTTCTTATATGTAAAAAGAGCTAGTAACAAAGAAATTACGGTGTTTGATTCTATTGGGAATCTGTTTAAAAAGAAAGAGAAACCTTTAAAAACAGTTTATAAATCAGCAGAAAAAAAGAAGCAAACCCAAACAAATTTAAATCAAGAGCAAATCGATAAAATTTTAGATAAAATTAGTAAATCGGGTTATGATACATTAACAAAACTCGAAAAAGAGTTTTTGTTTAAGCAAGGCAACAAATAGTACAATTTCAACTACTCACTGTGAAAAAGTTATCTGTAATAAATAAAATTATTTTTATAATTAACTCTCTGTTGGCTTCATGTTTGTTGCTTTCTTATTTGCTTCCTTACATATCACCAAACACCGCAGCCATTTTTGCTATTTTAAGTTTATTAGTTCCTATTTTAATTATTACTAATGTTGTTTTTTTGCTATTCTGGTTGTTAAAACTAAAAAAACAACTTATACTCTCTGCTTTTGTGCTTGTTTTAGGGTGGTTTTATACGCCACCATTATATAAACTTACCAGTACTGGATCTTCTTTAAACGATGATTTAAAAGTGATGAGTTATAATGTAAGAATGTTTAATCATTGGAAATGGATTGATGAAGATAGCATTCCTCAAAAAATTAATAAATTTGTGGTAGAGAAATCGCCAGATATTTTGTTATTTCAAGAATATTATAAATTAGAAAAACAACAATTTTCTTACCCTTATAGATACATAGAGACAAAAAACGAAACAATCAATATAGCACTGGCTATATACTCAAAATTTCCGATTATAAACAAAGGTTCATTAAACTTAAAAAACACTCCTAACAATATTATTTTTGCTGATATTGTTAGAAAAAAAGATACCATTAGGGTCTATAATTTACATTTACAATCTTTACAGCTAACCATAGATAAAGAAAATTTTGGTCAAGAAAATTCAGAAAAATTAATTGCTAGATTAAAAGAAGGTTTTAAAAAACAAGCATCACAAACTGAAGTATTTTTAGAACATGAAAAAAAATGGCAAGGCAAAAAAATAATTGCTGGCGATTTTAACAACACTTCTTATTCTTGGGTATATAATCAAATATCAGCAGATAAAAAAGACACTTTTATTGAAGCTGGTCAAGGATTTGGAAAGACCTTTAACTATTGGTTTCCTATGCGAATCGATTTTATTTTAACAGATAAAAATGCGATTGTAAATCAGTTTCATTCTTTCTCTGAAAAAAATTCTGACCACTTCCCTATTTTAGCCAAAATAAATTGGTAAGATTCTTTATATTCGTATAAAAATACTGTCCATAAAATTTATGAAACATTTTGATGTTGCAATTATAGGTAGCGGTCCTTCTGGTGCTTCAACTGCATTTTATCTAGGAAAACAAAGAATTTCTACCGTTATTATTGAAAAAGAAACATTGCCCAGATACAAAACCTGCGGTGGTGGGTTTGTAAATAGAGGTAAAAAAGAGATGCCTTTTGATATTTCTAAAGTCGTAGAACGTGAGTTTTTTGTAGTAGATAGTTATTTTAACAACAATCCCGAGGCTTGTTATAAATCGAGTAAAGAGATCCCCATAGTCACCATGATTATGCGGGATGCTTTTGATAATTTAATTACTGAAAAAGCAAAAGAATTTGGTGTTACGTTATTAGAAAACTACAAATTATTAGAAATTGATTTTGTTGGTGAAAAATCCATTCTAAAAACTTCGCAAGGAGAAATTTCTGCAAATTTTGTAATTGCTGCAGATGGCGTTTTGAGTCCGACCGCAAAGATGGCAGGATGGAAGGAAGAAACTAGAAAATTAATTCCTGCTTTAGAGTATGAAGTGGAAGTTTCTAAAGAAGATTTTGAACGCCTTTCTAAAAGCGTACGTTTTGATATTGATGCTGTTCCTTATGGATACGCATGGAGTTTCCCGAAAAAAAAACATTTATCTTTAGGAGTCTTAACGACCAAAAAAGGAAAAATAAATTTAAAAGAGTATTACAGAAAGTATCTTGATACTTTAGGTATCAAAAAAATTATAAGAGAAGATGCGCATGGTTTTCAAATACCGATTGCACCAAGAACAGATGGATTTGTAAAAAATAATGTGTTCTTAATTGGAGATGCTGCTGGTTTTGCAGAACCTATAACTGCAGAAGGAATTTCTAATGCAATTTTAAGCGGAAAATATGTCGCTGAAGCCATCATTGAAAGTAATTTAGATACAGATTTAGCAGAGAAAAAATATCTAGAAAAGTTAAACGTCAAGTTATTACCTGAATTAAAATCGGGGGTAATTTTATCTAAATTCTTCTATCATAAAAATCCTATTAGAAATTTTATATTAAATAAATATGGGCAGCATTTTAATAATATCATGGTCGATATTTTGCATGGAGACAGACCTTTCCCGACAAATGTTTCGGAGAAATTAAAAGCTAAAATTAAGGAGAAATTATTTTAAATTAATTTTAATTTCGCTTCCTTAAACCTTGTTTTCTCCTTATAATAATTTTTATCGGCGATATAAATTATCTTTTAAACGTATGCAAAAACAATACTTTTGTCTTTGTTTGTGAATTTAATGTGTTTCACTAGATCAATTTATTTTTTAATTTTAATCTTTTTTTTGATTTGGATTATTTTATACGCAGTAAAACCAAAATCAACATATCACTTTTCTTTTGCAGGTCTTTTAAATTTGATAGCGGCGGCTTTATCCCAAACTACATGCTTATTGCCTAAAATATTAATTAACTGAACCATTAAAATAGGATCAGTTGCAGACAATAAACTTCCTCCGAAAATAGATCCCACATAATTACTATTTTTATAAGACAGCTTAATCCTTACTTTAACCACTCATAAATATTTGGATACAGCATAAAGTCTTCCTGTAGTTCTTTTTTAACTAGGAGAGAGGTTAAATCCACATTTATAAATAGCACTTTTACTCATAAACTTTTCTAAAAATTTTAAAATTTTTTGCGTACATTATATACATTTTAAAACCATATTCGTCTTCTACTTTACAAATTCTTAATTGGTACTGTTTACACAAATTTTATCTTCCCAGATTTCGAATTGCTGTATGTTGTATATTATTTTTCCAATTGGTAATATCGGCTAAAGTTTGCCAATAAGAGACTGTAATTCCGATTTCGTTTGTTACAGATTCAATTTTTAAATAACTTTTTTGAAGTTTTGCTAAAGCTCCCATTCTTTGCAAGGCTTCTTGATATTCTTCTAAATTACCTTTGGTAATTTAGAAAAAATAACAGCATAATAAGGAGGTTCTAAATGAAGTACAATCATAATTCTAATTCGTATTTTGTTTCTGGTAATTGAATAGTCTCCCTAATCATTCTTTTTACCACTTTAAAATTTAGTCTTTCTAAAATCTTGACGGATGCTATATTTTCATCAACAACATACCCCACTAATTTTTTAATTCCTGTTTGTCTAGAATATTCAATTGTAGCTCTACAAATTTCAAAACCATAACCATGATTCCAGTATTTCTCTAATAATCGATAGCCTATTTCATCATCTATTCCGTCTTTTACTAGAGCCAAAGTTCCCATGAATTTTGAATCTAATTTTCTTTCAATAGCATAAATCCAAAAATCATTATTTTCAAGTGTATATTTTTGGATAAGATCTGATACTTCTTTTAAATGCTCGTCAAATATTTTTATTTCACCATCTGCAAACCTCATCACAATTGGGTTACTTTGCATTTCATGAAATGAATTCACATCACTTAAAACCAGTTTTCTAACAATTAATCTTTCCGTTTCAAAAATCATCAATATTATTGTAAATTTGCAATTCTTAAAAGTACAAGAATGATTGCAGATAAAAAAGTCGCTTTTTATACATTAGGTTGCAAATTAAATTTCTCTGAAACATCAACAATTGCACGAAACTTTGTAAGTGAAGGTTTTAAACGTGTTGATTTTGAAGAAAAAGCAGATATCTATGTAATTAATACATGCTCTGTTACTGATAATGCAGATAAACGTTTTAAATCGATTGTAAAAAATGCGTTGAAGAAAAACGAGGATGCTTTTTTAATAGCTATTGGATGTTATGCACAATTAAAACCAGAAGAATTAGCAGCTATAGATGGTGTTGATTTAGTTTTAGGAGCCACTGAGAAATTTAATGTTACCAGCTACATTAATGATTTAACTAAAAATAAGGTTGGCGAAATTCATTCTTGTGAAATTTCTGATGCCGATTTTTACATAGGTTCTTATTCTATTGGAGGTAGAACCCGTGCTTTTCTAAAGGTACAAGATGGTTGCGACTATAAATGCACCTATTGTACATTCCCTTTTGCACGTGGAATTTCTAGAAGTGATACTTTAGAAAACGTCATCAATAATGCCAAAGAAATATCCTCTAAAGGAATTAAAGAAATTGTTTTAACAGGTGTTAATATTGGGGATTACGGAAAAGGGGAATTTG
>JAWUYT010000022.1:0-54925 GCA_034110665.1 Polaribacter sp.
CAAAAAACCGTTGAAAATCAAAAGATTAACAACGGTTATTGTACTGAAGGCGGGACTTGAACCCGCACGGCCATTACTGACCACTGGATTTTAAGTCCAGCGTGTCTACCAATTCCACCACTTCAGCATTGGTATCATATAAAATAGAGCGAAAGACGGGATTTGAACCCGCGACCCCCACCTTGGCAAGGTGATGCTCTACCCCTGAGCTACTTTCGCAGTCTTGATGTTGTAAAAGAACTTAATTTTCAAAATATTAATTTCGAGGTGCAAATATAGTAAGTTTTATAGATTTCACAAACACTTTTATTCTTTTTTAAATAAGTTTTTTAAAAAATTTATTTAAGCCTTCAAAGCAAACAAATTAAAAAATTTATTCTAATTTTTTTTTATTTACAATCGCTTTATTTTATTCTGTTTATTAGATAAAAAGTACCTGATGTTCTTTGCGTTAGCTGTTTTTTGAGTGCGATTATAAATAGAAATAATTGTTTAACCGCTAGTTTCAGTGTTTAGAAAAGGCAACCATAATGATTTTTACAAACTAGGGTAGACGTCGTGTTTTTGATAGCATTTTTTATTTTAATACAAATAGCTCCATAAATATGTGGGCCCAACTTGAGTTTCTGAATTAGAATATTTCAGCACAACAACTTCAAAACAAGTTTGAGTGGCTCATAAATGTGAACTGAATAGTCGTTTTTAGAGAAAAAATTAGAGAAATACCATCCAAAATTCTTTTTAAAGCGCGCTTATGAAAGATCCGTTTAGACGTATTTAAAACGAAGAAGTCAACAAGTATAATGAGTTGGCTAATCAGTGCTCTATAGGTTCATTTACTGACAGCACTTATTTATTCGATTGATTGGTCTTGAAAATTCTTAAAATAGTAATGCCCAGTAAGTGTCCAATACCCTTTTCGCTGTATTCTTTTTAAGCTATTGATGTTTTGATTAATGAATACGCAGTATCATCATTCAATTGTTTGGGGTAAAATTACCCTCTTTACTAGGGATTTATAAATTGATTGCTCTTGTCTTTTTATTGAACATGAAATTTAGGAAATAATTTTAATACAATCAGTTGTGAACGCTGAAATTAAAGTTTTAAAACGAAGGCACTCCTCAAGATCGTAACCAATGGTAACTATTTATAATTATTGTAGCATCAATTTTGACCATTTAAAAATGATTAAAGGCAATCAAATCATCTGTCAGAATAACCAGAAGTATCCTATTGAGAAATCGGATATAAAAGATCTTTTAGAGAGAATAGAGAACCTCTATTATATTCTGAATAATATTGTTATTTTTGTCACTTCAAATTTTAGAGAAATGTCAAAGAAGAATCTTGCAATTCTTACGATTGTAATTGCAATAATTTTAGATCAAGTTATAAAAATTTACGTAAAAACTAATTTTGTTTTAGGTGAAGAAGTAGTTGTTTTGGATTGGTTTAGAATCCATTTTACAGAAAATAACGGAATGGCAATGGGTTTTGAGTTTGGCGGAAAAGCAGGTAAGCTGTTTTTAACATTATTTAGATTGGTTGCTGTAACTGCTCTTATGTTCTGGTTAATTGGCAACATAAAACGTAAAGTTCACAATGCCGTTATTATCGGAATTTCATTTATTTTCTCGGGTGCAGTTGGTAATATTATAGATTCTGTGTTTTACGGAGTTATTTTTGATCATCCTTCTTATAAATTGGCGACAATGTTTCCTGAAAAGACCGATGGTGCTTTGTTTTTTGGTAAAGTGGTAGACATGTTTTATTTTCCTATTTGGAGTGGAGATTTACCAAGTTGGATTCCTTTTGTGGGCGGAGACCCTTTTACTTTTTTTCAATATATTTTTAATCCTGCAGATTCTTTTATCAGTGTTGGTGTGGCTTTGCTTTTTATTTTTAGCAAACATGCTTTTCCAAAGGAAGAAGAGAAAATTGAAGCGTAGATAATTATTTCGGGAATAATTAAGATACTAATTTTGCCGATTATAAAGAGGTTTATGGGTACAAGTTTATAATCTACATTTCCTTAATGGGTAACCATTATTAAAAAAATAGATACTTATTATTTATATACCCGTGAAACCCGTGTGAAAAATAAAATATTTTATTTTCACTAACTCGGTTTGTTTTCTGATTATAATAAATACTTTTCTGATTATGTTTCTTTTAGCAAACAAGCCAATGTTGTTGTAAATTTGAAGGTAGAGGTGGGTTATGATTTATCTAAACTGTAGATTCAAATAGATTCTTTAGCAAAGAAAATTTATATCAATAATATTCCTGATGAAGAAATTACTATTTACCAGATGTAAAATATTTCGATTTACAACAAAGTCAGTTTACTGCTTTTTCTAAAGGAGATTTGAATAAAAGCATCAAAAAAAGATAAAAAAGATTAAAAGTTAAAAAAAAATCAACCTAAAAAAGTGAAATTTCCTTTGCTGTTTTTGCAACTGCCTTAAATTACTTAATAATTGCACTCGAAAAAAATCAAGAATGCACTAGTATAAGAGCTAAAAAAAGACCGCTTAAATTAAGTGCTCTTTTTAATCTAAAATTCTGTATTTAAAAGTTTTGTCTTTATCCTTTCTATCTGTTATTTCGCTTGAGAGCTCTTTGATTGCGTTTTAGCAATATTTTTTTCCTGTACAATCATTGGAAATTGTCAAATAACGTGCGCCATAAAAGCTAGAAAATTTGTTTGTTTAAGAACTTTTTCTTTCTTCTAAAATAATTTTCTGCATTTGTTTTACACTCACAGAACTTCCGTCGTGACTCCATCCTGGAGGGCCAAAAACATACATTGCTTTATGGTACCAGTTGCTAGATTTTTTTGTGTCGTGCCAAATATCTTTATATTCATGTGTCAGAATTGTCCAAGGATTATAAGAATTAGGTGCTTTTGTAACTCCATATTCAATATCAATGTTTTCATCTAATTCTTTCCAAGTTCCAAATACTCTGTCAAAAATATTTAAAAAACCACCATGATTTTTATCCATATATTCCACGTTTTTCGCGTGATGAACTTGATGCATTGTATGGGTGTTAAAGATTTTGTCTACAAATTTAAGTTTCGGTATGTAAACAGAATGCAGTTGAAATTGCCATAAAGCCTCAATACCTAAACAAACTACCACCATTTCTGGAGGAAAACCAATAGCTGGAAGCCACATATAAAAAAATGGTTTGTATAAAATAGTAAACCAACCATTGCGAACTGCAGTTCCTAAATTAAAATTGTCTGAAGAATGATGCACAATATGCGCCGCCCATAAAAAACGCACCATATGATTTTGTCTGTGAAACCAATAATAACTAAAATCATCTAATATTTGACATATAAACCAAACATACCAAGCATATCCAAAAGATTCCCAACCCATAATATTTGTGCGAACTCCATCTAATAAAGGATTGAAAAATTCATACACATAATTAAAAATTATAATTGCCGAAACTGTCTTGATTAGTGGTGCAAGAATAGCAGAACCAATGCCCATTGTTAAACTAGACCCCAAGTCTTTCCAGTTATAAAGTTCTTTTTTATCGTGCGTTTTGCTGTAGGTAAGTTCTAATAAAATGAGGCCTAAAAAGCAGGGAACACCATATATTATGGGGTTTGTAAAATCCATTGTATAATTATTTTTTATTGATTATTTTTTTTTAACCAAATTCTAATCTCTTTTCTTAAAGATTGCTCTGGTTTTGGCAAAGGAATGGTTTTACCAAACTGTTTGCTTCTATTAAATTTAGAAAATGTAACTTTTAATTGTTTCCATTCTACAGGATATATTTCTAAAAACGTATTGAACATTCCCTGTTCGGTTTGTTTTTCTTTGAGTTTATCAAATACAATTTGGAACTTTTCTTCTTGGTTTAAGAACATTTTGTAAATATAAAAAGAAAAAAAAGGAAAAATGCCTGGTCAACAGGCCTTATTTTAAGAAATGAATAAAAAGTAGCTGTTGTACTTATTCCTTTTTAATATGATTTTCTAAAACGAGATTTACTGTGTTTGCAATATCTTTAGCAAACCGTGCAATAGGTTCAGCAACAGAAGTACCATTTGGTTTTTTGCCAAGCATCACAGGACTTATATTTACAGCAATTTCAATAACAAGTTTTTTGTACTCTTTTTCTGACAGTTTAATGTTTATCTTGCTTTTTTACAGTCTAAACAATAATTTAGGGAAACGTTATGAGTTTAAATTAAGTAACTGTAAAGTTATTTAGAATGCAACAACACATATTTCATCGCTTTTGCTTTTAACAGACATTCTTCATATTCCTTTTCAGGAATAGATTTTGATGTAATTGCACTACCCACTGAATATGAAATATACTTTTTTTCTTCATTGTATAGAATACTTCTTATTATAACATTAAAATCAAAATCATTTTCAGGCGAAAAATAACCAACGGTCCCAGAATACAAACCTCGTTTCGTCTCCTCTAAATTTTCGATGATTTTCATGGCAGAAACTTTTGGAGCACCTGTCATACTTCCCATAGGAAAAGTGCTTTGTAAAACATCTACAGGGTGGGTAGTTTCTTCAATTTTAGAGACCACGGTAGAAATCATTTGATGCACTTGTTTAAAAGTATACACTTTGCATAACTCTTCTACCTTTACAGTACCTATTTTTGCAGTTTTTGATAAATCGTTTCTGACCAAGTCTACAATCATTACATTTTCAGAACGTTCTTTAATATCTCTCGATAAATCGGATGCAATTTTTTCATCATCAATTGAACTCCGTAAACGTTTTGCCGTCCCTTTTATTGGTTGAGAAATAATTCTGTTTCCTTCCTTTTTAATATATCTTTCTGGGGAAGCAGATAGTACGTATTGATGCTCCATTTTAAAAAAAGTAGCAAAAGGCGGAACAGAAATTTCGTTTAAATGAGTATAAACTTTCAGCGCATTTATTTTGGCATTTTCTGCATAAAATTCCTGACAAAAATTAGCTTCATAAATATCACCTCTTTTAATATGGTCTAAAACGGTATTTACTTTTGCGTGATATTCGTCTTTATGAATTCGGAGTTTTATTTTGATGTCATTTTCAAATTCTTGAGAGTTTGAATCTTCATATTTTTTGATCGCTTCAAAATCATCTTCAATTTCATCATCGACCATTTTTAAATAATGAAACTCAATAGTATTTCCTTTGATGAAAAACAATTTCTGTGGCTGAAAAAAATACAAATCAGCAAAATCTAATCCATCAAAATTTTTAGAAGAAAGTTGCTCAACATCATTCTTTACATCATAAGAAATATACCCAAAAATATAATCTTTCGTAATTGTTTGATATTCTTTTAACTTTTCAAAAGCATTCAAATAATCTGTTTTGATAGAGGTGAATTCCTCTACTGCCAGCGCACTATCAAAATGACTATATTGCTGTTTATAATTGTTAGAATCTAACCATAAAATAGTTTCAAATTGTTGTGACCAAAGCAATAGTTGTTCTTTAAAATTCGGAATATTGTCAATAGAAAAAATTTGGATAGTTCTTGGCATATGTATAAAAATACTTGAAAATCTTCTAAATAAAAAAGACCTCACAAGTTTTTTGTACCGAACGAGGTTCAGTACCAAAAAACAGTGAGGTCTGTATGCTATAAATAATTTTATGCATTTAAAGGTTTACCGTCCCAAGCAGCTTTTGCAGCTTCTTTTACAGCTTCAGAATACGTTGGGTGACCATGACAAATTCTTGCTAAATCTTCTGCAGATGCTCTAAATTCCATAGCAACCGCAGCCTCCATAATTAAATCTGCAACACGTGCACCAACCATGTGTACTCCTAAAATTTCGTCTGTATTTTTATCAGCCAAAACTTTTACAAAACCATCAATATCGCCACTTGCTCTGGATCTTCCCAAAGCACGCATTTGAAATTTACCCGCTTTATACTCAATTTTCGCTTCTTTTAATTCTTGTTCAGTTTTACCAACCGAAGCCGCTTCTGGCCAGGTATATACAATACCAGGAATTAAATTATAATTAATATGTGGTTTTTCGCCTGCTAAATATTCGGCAACAACAACACCTTCTTCTTCTGCTTTGTGCGCTAACATGGCACCTTTTACAACATCGCCAATAGCATAAATATTGCTCACATTGGTTTGTAAATGATCGTTTACAGCAACCTGTCCGCGTTCGTTTACTTCCACACCAACATTCTCTAAACCTAAACCTGCTGTATATGCTTTTCTTCCAACAGAAACCAAGCAATAGTCACCAGAAAATTCTATTTCTCTATCTTTTTTATCCGTCGCTTTTACAACAATTGTATCGCCATCTCTTACAACAGAATTTACTTTATGACTTGTTGCAAATTTAATTCCTTGTTTTTTAAATACTTTTTGTAATTCTTTAGAAACATCAGCATCCATGCCAGGAACAATCTTGTCCATATATTCAATGACCGTAACTTTTGCACCCAAACGCGCGTACACCGAACCTAATTCCAAACCAATAACACCACCTCCAATGACCATTAAGTGTTTTGGAACTTCTTTTAATTTTAAAGCTTCTGTAGAAGTAATGATTCGATCTTTATCAATCGTGATAAAAGGCAAGTTTGCTGGTTTTGAACCTGTGGCAATGATAATATTTGTGCCTTCAATGATTTCTGAAGAAGTATCATTTTTAGTTATTTTAACGTGCGTAGCATCTTCAAAAGAGCCCATACCTTCAAAAACATCAATATTATTTTTATCCATTAAATATTTGATTCCGCCCGTAGTAGTTTCTACAACATTGGCTTTTCTTGCTACCATTTTTGTAAAATCGAAAGATGGTTTTTCAACAGAAATTCCGTGCTCTTCAAAATGATGAACAGCATCATAAAAATGATGAGAAGAATCTAATAATGCCTTTGATGGGATACAACCAACATTTAAACAAGTGCCTCCTAAAGTTGCATATTTTTCTATGAGTGCTACTTTTTTTCCTAATTGGGATGCTCTAATAGCAGAAATATATCCTCCTGGACCAGAGCCAATTACAATAATATCGTATTTCATGTGATGTTTTTAATTGAAGATGAAACAAAAATAAGCATATTTTTAGAGAATAATGATAGAAATCATTAGTTTTACATGCTTCATATTTTAAAATTTTTACAATGAAAATTCTTAAAAAAATAGGAATCGTTTTAATTAAAGCACTTGTAATTGCACAATTTTTTGGTCCTGAAAAAAACGATGGAGAAATAGATACTATGAATGCACTTATTACAGAAATCAATCCTCCAAAAGAGGTACTTCAAATTTTGAATACTACCTGTTTTGATTGTCATTCTTCAAAAACGAATTACTCTTGGAGTAATAATATAACACCCGTAAATTATGGCTTAGATAGCCATTTACAAGGCGAAAAAAAACACTTAAATTTTTCTGATTGGAGCGCATATTCTCTAAAAAAGAAAGAGCACAAAATGGATGAGTTGCACGAAGAGGTTGGCGATAAAGAAATGCCTTTAAATTCGTATAATTGGACGCACGAAGATGCAAATTTGACGCAAAATCAGATTGATGCTTTTGTTGGTTGGGGTAAAATGGTGCAGGAGGATTACCGAGTTCAAATGGGAACAAAATAAATGAATCACGCTGTTTTAATTATAGGAACCGTCTGGGTAGAGCCGAATTCATCTGCTGCTGGCAGTAGAATGTTGCAGTTAATTACGCTATTTTTAAAACAAAATTGGACGGTAACTTTTGCGTCCGCATCTCAAAAATCAGAGAATGCAACTAATTTATCTTCTTTGGGAATTGATGAAGTTTCTATTGAATTAAATTCGGCTTCTTTTGATGTTTTCTTAAAGGATTTAAGTCCAACAATGGTTGTTTTTGATCGTTTCATGACAGAAGAGCAATTTGGATGGCGAGTTGCTGAAAACTCTCCAAAGGCTATCCGAATTCTCGATACCGAAGATTTACATTTTTTAAGAAAAGTTAGGCATCAGCAATTAAAAAAAGGAGAAGATTTTACAAACGAAGCTTTGCTAAAATCTGACTACACGAAAAGAGAAATTGCAGCTATTTTAAGATGCGATGTTTCTTTAATTATCTCTACCTACGAAATGGATTTACTAAAATCTGTTTTTAAGATTGATGAACATATTCTTTATTATTTGCCTTTTTTATTGGATAAAATAGAGGGATATCAAACGAAAAAATGGAAATCTTTTGAACAAAGAGATCATTTTATTTTTATTGGTAATTTCTTTCATAAACCAAATGTGGATGCAGTTCTCACTTTAAAAAAAGAAGTTTGGGGTGCGATTAAAAAAATACTTCCCAAAGCAGAGCTTCACATTTATGGAGCATACGTAACTCCTCAAATTCAACAATTACATGACAGAAAAGAAGGTTTTCTGATTAAAGGGTTTGCAAAAAATTCTAAAGAAGTAGTCGGAAATGCAAAAGTGGTTTTAGCGCCTTTACGCTTTGGAGCAGGCATAAAAGGCAAATTAACAGAAGCTATGATTTGTGGAACGCCAAGTGTAACCACGTCAATTGGTGCAGAGGGAATGTGTGGTAATTTTCCTTGGAATGGTTTTATTGAAGATGATTTTGCAGACTTTGCATTCATAGCTGCAGAACTTTACACAAAGAAAAATTTGTGGCAAAATGCACAAAAAACAGGAATAGACATTATCAATGAGATCTATGATAAAGAGAAAATTAGTCAGCTTTTTGTCTACAGAATGCAAGAAATTCAACGAAATTTAGAACAACATAGAACGCATAATTTTTTAGGAAGTTTGTTGCAGCATCAAAGTTTACAAGCAACAAAATATATGAGTAAATGGATTGAAGCTAAAAATCAGTAGCATACTTTTAGTCTACATTTTTCAGTTTGTAGCTAACCGAATACTGCCAGCTGCTTTACTTCTTACTAGAAACAGGTATATAATCTAAAGGCAAAGAATTCGCAAATTTTTCATAAGACCAATATCCTTCGTAAAAAACATCTAAAGGGAAAATTAAAAATCCCCTTTGATCTAATGGAGTTGGAATTTTCATGCCAATAATAGAGGATGATTGGGGATGAGCTTCTCGAATTTCATTAAATGCATTTCTCTTTAAATAGCCTATTTCTTCTAATTCTTTGGTGTAAACTACGAAAATGTTGTATTCAAAATCTAAATATGTAGTATTTAACTTGGTTGAAGTAAAATCGCTAATAGGTGCTTTTGTTTTATAAATATTATCTTTAAATTTTGGTAATTGCCTTTTTTTTAGAGTAATTTTAGCAGAATCTAAAGCCGTTTTAGGTTCTTCATTTTTTACTGAAAAATTGGGTATAGAGCCGCTCAATAGAATCAATTGTCTTGCTTTTTTAAGCTCTTCCTCACTCGGTCTTTCTAAGTTTGGAACACGTTTAAACAAATGCACAAAATAGCCTTCTTCATAAGTAGTTTTCTTTATTAATGTTTGATAAAAATGGGTAAAAGAGCCATTGTATGTTTTTAATCTATTTTCTTTCCATTTTCGTTGCTTTCTTTTATTTCCTGGTAAGTTTTCATAACGTGAATAACCTAAAGAGGTAACTTGATTGTCTCTTATAATAAATTCTTCTAATTCATAAATAATTTGATATCCTAAACTTTTATGTTCCATCTCTAAAGGTTTTCTAGCAGTAGCAATAAGTGTATTATTTTTCGCATCAAAATCAAAGGATAGTACTTTAGGATTTAGAATTTCACAATCTTCTGCCATTTCTGTTGTTCCTATAAAGGATCTTTTAAAGGCAATTAGATTGTATTTCCATTCTTCATCATAGACTATTTTTTTGATGATGATTTCATCTAAAACATTTTCCTCCTCCTCTAAAGCAAAAACCAAAGGTTTTGCATACGAAAGTGTATTTAGCGGATAATTAATTTTTTTAAAGCCCAAATAAGAAATGATCAAGTCATAATGCCCTTCTTTTACAGGAATTGAAAACTCACCATCAGCATTTGTTGTTGTGCCCAACATGGTGTTATTTAAATACACAGCGACACCTTCAAGAGGTCCGTTTACCTGATAAACGGTTCCTTTTATGGTAAGTTGTGCCAAACAAAAAGTGGTTACAAAAAGGCAGACGAACAAAAATCGATTTTTCATTTGATAAAAATAATCAAAGAAAAATCGATTTTATAAAATTTGACGTTAATTAGTGTTAAACTAATTAATAAAATATTGGCAATCTGTCTTGGTTTTTAGGAACTGTTTACCGTTAGATAATTACTGCAAACTGCCATTTAAAAATCAATACTAAACTAAACCTGCTCTTTTTAATAAAGCATCTGGCTTTGGTTCTTTTCCTCTAAAACGTTTATAAAGTTCCATCGGTTTTTCTATTCCACCTTGAGAAAGCACAGTATTCTTAAATTTTGTAGCCACTTCTTTATTGAAAATTCCTTTTTCTAAAAAGTATTCAAAAGCGTCTGCATCTAAAACTTCTGCCCATTTATACGAATAATATCCAGCAGAATACCCTCCTTGAAAAATATGAGAAAAAGCGGTACTCATACAATTTTCTGCAACATCAGGATATAATTTAGTATCAGCAAAAGCCTTGTTTTCAAATTCTTTTAAAGAAGTAATGCGCTCCGGCGTCTCGCCAGCGTGCCAATTCATGTCTAACAATCCAAAACTTAATTGACGTAGGGTTTGCATTCCTTCATGAAAACTTGCAGATTCTTTAATTTTCTCTACATATTTCATGGGTATAATTTCACTCGTTTCATAATGCTTTGCAAACAACTCTAAAGCCTCTTTTTCATAACACCAATTTTCTAAAACTTGACTTGGTAACTCCACAAAATCCCAAGAAACAGAAGTTCCTGATAAACTGCTGTAGGTCGTGTTTGCTAACATTCCGTGCAACGCATGACCAAACTCATGAAACAGAGTTGTTACTTCATTAAAGGTTAATAAGGAGGGTTTTGTTGCTGTAGGTTTTGTAAAATTGCAAACTATTGAAATATGAGGTCTTTCATTGACGCCATTCTTAATTTGTTGCGATTTATAAGAGGTCATCCAAGCACCATTTCTTTTTCCTTTCCTTGGATGAAAATCAGCATATAAAACCGAAATAAAAGCACCTTCTGCGTCAGAAACATGATAGGTTTTAACATCTGGATGATATTTGTCAATGGTAAATACTTCTTCAAAACTTAAATCGTATAATCTACTTGAAATTTCAAAAACACCGTCAATTACGCGCTCTAATTTAAAATATGGTTTTAAAATTTCTTGGTCTAAATCGAATAACTCTTTCTTTAACTTCTCTGAGTAATAAGCGCCATCCCATTTTTGAAGCTGATCAATTCCGTCTAACTTTTTTGCAAAGTTTTCTAAATCTTTAAATTCACGTTCGGCTGCGGGTTTCGCTTTTTCTAATAAATTGTTAGAAAATTCAATTACTTTTTCTGGCGTTTCTGCCATTCTTTCTTCTAAAACAAAATGAGCATGGGTTTTATAACCTAATAAATTTGCTCTTTGGTGGCGAAGATTTACAATTTCTAGAACGATTTTTTCGTTATTAAATTCGTTGTCTTGAAAGGCCTTTTTACCAGCAGCAATTGCCATTTTTTTACGCAAATCTCTACTATCTGCATAGGTTAAAAACGGAATGTAACTTGGGTAATCTAGCGTGAAAATATAGCCTTCTTTGTCTTTAGATTTTGCAACTTCTGCTGCTGCCTCTTTGACAGATTCTGGCAATCCAGATACCTCTTTATCCTCTGTTAAATGCATTTCAAAAGCGTGGGTTTCTGCCAATACATTTTCTCCGAATTTTAAAGAAAGTTTAGAAAGTTTTGCATCTATTGCGCGAAGTTTATTTTTATCATCATCATTTAAATTCGCGCCATTTCTTGCAAAACCTTTATATTGTTTCTCTAATAAGGTACTTTGTTCAGTCGTTAAGTTTAAGGTTTCTTTGCTGTTAAAAACGATTTTCACTCTTGAAAATAGGGCTTCATTTAGGGTGATGTCATTTCTAAATGCACTTAACCAAGGAGATACTTCTTGTGCTATTTTCTGAATTTCATCCGAAGTTTCCGCAGAATTTAAATTAAAAAAAATACCGCTAATTCTAGTCAGTTGTTCTCCTGAAAAATCTAAAGCAACTGTCGTGTTTTCAAATGTCGGTTTGTCAGAATTGTTAACGATTTCGTCAATTTCTATTTTTGCAATTTCAATTCCTTTTTTAATTGCGGGTATATAATGTTCCGTTTTTATTTTAGAAAATGGAGCTGTAGTAAAATCTTGTAAAAGTGGATTCATTTTGTGTATTTATAAACCTCACATGTTTTAAAAATCTGCCAGGTTAAGTTCTCGTTAAGTGTATTGAATTATTTTCTTACACGTTTAGAAGCTTGCTCAACTTTTAGTTTTAAGCCTTCTTTATACGCGATTATTTTATCTAAAACACATTTGTCTGATGTTCCGATAATTTGTGCAGCTAAAATACCTGCATTTTTGGCACCATCTAAAGCAACTGTGGCAACAGGAACCCCTCCTGGCATTTGTAAAATTGATAAAATAGAATCCCAACCGTCAATTGAATTTCTGCTTTTTACCGGAACTCCAATTACAGGTAAAGGACTCATACTTGCTACCATTCCTGGCAAATGTGCAGCGCCACCAGCACCCGCAATAATTACCTTTATGCCTCGTAAATGGGCATTTTTAGAATACTCAACTAATTTGTCTGGTGTTCTGTGAGCAGAGACAATATCAACTTCTATTTGAATATCAAAACTTTCTAAAATATCAATTGCTTCTTGCATGATTGGAAGATCAGAATCACTTCCCATTATTATTCCTACCATATTTTTTCAATTATCAATTATCAGTTATCATTGATAACTGATAATTATTTAATATTAATTGTTTTTACTTATCACTCTAATCGTTTCTTTAACTTGCTGTGCTATTTTTCGAGCTTTATCAATATTCGCATTTACAATTGTAACATGGCCCATTTTTCTGAACGGACGTGTTTGCTTCTTTCCGTAAATATGGGGAGTAACGCCATCAATTTTTAAAATTTCTTCTATTTTTTGATAAATTACATCACCAGAAAATCCATCTTCTCCAACCAAATTCACCATAATGCCGGCAACTTTACTGTCGGTATTTCCCAAAGGAAGATTTAAAATTGAGCGGATATGTTGCTCAAATTGATTGGTATAACTTGCTTCAATAGAATAATGTCCAGAATTATGAGGTCTTGGAGCCACTTCATTTACTAAAATTTTATCATCTACTGTTTGAAACAGTTCTACCGCTAACAAACCTACAAAGTCTAATTCACGGACTACTTTTAAGGCAACTTCTTTCGCTTTTTCAGCAACTTTAAAATCGATTCTTGCAGGGCAAATTACATATTCTACTTGGTTCGCTTCTGGATGAAATTCCATTTCTACAACAGGATATGTTTTCACTTCGCCAGCAGTATTTCTGGCAACAATTACCGCCAATTCATTCTTAAAAGGAATTAATTTTTCTGTAATACATTCAACATTTGGCAAGCTGTTTAAATCTTCGATATTTCTAACAATTTTTACACCATTTCCGTCATAACCAAAGCGGGCTGCTTTCCATACAAAAGGGAAATTGATAATATCGTTTTCATAAGAATGTTTTAATTCTTCTAAATACGCATAGTGAGAAAATTCTGCCGTGGGTATTTGAGTATCGACATAAAATTTTTTCTGCCTTGCTTTACTTTGAATAATTCGCAAATTTTTGGGTTTAGGATAAATGCTTAATCCTTCATCTTCTAATTTGTCTAACGCATCTAAATTTACATTTTCAATTTCAATGGTTAACAAATTAACGGTTTTACCAAAGTTGTAAATAGTTTCATAATCTAACAAATCTCCCACCACAAAAGTGTTGCAGATTTCTGCACAAGGAGCATTTTTATTATTGTCTAAAATTGAAGTATGTATGTCTAATTTTTGAGTTTCTGCCAGTAGCATTCTACCTAATTGACCACCCCCTAAAATACCTAATTTAAAATCTGAAGAGAAATAGTTTATCACTTTGTAAAGTTTTGTATTCAGCAAAAATAATCATCTAAAGTACAAGAAGCTACTAAAAGTTACTGATTCGAATTGAACTTCCATTTTTTGTAACATTATACTGAATTGCGGGGCATTCAAAACCATCCGTTTGCGGTCCACCACCAAAATCTAAGCTATATTTACTTTCATGACAAATGCATTCTAAAAGTCTATTTTCAAAAATCATTGGAGTCTCACACTCGTTTTTTGGACAAAGTTTATCGAAAGCTACAAAATCCTTTCCATTTTTATTAAATAGTAGAATGCCTTTAACACCTCCAGGAAGTTCTGCAAAACCGCCGGGAGTTTGCGCATTTATCAATGCAGGGTTGTTTAAATCTGTAATAAAACTCAAATTAACAGATCGAATACAGTTAGTTAAATTTGTTGTGTCTGAACAGTTTATAAACAAACTGAAACAAATTATAAGCATCATTTTTTTATACATATGAGCGTTGCGTTTTTTATAAAAACGATTACAAGTTACAAATATTTTGTATATTTGTGACTCAATCTCATTCCTTTTAGGCAATGGGATTTTTTAAATTAAGAAACTATGAGTGAGATATCTTATTATTCGGAAGCAGGATTAAGGAAATTGAAAGATGAATTGTTGCAACTAGAGCAAGTAGAAAGACCAAGAGTAACGCAAGAAATTGCGGATGCGAGAGATAAAGGTGATTTGAGTGAAAATGCAGAATATCATGCAGCAAAGGAAGAGCAATCTCATTTAGAGTTTAAAATCGCAAAATTGAAAAATGTCATTTCAAACGCTCGTATTTTAGATGAAAGCCAATTAGATACTACAAAAATATTGATTCATTCTAAAGTGAAAATAAAAAATGCTGCTAACGGAATGGAGTTTGCCTACCTTTTAGTAGCGGATTCTGAAACGGATGTGAGAAACGGAAAATTGTCTGTAAATTCTCCAATTGGCAAAGGTTTACTAGGTAAAAAAGTTGGTGATGTTGCAGAAATTCAAGTGCCAAATGGAATTATGAAATTCGAAGTTGTAGCCATTTCTAGGTAAAAATAGCTTTTAGTTTTTGGCATAGAGCCTTAAGTAAATAGTCAAAAGCCAATAAATAAAAGTAAAAAAAATGAGCATATTCACAAAAATAATTACAGGTGAAATTCTAAGTTATAAAGTTGCAGAAGACTCTAATTTTATTGCTTTTTTAGACATTAACCCAAATGCAAAAGGACACACTTTGGTGGTTCCTAAAAAAGAAGAAAACAAGATTTTCGATTTATCTTTAGAAGAATATAAAAATTTAATGGTTTTTTCTTACAGAGTTGCACAAGCTTTAGAAAAAGCTGTGCCTTGCCAACGGATAGGAATGAGTGTAATTGGTTTAGAGGTTTCCCATGTTCACGTGCATTTAGTGCCTACAAACGAAATGGTAGATATGCAGTTTACACATAAAGTGAAATTAACAAGTGATGAATTTGTTGTTTTGGCTGAAAAGATTAGTCGAAATTTTGAGTAGGAGTAACAAGAGAAATTAAATTTTATCCAACAAAATTTCAAAAGTAGTTCCCTTACCAATTTCAGATTTTTTTACAAATATTTTACCATTATGATAATCGGCTATAATACGTTTTGAGAGCGATAATCCTAATCCCCATCCACGTTTTTTGGTGGTAAAACCAGGTCTAAATATTTGTTTAAACAAATTTTTAGGCATTCCTCTGCCTGTATCAGAAATTGCAATTTCTACCTTTTTTTGATTGCTTTTTATTTTCAGCGCTAATTCGCCTTTTCCTAACATGGCATCAATCGCATTTTTAATGAGGTTTTCTATAACCCAGCCAAATAATTCAGTGTTTAGTGCTGTATAAATTTCAGTATCCGTTGAAGAAAATGAAAACGAAATTTGTTTAGAACTTCTAGATTCTAAATAATCAAAAGCTTGTTTTGTTAAAGCTACAATATTTTCTTTTTTGAGTTCAGGTTTAGAGCCAATTTTAGAAAAACGGTTGGCAATAACATTTAATCTATCGACGTCTTTTTCTATTTCTTCAATATAAGTTTTATCAACTTTTTCCATTTTTAAAATTTCAACCCAACCTAATAAAGAAGACAAAGGTGTGCCGATTTGGTGTGCAGTTTCTTTAGCCATTCCTGTCCAAAGTTTATTAGTTTCTGCTACTTTGTTAGAACTAAAAAATAAATAGACAACCGATAAAAATAGAAATAAAATTAAGATTAAGGCTAACGGATAATAGGTGAGTTTGTTTAATAAATCTGAATCTTTATAATAAATATATTGCTTGTTTTTACCCTTATAACTAACCTCAATAGGCGCGTTTTCAGATTTCATTGCTAACAATTGCCTTTCTAAATATTCAGAATCTAAAGATTTAATAGAATCTAAATTTTGATAATTTAAGATTTCACCTTTGTCGTCAACCAAAATCATAGGGATACTATTATTATTCTCAATAATCATGAGTGATAAATCTACATTGGCATCTAAATTCTCATCATTTCCTATTTCTTTTTGAGCAGTAGCTAAAATTTCCATTTTTACACGTTCTTCCTGTTTAAATTTCTGAAAGAAAGTATAGGTATTCCAAAGGATTAAGGTCACAATTACAAAAGATATAAAAATGGTAACTCGTTTAAAAAGGAGTAATTTCGAAAAATTTTTCATCAAAACAAATATAAGGTTTCCTGTATATAACTCATTTCAAGATTTGATAGTATCTTTACATGAATAAAAATTGTCTGTCATTTTTAGCAAATTTAAGAAGTGGCACTCACCTAATTTTTTTTAAATATGCTTTCTATAAATCCAAAAGAAGTATCGACAGGTAAATTACATGGTTATTTATTAGGTGCGGTTGCACCAAGACCCATTGCTTTTGCAAGTACTATTGATGCTGATGGAAATCCTAATTTATCGCCTTTTAGTTTTTTTAATGTGTTTGGCTCGAATCCGCCAATCATGATTTTTTCACCCGCAAGAAGAGTAAGGAATAATACGACAAAACACACGCTAGAGAATGCTTTGGCAACTAAAGAAGTAGTGATAAATGTAGTGAATTATGCGATTGTTCAGCAAATGTCTTTAAGCAGTACAGAATATCCTGAAGGTGTAAATGAGTTTGAAAAAGCAGGTTTTACAATGTTGGCTTCAGATAAAATAAAACCTTTTAGAGTCGCAGAATCTCCTGTTCAGTTTGAGTGTAAAGTAAAAGATGTTATTTTTACAGGTGATGAAGGAGGCGCGGGAAATTTAATTGTTTGCGAAGTTGTAAAAATTCATATTTCTGAGGACGTTTTAGATGAAAGCGGAGCTATAGATCAATATAAAATTGATTTGGTAGCAAGGGCAGGAGGAAGTTATTACTCTAGAGCTAGAGAAGGCTTTTTTGAAATCCCGAAACCAATTTCTACTTTGGGAATTGGGGTGGATGCAATAGCCTCTGAAATTAGGAATAGCATTATTTTAACAGGTAATAATTTAGGGATGCTAGGGAATGTAGACCAATTGCCTATTGAGGCGACTGTTAATAACTTTGGGAAAGAACATCCCCAGTTTATTGGGTTAGAAACTACAAAAAAACATACATTTGCTCAAGAGTTTTTAAAAAAGAATGATGTAGAAAGTGCTTGGAACGTACTTTTATTAAAATAAATATTATGGAAGTTATTGGTAAAGTAAAATTAATTGGAGAAGTACAAACTTTTGGGGCTAACGGATTTCAAAAAAGAGAGTTAGTTGTTACAACAGACGAACAATATCCACAAATGATCATGATTGAATTTGTGCAGGACAAAACAGATTTATTGAATAATTATAAAGTTGGTCAAGATGTAAAAGTATCGATCAATTTAAGAGGTAGAGAGTGGATTAACCCACAAGGTGAAGCGAAATATTTCAATGCGATTCAAGGTTGGAGAGTAGAGAGTTTATCTCAAGCACCACAAGGGCAAAACGCACCGCCTGTCGATAAATTTGAGCCAGCATCGAATGTTTCTGATGAAGAACCAGATGATTTACCATTTTAAGAAAAAATGAGATAAGACTTTTTGACAGTCCATAATCATGATAAAAAAGAGTGTAATTTTAAGAAATTGCACTCTTTTTTATATCACTTATTTTTTATTAGGAATTATTCAAGAGCCATAAATCGTATATTCTAAAAACTCTTTTTTAGTTTGTCTTGGTTCTTGCATCTAAAAGCGAAGCGGTCTAATAATCAAAAAAAGAAAAATTATTTTTCTTTTTTCTTCGGCATTGGTCCACGCATATGAATAACCAAACCATTTAAAAAATTACGTAAAAATTGGTCTCCACACTCTATGTACTTCGGATGCTCTTCTGCTCTAAAAATAGCACCTAATTCTCCTTTAGTCACTTCAAAATCAACTAAAGCACAAATGTCAATAATATCTGTGTCACGAAATTTGTGTGCAACTCGTAATTTTTTGAAAATGTCATTATTTGTTAATCCCATAAAGCAAATGTACTTATTATTAATATTGATTTAATCTACAACTTGAAAAATTGCCCAAGCATAAAGAGCCAAACGTAAGAAACGAAATAAACCGAAGAAAACCACGTTTCTAAAAGGGTATTTAATCATTCCTGCCGCAAAACAAGCTATCGAAAAAGGAAGCGGCAATAAAGCACCTGCTATAATTAAAAAACCTCCCCATTTCTTGGTGTTTTTTAGGTTCTCGGCCATTTTTACTTCTAGATAATTTTTTATAGATGCTATTTTTAAAGTCAATTTGCCCAAAAAATATGATAGCAAACCGCCTGTGTATGAAAGTGCTGCTAGAATAGATAAAATTATAAAGGGATGAGCCGTTTTTTTAGACCAAGCAATAAATATTTCTGGCGGAATTAACCCTAACAATGTTTCAGAAGTAAAGAAGGTAATTAAGACTCCTATGGTAGAAAAAGTTTCTGTAATTGTTTCTAGACCTTTATTAATATCGTACACATATTTATTAAAAAAATATAAGGCCACAACTATCAGGATAATTGGAAAAAAAGCTTTTTTTAAACTTTCCCAAACAAATAGGTAGAAGCCAGTTCTACCATAGTAATTGTGGAGCCTTGTGCCTATAAATGCAGTTCTTTTATTTCTCTTTTTACGCTTTTTTTCCAAGAAGTGTGTTGTTTTAATACTGGTGCAAAAATAAGAACAAATTATAGATAAATTGGTTTTGTAGTTTAGATTAACTTTTTTTTTAAGAATTGCCTAAATTTGCATTAAAAAAGAGTCTATTCTATGATTTGGTTAACAGAAAAAATAGAATTTCCAGCTTACCGGTATACGACCGAAGGGGGTATTATTGCTCTAGGTGGAGATTTATCTGTAGAAAGATTAACACTTGCTTACAAAAAAGGGATTTTCCCTTGGTTTTCGGCCGGTGATCCAATCATTTGGTATTGTCCGCATAACAGAATGGTTTTGTTTCCTAATGAGCTAAAAGTTTCTAAATCCATGCGTAAAATCATCAAGAAAAATAAGTTTACGATTACTGAAAATACAGTTTTTGAACAAGTGATTTACAATTGTAAAAATATTGATAGAAATGATAGTTTTGGCACTTGGATTACGAATGAGATGGAACAAGCATACATCAATTTGCATAAAAAAGGAATTGCAAAATCAATCGAAGTTTGGTTTGACAAAGAATTGGTTGGTGGTTTATACGGATTAGAAATTAATAACATCTTTTGCGGAGAAAGTATGTTTAGTAGAGTGTCTAATGCTTCTAAACTCGCTTTTATTTATTTAGCAAAAAACAAAAGTTATAAAATTATAGATTGTCAAATTTATAATGAGCATTTAGCAAGTTTAGGCGCAAAGGAAGTTGACAGAGATCTTTTTTTGGAAATTTTGAAGGGATGATTTTTTAAGTTTCGCTAACGTTAGACTATTATGAAGTCGTTTTGATGACTTATTAGAAGTTAGCGAAGCTCGATTTGTTCGAGCAGAAAATCAAAAGTAAAAAACACCTTTTGAAAACAAAAAAATAAGCTACTTTTCAAGATGTCAAATAGTACGAACAAACTCTAAAAACACCTTTTTATGAAGTTCTAAATCCATATTAGGAGAAAGGGATGCTCTTACAATATAATCTTTATCACCTTCTTTGGTTGTTCCTTGTGTTGAGGTCGCAGGAATCGTCCAATAACATCCATTTAATTGTCCATAGCTCACGCAAAATTTACTTTCATTAGGAATTGTTGTAATCATTAAATTGATTAATTTCAGATTCAAAGCTCTTTTGTACGTCTCTTTTTCTGCATCAGTATTTCCTTTTGTTGGTAAATCTAATGAAAATACAGAGGGTGTAAACTTTTTTGCTGCCAGTGATTCTGGAACAAAATTAATTTTTGCTGCTGGCAAAGTCTCACTAATAAAGTTCACAAACTCGCGCGTGTTTTTATAGGCATCATATATTCTTTGATTCATAGAAGGCAACTGTTTTGCCAATATTTCCATTTGATGATCTGTAGCTTCATTATTGCAAAGTTGCAGATGAATTTCTATTTTTTCCATCAAAGCGGCAGTTTTATTATTTCCTACACAATAACCAGCGGTACACTTTCCGCCACTCGGAAATTTTGATCCACTCGCATAAGAAATGGTTCTGATGGTTGAGAGTATTTCACCTTCGCCTAAAAAGTGAATATTAGGACAAAATGTTTGGTCTAAAATAAAAACAGGATCAATTGCAACGGTATCCTCTGCAGTGGTACGTTTCTTGCTTAATACATTTTCTAAATCGATGAGATTAGGAACTTCAACTCTCGGGTTTGTCGGGATTTCAGCGATGATAAAAGGCACAGCATCGTCATGAGCAATTTTAGCTAAAATGGTTTCAATACTTTGCACCATTTCATTATCACCATCTACTGGTAAATCTACGATTTCAACATTATCAAGGCAAGCAGCAACGCGTCTTGCTTGGTCATTTGTGCCACCATAGCAGTTTGGCGGAACAATAAATTTGATCGCTTTTCCTTTATGGTTTTCTTGGGCATCATGAATTAAACCCATCATAATTGGATACTGAATAGACAATCCACTAGAGGCAACTAAAGGTTTTAAAGTGGTACCTGTAATTTCTTTGATAGATTTTAAAACATTTTTTTTGTCTATTTCAATGTTGCTATTTTCATTTTTAAAAGGAGATTCCTCTAGGAGAGATTTTAAAGCAAGAAGAGAATTAGCAGGCGTCATTGCAATCGTTTCTCTTCTTCTTACATGCTGAATATCTGAAATATAATTTTCGTTTTGTTCACCATTGATCAATAAAACACTTCCTAATGGATTGGTAAGGTTGATGAAAAAGTCAATATTTGGATGGATATCAAAATTAGAAATAGCATCTTGATCAGAAATTAAGACGGTACTTCCATTAAACTTGGAAATATCTGCCGTTGTATTAATCTTCTTTATATCAAATTTATAGCCATAAATATTTTTGAGAATTTTAGCATCAAAACAAGAAGGAACTTCATCAGTATATAAAATTTGAGTATTCTTATTTTCTAATAAGTTTTTCCTTAAAATGGCTAAAACAGGCATCGTTTTTGACGAAAAACTGATGATGTTTTCTGTTTTTTGATGATTTATCTGTGCAATTGCCCATTCTAAAATACAGGATAATGGGTGGCCTAAACGAATATAATCGTACGCAGTAGGTAATTGATGTAATGCCGATACTTCAGAATTACTACTATGAAATAAGGTGTCAAAGTGATTTAAAAATTGAGTTTTAGCTAATTTTTCATCGTAAATATCTAGTCTATGAGTGGTTAGATGCAACCAGTCTGTTGGCATATTTTCTAACACATCTTTGATATACTTTGTTATCCTATTTTCTTGCATACTTCCTATCTTTAAATATGCATCAAATATACAATAACTAGATTTTCTTAAAGATTAGAAGCCATAGAACTTATTAATAATCTAATATAGAGAACAAACTATCTGTAGCTTTTAAATACTTGGGTTGGCTAATTTCTTCTACCCATTTTTTAGAAATATATGCACTCTTTTGAATTCTAGAATCTACTTGCTGAAAGGTTAAATTAGCAATCCACATGGGTTGTGAAGGCCAATGAACGTTGATGTAGCTAAATGCTTTTACAACATCTTGGTTTTTATGGATCACTTTAAAAAACGGGGTAAACCATTCAGTCCAAGCTTTTTTTGCAACTTTTTCTTTGGATAAATCAGCATCAAAATAAAAAGCACCTTCTTGAAAAACAGGGGTTGCCTCTGCAATAAAAACCGGTTTTTTATGCTTTCTGGCAAAAGTGATCATTTCTTCATCAGGATTCCCAAAATAAGAATAGCCGCACCAATCTACAAATTCGTCGCCAGGATACCAATCTTCTAAAACTTTTTGATTAGTGCCTGTGCCTTTAGATTGCCAAACATGTGCTACGTTATTTACACCTATATTTATAAATATTTTATGAATACGTTTCCAAGCTTTTAAAAAATATTTCTTTTCGTAATCGTTCCAATCCCAACCGTCAAATTCATATCCAATTCTTAAAAAAACGGGTCGATTTATTTTTTTAATCCATTCGCCAAATTCAATAATTAAGGCATCATTTTTTCCTTTAGCAATGTCTTTTTCAGCATTTACCAAAGACAAACCTATAGAAATTATACTGTTTTTAAATTTAGGATTATCGATATAATACTGCGCACAAGTGTCTCCCGCTCCCCAATTTGCTTTGGTTTTTAGACCATCTAAACCTTTAAAGTTGTGGCCAAAAGATGCGCCTCCGGAAGATAAATTTGTGTAAACGGTAACACCTGCAGGAATATTAAAAGTATCTACATAGCCTTCATCATAATCTTTGAAGCCACCAATGGCCTCCAAATCTTGACCAATAAAAAACAGACATTTTCCGTCTTTAGGTTCAAACTTATTTTGTCTCATTTTTTTGTTGTTGCGCATACATTCGATTCACGTCTATAGAACTGATGAAAATCAGAATAGAAAGTAAGCCAATGCATTTATTTTTTAAGAATAAAGAATGTATTGTCAAAACACTAATTTAAACAAAAATGATTGTTTTAAAATTCAAATAAAAATGGAATTATTTTTTTCCTAAATAAATATCACAGTTTATCGCGTTTAATTTTAAGGATGATGTTCCTTTATCGTTTGTTGCAATAATTTTAGTACTGTATCCCTTTTTTTTAATAAATGTGCAGTGGTAGATAAAAAAATACTTAACAACTGTTCAGGATTTTGATATTTATATGAAATATAATAGGCTATTTTTTAGCTAATAAATCTCTAATTTGAGCTAACAATTCTTATTGACTTGGTCCTTTTGGAGTAGGAGCGGGTGCCTCTTTCTTTTTAGTTGCAGCATTCCCATGTGTGTTTGATTTTTAATTAGTTAGGTTGCTAAAGTAGTAGAAACAACTAATATTTTAACATTTTCTTAACACGTTGAGAAATGGCCGTCAAAGTTTCATAAACAATGGTTTCAGAAATAGTGGCGATATGTTTAATTGTTTTCTGGCTGTTAAAAATGATGACTTCATCTCCTTCATTACAGTCAATTTTAGTAACATCCACCATAATCATATCCATACAAACATTGCCAATAATTGCGGCCTTTTGGTTGTTGATGAGTACATAACCTTTTTTGCTTCCTAATTTTCGTGACATTCCATCTGCATGACCAATAGGAATTGTTGCAGATTTAGTGAGTCCTTTTGCCACAAAAGCTCTATTATAACCCACAGTTTCACCAGGTTCAATGAAATGAATTTGAGAAATAATAGATTTTAAGTTGTGGGTATTTTTTAGTTGAACGGTTTCTTGGTCGTCATTCCCAAAGCCATATAAACCGATGCCAATTCGCACCATATCAAACTGTGCACGCGCATAATTAACCACACCAGAAGTGTTTAAAACATGCAACATAGGTTCATAGCTTAACTGTTGCAAAAACTGTTGTGCGATGTTTGTAAAATTATTCAATTGTTTCATCGTGAATTCCTTTTCCTTCAAGTCTTCACTAGCAGCTAAATGAGAAAAAAGAGATTGCACTATTATGTGCTTGGTTTCTTTTAATTCAGCAATAATTTTAGGAATGTCTGTATGCCAAAAACCCAATCGATTTAATCCCGTGTTAAACTTAATATGAATAGGATAATTCATTAAAGCAGTTTCCCTTGCTAATTTTAAAAAAGCATTGAAAATTTTAAAATTATAGAGATTTGGTTCTAATCTATAATCTATAATATATTGTAAGTTCGGTAATTGTGGATGTAAAACAAGAATGGGAGTTTGAATACCTGCTTCTCTTAAAGCAATACCTTCATGCACATAAGCAACCGCAAAATAAGCTACTTTATCTTGTAAAAAAGTAGCAACTTGTACACCATCACTTCCGTAACCAAAAGCTTTTACAACGGCTAAAATTTTAGTTTCAGGTTTTAATTTTTTCTTAAAATAATTTAGATTGTGTTCTAGCGCATTTGCATCAATTTCTAGAACAGTAACGTGGTTATTCATCTTTCTATGCTGAATTTTTTTCAGTATTTACAAACTTAATTCAGTGTTTTTAATTTATTTATTTATTTCGGTTTCTTTGAATTTGTTATAATTTCTTTGTTAGGCAGAATTTTTTTCAGCAATTCATTACTAGATTCAGATTCTTTTTCTTTCTTTTTTACTGCTTTGTAGTAAGCAGCTCTGCTTAATGGCTCATATTCTTGGGTTTCACCAAGCATCACCAACTTATCATTTTGTGCTTTTCTAAAACTATAATGCGCTAAATTTCCCGTGTGTGTGCAAACAGCATGTACTTTAGTTACGTATTCTGCAGTTGCCATTAAAGCGGGCATCGGTCCAAAGGGATTTCCTTTAAAATCCATATCTAAACCAGCGACAATTACACGGACTCCTCTATTTGCCAAATCGTTACAAACGGCCACAATTTCATCATCAAAAAACTGGGCTTCATCAATGCCAACTACATCTACGTCGGTGGTAAGCAATCTAATATTTGAAGCAATAGGCACGGGAGTTGAACGAATTCTAGAATCGTTATGAGAAACGACTTCTTCCTCATCATACCTCGTGTCTAAAGCAGGTTTAAAAATTTCTACTGTCTGTTTTGCAAATTGAGCACGTTTTAAACGTCTAATTAATTCTTCTGTTTTTCCAGAAAACATAGAACCACATATTACTTCTATCCAACCAAATTGTTCTGTATGATTTACCGTATTTTCAAGAAACATTTTGTAATTTTAAGCGTTATAATTTTTGTAATATTGTTTTACTCTTATGCTCAACAAATTTATACATATTTAGGCTTAAAAAATAATTTATTCTGAACTTGATTTAGAACTTGAAGAAACAACACATGCACAAAAAAATAGAAGGTGATTTAATAAGTTTAGCGCACAGTATTTTACAGATGAAAAACAAAGAAAATGTGTTCTTGTTAAAGGAAAAATCGAAAGAAATTTATGAAAAACTATCTGTGCTTGCATTTATTGAAGAATATGTAAATTCAACGCCGAACTTAAAAGAAACAAAATCAGAATTATTAGGAATAGTTGAAAAAGGGTATCTAAAAAAAGAGGAGAGTCTTGCTGAAAATGTGGTTTTTGAAGAGAAAATTAAAATCGAAGAAAAAGTAATTCCTGATTTAATTGATGCGTCAAAACCAGTTGAAAAAGGGACGGAGGTTTCTGAAATAGAAGAAAAAGTAGAGGTTAAAGTTGAAGAAATTATAGAGCAACCATTTGCAGAATTAGAAGAAATAATCTTTTCTGAAAAGGATGTTTTGAATGATGATAATGCTCAAACAAGTTCAGCCCAAGTAAGTGACGTTATTCGTGTTGAAGAACCCAAAGCAATGTCTTTAGAAGAGGAGTTACAAGACACCTATTCTGTTGATCTAATGGCAGATTTATTTGAAAATGCCCAACCTAAATCTTTAAATGATAAATTGGTAGGCAACATGCAAATAGGATTGAATGACAGAATTGTGTTTGTAAAAAATCTGTTTGCGGGCAGTCAAGAAGATTTTAACAGAGTGGTATCTCAATTAAATACTATTAAATCAGGTAAAGAAGCAAAAGAATTTATTCTTAAAATGGTAAAACCAGATTATAATTGGTCTAAGCATGAAGAATTAGAAATTCGTTTTATGGAAATTATTGAACGTAAATTCGCTTAAATAAGTTCAAAATTTTGCATTTAAAATTCAAAATTAAGGATTCAACTTTTAAAATCTAATTTTCAACTATTGAAACCAGTTTTAATTCACACACATTTTCACAAACGCAAAACTGGAGTTACCAGAAGTATCGAAAATGTGCTTCCTTTTTTTACTGATGATTTTGAAACCTATGTCTATGGTTCTAATATTGATGGAAATAAAATTACTACATCAAAATTAAAGTCCTTATTATTTTCAGATAGAAAAACAGTTGTTCACTGTCATAGAAATAATGAAATTATAAGAATGTTATGCTATCGTTTT
This sequence comes from Polaribacter sp., assembly GCA_034110665.1. Lineage (GTDB taxonomy): Bacteria > Bacteroidota > Bacteroidia > Flavobacteriales > Flavobacteriaceae > Polaribacter. The sequence continues at coordinate 26,609 of JAWUYT010000022.1, forward strand.
TTAGGTGGAAAATTCACTTTAATTGCAACGAGACATGCAGAAACTATTCCTTCAGGATTAACAAAATTCTTACTTAATAAAGCAGACAAAGTAATTACGCTCATAAAAAGTATGAGTAATAATTTAGGAATAGAAAACACCATTGTTGGCCATGGAGTTAGAGTTGGTGAGTTTGTGCCAAATTCTGAGAAAAAGTTAGAGAAAATTTCTCAAGAAAATATCATTTTAAATGCAGGCAGAGTAAGAAAAGAAAAAGGACAACTCGTTTTATTAGAAGCCACAAAAATTTTAAAAGAACACGAGAATTGGGCTTTAGTAATCGTTGGTCAAGTTGATAAACCACCTTTTTTAGAAGAGTTAAAAGCCATTGCTAAAAAGTATGAAATAGAAAGTCAAGTTTATTTTATTAATGAAACTAGAGCTATTATCTCTTATTATCAAGTAGCAAAAATAGTTATAGCTCCAAGTTTTTCTGAAGGGTTTTCTTTAGTAACAGCAGAAGCAATGTCATGTGAGTGTTCTGTAATTGCAACCAAAAGTGTTGGGGTGCATTCAGAATTAATTACGCATGATAAAAACGGATATTTATTTGAAGCCGGAAATGTTTTAGAATTAGAAACCCTCTTATCAAAATCTATTAAAAATGAAATTCCGCTTGTAGGTAAAGAAGCCAGAGAAGAAATTATAAAAAACTGGAGTGCAAAAAAAGAAGCAGAAAATTTAATAAAAGTTTATAAATCATGATGAAAAAAACATACTGTTTAGTGTTTTTAATTGCTTTAGTTGGGTGTAAATCAACTTTTCAAACACAAGAGTTTTCATCTAAAGACATTCCATTAGAACCAAATTATAATAATGAAAAAAATTGGGCAGTTTTACCAAATTCATATTCAGATGATTTAAAAGAATTTGCATCCAAAGAAATAGAGACTTTAAAAGCAGATGTTTTTTACGTGTATCCAACTCTAAATACAGATAAAGATGATCTACGTTGGAATGTGCCAGTAAATGATAAAGACCAACAGCAAAAGGTTTTAAATAAAACAGTTTTGTTTCAAGCGTCAGCTTTTACAACTTCGGGTAAATTGTATGTTCCTTATTATAGACAGGCACATTTACGTTCTTACTCAATGTTGAAAAATGGAGGGGAAGAAGCTTTATTATTAGCATATTCTGATGTTAAAAAAGCTTTTGAAATCTATTTAAAAAAGTATAATAAAGGCAGACCAATTATTATTGCTAGTCATAGTCAGGGTTCTACGCACACTAAATTTCTGTTAAGAGATTTTTTTGATGATAAACCTTTGCAAGAACAATTAATTGCCGCTTATGTTGTTGGGTCGGTTTTAAAGCCAAATCAGTTTAAAACAATTAAACCAATGACTAAGCCAAATGAAATTAGTGGCTTTATTGCTTGGAATACATTTAAAAAAGGAAATTATCCAAAGAAAAAAGATGCTTTTAAAGGCAGTGTAACTACAAACCCAATAACTTGGGATGATGCTAAAACAACAGAATTATATCAACACAAAGGGTTTTTATATTCAAACAAAAAAATCTACAAAAGAGCCTTAAAAATAGAAATTACAGAGGGATTGGTTTGGAGCACAAACCCTAAATTTCCAATGCGATTTTTTATGTCATTTATGAAAAATTATCATGTTGGTGATATCAATCTTTTTTGGCAAGATATTAGAGATAATGCAGAATTAAGAACTAAAACTTGGTTAACTAAAAACAAGTAATCGTAACAAACTCTTTTGGTGGTCGTCTTAAAACAAAACCAAGACACATGAAATCATTAGCAACAATTTTCTTTGCATTTTTTATTACAACTTTATCGGCACAAGAAGCAGCATTCAAAAAATTCTATAAAGTTAATAAAGACAAATCTACTTTTTCAATTAATTTATCAGCCTCTTTAGCAGGGTCATTTTTAGACGATGAAGATGATGGTGATTTAATGAACATAATAAAAAAATCGAGTGATTTTAAATTGATGATTTTTGATAATGAAGATGAAGCTGTTTCAAATGATTTTAATAAATTTAAAAGAAGAAACAAGTTAAAAACGTTGGTAAGAGTAAAAGATAGTGGTAGTAAGGCTGAACTATTTTTTATCGAAAAGAATAACTACATAAGAGAAATTATCATCAGAGCAAATAGTGATGTTGAAAACCTAGTTTTATTTGGCTTAAAAACAAAAATTACGAAAGATGAATTAGCTGCGATGATTTCTTCTTCAGATTTAAAGATTTCAGAATAATAAAATCCAAAAGGAAATGTAAAAGAGAATATTTAGCCAATCTTCTCTTTTAGGTTTGCAATAACTTTTTTACTATTGCCAATAAATATTTCATCTTCAAGAATAAAAACAGGGCGTTTTAAAAACGTGTATTCTTTCAAAAGATAGTTTTTATAATCTTTTTCAGATAGGTTTTTATCTTTTAAACCTAGAGAATTATACAATCTTGACCGTTTATTAAACAAGTCTTCATAACTGTTAGAGATCGCAAACATTTTCGCTAATTGAGCAGCCGTAACAGGATCTTTTTTGATGTTTTGAAGCTCAAAACCCTCTGTATTTACTTCTTTTAAAATTCTTTTGCATGTATCACAAGTTTGTAAAAAATAGACTTTCTTCATTTTTATGGATTATATTTACCGTATCAAAATTACACATAAAAATGAATATACAATTTGATATTTTAAAAAAATCTAGAGCGCTTCTTTTAAAAGAATTAGACGGATTGACGTTAGAACAGTTGCATGAAATTCCAAACGGATTCAAAAATAATATTGCCTGGAATGTAGCACACGTGGTGGTTACTGAACAATTGCTCCATTATAAATTATCGGGTTTAGATTGCTTATGTCCAGATGATTTAATTGATGACTATAAAAAAGGAACAGCGCCAACGAAAGTTTTTACAAAAGAAGAATTTGACGAAGTAAAAGATTTATTGATGGGTTTACCAGACACCTTAGAGGAAGATTTTGAAGCAGGTATTTTTGAGAATTATAATGAATATCCAACAAGCACAGGCGTCGTTTTAAATTCTATAGAAGTTGCAATTCCTTTCAACAATTTTCACGAAGGTATTCATTATGGTATCGTAAGATCGATCAAAAAGTTTTTGTAGAATTAGAAGCTATTTCCAGTTTTCACTATTCGCTTCGAGCCCAAAAGCTTCATAGCCCTAATAATTAGCTTGTCTTTAGCTTGACGAAAGATCCAATCAGGACTAAACTTGTTTACTTAATTTTGGCAAATTAAAAGATTATTGGCAATTTTAGAAACTTAAAATTAAGAACATCAGAAAATAGAAAAGATGAAGTTCAACACCAAAACAATTCACGGAGGTCAACAACCAGAAGAAACAACAGGAGCAGTAATGCCTCCCGTTTTTTTAACATCAACATTTGCACAATCCAGTCCAGGAAAACATAAAGGTTATGGGTATGCAAGGGGAGCAAACCCAACAAGAACTGCATTAGAAAACAATTTTGCATCCATAGAAAATGGTACACATGGTTTTGCGTTTTCATCAGGCATGTCTGCCATAGACTGTGTTTTAAGATTATTAAAACCTGGTGACGAAATTATTACAGGAGACGATTTATATGGCGGAACATATAGAATGTTTACGCAATTATTCCAAAAATATGGGTTAGAATTCACCTACGTGGATACAGATGATGTAGCGAATGTTACCAGCGCAATTACAGAAAAAACAAAGTTAGTTTGGTTAGAAACACCAACCAATCCGTTGATGAAAATTGCCGATATAGAAGCAATTTCATTAGGAGTAAAAGACATGAATTCAGCTATTTTAGTGGCGGTAGATAACACATTTGCAACTCCATATTTGCAACGACCATTAACTTTAGGAGCAGATATTGTGATGCATTCTGCAACAAAATATTTAGGTGGGCATTCCGATTTAATCATGGGCGCGTTAATGGTAAAAGAAGAAGCGTTGGCAAAAGAAATACATTTCATTCAGTTTGCAGCAGGAGCCATTGCGAGCCCAATGGATTCTTTTCTGGCATTAAGAGGTATAAAAACCTTACATATTAGAATGCAACGTCATTGTGAAAACGGAAAGGTAGTAGCCAATTTTTTAGAGAAGCATTCAAAAGTAGGAACAGTATATTACCCTGGTTTAGAAAATCATCCAAGTCATAAAATTGCCAAAAAGCAAATGAAAGATTTTGGGGGTATGGTTTCTTTTAAATTAAAAGATGAAAGTAAAGAAGCAACTTTTAAGTTTTTAGAGAATACAAAATTATTTACGTTGGCAGAGTCTTTAGGCGGCGTTGAGAGCTTGGTTAATCATCCTGTAACAATGTCGCATGGATCAATTCCAGAAAAAGAAAGATTAAAAATCGGAATTACAGATTCTTTAATTAGATTAAGTGTGGGTATTGAGGATATCGAAGATTTAGTAGCGGATTTAGAGCAAGCCTTGAATCCATAAAAAAATTAATTCTTTATAAATCTAACAGGTTTTTAAATCCTATGAGGTTTTTTTATTTATATCCTGTTTTTATTAAATTTTGGCTCAAATTTTCTAGTTTCAAACCGTATAAATTTTCTTTTCAGTTGAAAATATACTAGTGACCCAAAAACAGGCAAAATTAAAACGATTCAAAGCCAAATCGTATGTGTAGTTTGATTTTTAACTTTAGATTTTGTAATATCAAAAATTGCCCAAAACCATAATATAATAGTTAAGATTATACATACTAAAATCATTTTTGTTCCCAAAAAGAATTTTATTTATTCAATTGTAAAAATTTCTTCTAAATAGAAATTAGCTCTTAAATCATAATTATTAATCGCTTCATTATAAATAATTTTTTCTGCAAGTTGCCTTTTTAAATAGCTCCCTGTATCCCATTTATTATTTTTATTTTTATCAATAATGGCTCTTATGGTATATTTTTTTGGTTCTAATAAATCGAAAACTAATTTTTTAGAAGTTGATATAAATTGACGTTCTATAAGTTGATCTTGGTTTTTCCCCGAGATCAGTTCCACAATTAAATTTTCAGAATTTACGTTATTTACATTTATCGTAATTCTACCATAATCATCTATTTTTTTCGTACTAATGCTATAAGTTAAGGTATCGTTTTTAACATCATAAATATCTGTAAATGAACTTGGAAGAAATTTTAAACTGTATTTTTCTTCAGGTTTTTTAGCAAAAATAAAACCTATTTTATTTTCTTTTTTTGATAACAATGTTTTGTAATTAACAGCAATCGTATCTTTATCAAAAAGACTAATTTTACTGGTGTCAATTTTAATAATTGGGGTATTACTCGTTAAGTAAAAAGTATCTCTAAAATGAAAAACTCCTTTTACAGTGGCACTCATCACCAAAGAATCTATTTTATTCTTTCTTAATCGAACCGTAAAAGTGTCTATAAATTGATTGTTTTCAATTGTAAAATTTAAAGAATCTGCTTCAAAAGGTGTAAACCAATAGTTTAAAGTATCCTTATTAATTTCAAATTTTGAAACACTTTTAAAATCTGGAGGCACTTCAGAAAGCATATAAATTATCATATTTTTTGCATCACCCTCAAAACCAAATTCTATTTTTCCTTTGGTTATTTCTTTTCCTCGTTTAAATTGATATGGTTGGTCCTCTTTAAATAGAATAATTGGTGTATTTAAAATGCTATCTCTCGGTAGTTGAATCGTATCAGAAACAAAACCAATTTTATCATTTTTAGGATCAAAAATATAATCGTTCACAGACTCTTTTAAAGCAATCATTAAATAGTTACCTTTTCTTAAATTTGTAAATCGGAAAATAGTAGTATCTAAGGAGGTTGTTATATAATCTGGCTTTTTATTATAAATAATGGAGTCATTAAAACTACTATCTATTCGATACAATAAAACGTTATTGCTTCTGGGTGTTTCGCGAAGTTTAGCATCTCTTATGTCGCCTGAAATTGTTAAAGAATCGATATAATTTCCTGTAGAAAAAACGTATTTAAAATTCTCTAACTTGTTGCTTTCATTATTATCTTCAACCGCGTTTCCAAAATTAAAAATATAGGTTGTGTTTAGTTTTAAAGTATCTATAATTTCTATTTTAAGCTGCTTACTTGCCGACCCTTGAGGCGAAATTAATGGTGGATACTGCATTGGTGGTGAAATCACCAATTGTTTATTAAGATCTTTTAGTTTTATAAACTCATCAAAATTTAGTTTAATTTCTTTTTTCTTAAAATTGATACTTTCATGAGGCGGATTCGCAGTAACAAACAAGGGTGCATCTTCATCTTTTGGACCACCTTCAGGTCTGCCAGTTCTAGCGCAATTAGAAATAAAAATGAGTATGATTAGAAAAAAGAAAAATCGGTAAAAGGTTTTCACAAAAAAAATAAATTTAATACAAATTAACAATTATTTTTTGAATATAAAATCATAAAATTCATTCTGTATATGCCATGGTTAAGATACTTATTTTACAATTTTTAGATTTCTCAAATTCCTTTGCGCACGCTGCTAAAGTTGCTCCGGTAGTAATAACATCGTCAATTAATAAAATATGTTTATTATTGAAAAAAGAAGGGTTTTGTAATAAAAATGTAGTGTCTAAATTTCTAAAACGTTCAAAACGGGCCTTAAAAGTTTGGGTTTTACTGGATGATATTCTTGCTAAATTATTTTCTATAAAGGGTATTTGTAAATGATGGTAAAGCTGTTCTCCGAATTTTGTAACTTGATTATAGCCTCTTTCTCTTAATTTTTTTGGATGTAAGGGCACAGGAATTATATAATCTACAGTCTTAAATTCTTGATTTTCTTTTAAAATTTCACCGAGCCAGTTGCCAAAAAAGACAGCAATTTCCTCATTCCCTTTGTACTTTAAGTCGTGAATTAATTTTTGTGTACTTCCCTTTTTTCTATAAAGTAATAAAGAAAAAGCTTTTTCTAAAAGAAAGCTACCGTAAAATGTTTGGGTAACTTTATTCTCACTAAAATCAATAAAGTTGGTTAGAGGCAAATCGTGTCGACAGAAAGTACAAATTACAGTTTCATTTTCAATTAAATGCTGACTGCAAATTGTACACAAGTTTGGGTAAAAAAGATGGAATATGTCTTTTAAAAGTATCATCTTTACGAGACTTTTTTTAGAAAGATAGTTCATAAATAAGAAATAACAATTGTCTAGTAGAATAAAATTTTTTAAAGAAGCCGTAAAAAGCATTAAAACATCGGGCACAGTTGCGCCAAGTTCTCGATTTTTATCGAAAAGAATGTTGCGAGAAATTGATTTTTCTAATGTTGATGTTATCGTAGAATTAGGTCCAGGCAATGGTGCAATTACAAAGTATATTCTAGAAAATTTAGCACCGAAAGCAACTTTAATTTGCTTTGAGATTAATGATAATTTTTATGATCAATTACAAGAACTAAATCATCCACAATTAATTGTTTTAAAAGCTTCCGCAGAAAAAATTATTGACAAATTAAAAAAACTAAATATTCATAAAGTAAATTATATTATTTCCAGTTTACCGCTTGCTATTATTCCTGATGAAGTTTCTGATGAAATTTTAGACAAATCTTTTGAAGTTTTAGCTAAAAATGGATCTTTTATTCAGTATCAATATAGTTTAAGCTATTTTAAAAAACTAAAAAATGTATTTAAAGAGTCTATTTCGTTAGAATTTGAGCCTTTAAATATTCCTCCTGCTTTTATTTATCGTTGTAAAAAAGTCGAGTAATTTTTTCTTGATAGAATATAGCAAACCTTTATATTTGCCTTAATTATGGCAAAACAAGAAGATCAATTTAAAAAAGTTTTATCGCACGCAAAAGAGTACGGTTACGTATTTCAATCATCAGAAATTTATGATGGTTTAAGCGCTGTGTATGACTATGCTCAAAATGGAGTTGAGCTAAAGAAAAACATTAGAGATTATTGGTGGAAAGCAATGGTACAGATGCATGAAAACATTGTAGGTATAGATGCTGCCATTTTAATGCACCCAACAACTTGGAAAGCTTCCGGTCATGTAGACGCGTTTAACGATCCTCTTATAGATAATAAAGATTCTAAAAAACGCTATAGAGCTGATGTTTTGGTCGAGGATTTTAGAGAAAAAATTCTAGATAAAATTAAGAAAGACATCGCAAAAGCACAAAAACGTTTTGGAGATTCTTTTGATGAAAATGAGTTTGTAAAAACAAATCCAAATGTATTGCGTCGTCAAAAGCAAATGGATGAAATTACTACTGAACTTACAAGAGTTCAAGAGGAAAGTGATTTAGAAGGTTTTAAACAACTTATTGAAGATTTAGGGATTGTTTGTCCGGTTTCTGGTTCTAAAAATTGGACTGAAGTAAAGCAATTCAACCTAATGTTTGGCACTCAGATAGGTGCATCCGCAGAAAATTCTACACAAGTTTATTTGCGCCCAGAAACAGCTCAAGGAATTTTTGTTAACTTTTTAAATGTACAGAAAACGGGGAGAATGAAAATTCCGTTCGGAATTGCACAAACAGGAAAAGCTTTTAGAAATGAGATTGTTGCAAGACAATTTATATTTAGAATGCGTGAGTTTGAGCAAATGGAAATGCAATTTTTTGTAAAACCAGGAACTCAAAAAGAATGGTATGAAAAATGGAAAGAAGCCCGTTTAAAATGGCATTTAAGTTTAAGTTTAGGCGCAGAAAATTATCGTTTTCACGATCATGATAAATTAGCACATTACGCAGATATGGCTGCAGATATCGAGTTTAATTTCCCATTCGGATTTAAAGAGTTAGAGGGAATTCACTCAAGAACAGATTTCGACTTAAAAGCACACGAAGCTCATTCTGGTAAAAAATTACAGTATTTTGATCATGAAGAAAATAAAAGTTATGTGCCTTATGTGGTAGAAACTTCTATTGGTTTAGACCGAATGTTTTTGGCAGTTTTTTCTAATTCTTTGCAAGAAGAAGCATTAGAAAACGGCACCACGAGAACTGTTTTAAAATTACCATCAGTTTTAGCACCTTTTAAAGCAGCTATTTTTCCTTTGGTTAAAAAGGATGGTTTGCCAGAGGTTGCTCGTGAAATCATGGATGATTTAAAATGGGATTTCAATGTTTTTTATGACGAAAAAGATGCCGTTGGTAAACGTTATAGAAGACAAGATGCCGCAGGAACTCCTTTTTGTATTACGGTAGATCATGAAACTTTAGAAGACAATTCGGTAACGATTAGATCTAGAGATACCATGGAACAGAAACGTGTTGCTATTGCAGATTTAAAAGATATTATTAAAGCGGAAGTTGCTGTTAAAACTTGGTTACAAAAAATGTGAGGAAGTTGTGCTGAACTCGTTTCGGCATCTTAAAATTACAATAACCTCACAAAACAGCGCAAAGCCTTGTCAATTTGATGAGGCTTTGTGATATATTTATGTAGTGAAAATTTATTGAAAATCAATTTCCCCTGATTTTTTGAAACAATCAACTAAATTCCCATTTTCATCCAAAACAACTGTAGTTGGATATCTAGTTATTTTATGCCTATTATTAAAATTCATTTCATGAGCAACCAAGTTCAAATTTGAAATCTAAAATGTCGTTCTGAATTTATTAGCTAGTAAAACAAATAGCATCAGCAATATCTGATTTTATTTCAATTTTAGAAAAAACAAAAGAGTTTTTAAATTTTGTAAAAAGTAGAATAATTTTTTATAGATTTTATTTGCTAGAAAAACGTTTTAATTTTATTCAAGTAGGGCTTCTAGAAAATTACTTTGGAAAAGATGTTTTTTAAAACCTATAACCAACAGAGATACCAAATCGACCAACAGCTTCATTATTTTGACTCTCTAAAAAATTTCTACCAACACCTAACAATAATTCAGCTGTAAAACCATCTTTAGAAACAAATTTACCACCTACAGAAATTCCAAGTGCCAAGCCAGTTACATTCCCATTATTCGTATCAAAAAAGAAATTATCTTCGGCAGAGAATAACATTCCAAAACCTTCTAAAAAAAAACCGCGAGCAAATTTTTCAGAAAAATAACGTCTATAATATGGTGTTATTGAGTAGTTTAAATTAGAAACATCAGAATCTGTATTTAAAGTTATAGCGGTTCCAAAAGAAGACTCTTCATCAATTAATCTTTCATAAGAAACATCTATCCATTCTGCCGCAAGTAGCGTTAGCGCATTTATTTTAATTTCGTATTTTTTATTAATATCTTGAGGATCTTTTTCTTCTTTTTCTTGTGCTACCAGTAATGCACTTACTAAAAACATGAGAACTAGTATTGAATTTTTCATAATATATTTATTATAGTTTTGAAAAACAAAAGTATCAAAAAGCATACCATTAAAAAAATATAAAATGTTCGAATAGATTCATTTTTTTTAAAAATTAGATACACTAACTATTTATTAAAGCATAGAAAGCCCCATTGCTATCATTATTTTTTTATTCTTTAACCCTTGATAATTTTCATATAGTTTTCTTCTTGTAAACCAATAGTGATTTTTATTTTTTCAAAACGATATGAATCTTTATGTTCATCTTTTAAAACCAAAGCAAAATAATTGTTTTCACTTTTTAAAACCGCACTTTTTGGAAGCGATATTGCTTTTGATACATGGCTAATAATAGAAGCTTCAATAAACATGCCTGTTATAAAATTAGTGTTTTCATCATCATAAATATGACCGTGAACTTTTATAGTTCTATTCGTGTTTACAAGAGCACCCGCCAAATACACTGCTGCACCAAATATTTTATTGGATGCTTCTGGAATTTTGAGAAATAAATAACGATCCGTTTAAAAAACAGGATTAAAAATCAAAAATGAATTATGTGTGTTTGGGTGCTTGAAAAACGGATGGGTTTTCAAATAAAGAGTGATATTCGCTGTAAAAATAATTTTATGGAACTTTAATTTTTATGTTTTTGTTCAACTATCAACGAAATAATGGCTATACAAGAAAAATTTAACAGATTAAAAAGTAGCTCTTAATTGTAAACTTCCTGTGTGGATAGCTTTAGAATTCTCGCTTTTTCTTCCGAAATAATTCAGGTTTAAGCTTAAAAACGAGTTTATTTTTTGATTGAAGACTAAACTCCACGTATAATTTTCTCCGGTCTGTAAACCTTCTAACATTTGATACGCAACAGGGGTGTTTGAATTACCAGTAAAATCATTTAGAAAGACATTGATATTTGCAGAAACTTGATTTTTCTTTTTCCCGATAAAAAAATACTCAATCCCAAATTGTTGCTGTTGCAACTGTTCTAAATTTTGTAATTGATTTTTTTTATCTTTAAAGTGATAAAAAGCAGAGAAACGATTGTTTTCATTGTATAAAAAACTAATTTTTGGGTTTATTTCGTAGGCTTGTATTTCAAAATTTCTATCCATAAAGTTTTCTGTTTCAAGGGTGTTTAAAGAATTTTTACCCATAAAGTTTAGCAACCAAAAATCGGCGAATTTATGTTCATAATTCAATCGTTGTTGATGGATGTTATTTTCTTGACTACCAATAAAAAACTGTTGTTTTAACTTCGAGTTTCCATAGGTGAAAGTAACGCTGTTTTTTTGCAAATCTTTATTGAAATACAAACTGTTTCTTATGTTTAAATTTAGACTAACTAAAGAGTTTTCATTAAAATCAAAAGGATTTAATTGAAACGAATTTTGAGTTCTCTCTTGCTCGTTTTCTACGGATAAAAAGCTCTGATTATAAAAGTGAGAAATTACTTTTTTCAGCCCTGTTTTTGTTGCCCAACTTCTAGGGTTTATGGTTAAGGTTTGATTCCATTTTGCTCTTTGTGTGGCAATAAAACGCAAGTTGGGTTTTGGCAATCGTAAATAGCTTGCTTGGTCTTGAAATAACGCAATTTCAAATTCATTAAAGTCTTTAATTCCATCCTCATTATAATCAATCCAAGTATAAAAACCCAAACCAGGTTCTGTTTGTACATAAATAAAATCTTGCCGTGCAACATTGCCAGAAGAGGTTTCATATACAGTACTTATATTGATCATGCTTTTAAATAATTTCTGATTAAAAATCAATCTAGAGTTCAATGCTTTTTCATCAGCCGTAAAATCATTTTTTGTAATTCTATAATTGGCATACACACTTAAATTAGTGTTTTTATTTTTGATGAGTTTACTATCGATATATAATGTTTTTCTGTTATTGATTTCTGTGAATTGATTCAATTTTATACTATCATTATCTCTATAATTAAAGCCAATTTTGGCAAATACTTTGGTAGAATCTCCAAGACCAAAATAACCTTCATATTCTTTAAAACGATGACTTGTCTTTATAAATTGATTGGTGTTGATCGTTTTTCTAGCATTGGTTTCAAAGTTGATAAAGGCACCAAACCAACCTTTTGTGAGATAATGTTCTGCTTTTGCTTTCGCAACCAAAAACGAGTTGTCTTCTAACGTAGAGGTATTTGCCAATAAACTGGCATCTGCAAAAAAGCTAGTTTTATCGAAGTTTATTTGAGATTGAAACTCATGTTTAATTCCGTTAAAAGTATCGGTATAATTTAAATTATTAAATCGATATAATATAAAATCTTTCTTTTTGTTTTTGAGTAAAAGTTCAGACTGAAAATAGTTTTTAGTAGCGTTATTTGTTAAAATATTCCAATCTCTATTAAATTCTATAGATTCCCAACGTTGAACACTTCTAAAATTTTTGTGGGCATATTCATGGTTGATGTTGGTGGATAACTCCCATTTTTTATCGATTAAAACTTGTTGCCAGCCAATTTTTGCGGCAAATGCTTGGTTTTGATTGTTGTCAATCGTAGAAAATAAATTGACATCATTGTTACTCAAAGCAATTTCGGTTTCTAGGCTTGTTTTTTTTGTAGGTTGATAACCAGATTTAACAACAAAAAACTGCGATTTTGTAGGGGCAATTAAACGAATAATTGGTTTATAATTTCCCTGATTAACGCCAACATATCTAAAAATAGAACCAATAGCAGTCGTTCTATCTAAAATATAATCGCCATTATTTGTGCCAACATTTGAAAAGTTTACACTGTATAATTCATCCGCTGGATTGGTTGAATATTCAAAATATTCTTCAGTAGTATTGCTGATTTTTTGATACAAAACTTTATTTTCGTTAAAAGTATCAATAAAGGCACTTTCAGCAACCATGGCGGCTGTATCATTGCCAGCATTTGCTAAAATCTCTTTTTGTTCTTCTGTTAAACTTTGTTGTAAAGGTTGATTTTTAGAATCATTTTCTGAATAAAAATATCCTGAAATTTGAAATTTATCACTTTCGTATTCCGCTTTTTCATAGGTAATAAAACGAGTATAATTCCTGTCAGAATATTGAAATTCTACTGTAATTCTCATATCATTGGTAATCGGAAAAGTGGTGGTAAACGTTAATTCTGCCAAATTATAATTGACCGTAAAATCGTTGTTTTCTCCCTGTTTTAGTAAAATACCGTTCACAAAAACCTGCTCGCTACCTTCAATAATTAAAATGGCAGCTTCATTATTAGCTCCAAAAAGTTTGTATGGACCTTGATTACCTTCTATACCAACAAATTTTAAATTATTAAATTTACCCCGAACAACCGCCCCAGAAGCGGCCACTTTTAAGTTCTCTGTAATATTTGCTTCTACTTCTAAACCCGCAATTTGTTTGGTAAAAGGTAAAAAGAAACTCTTGTTGTTTTTTATAGAAATATCCCCCGCTTTTACGCGCCAATTTTTGCTAGACATTTCAATAAAAATCCTGTCAAAATCTGTTAAGTTTTGTGAATAACCATTTTCTTGAATCGGAATATTGGTGTCAAAAATATTGGCTCTTAAGGTTACATCTTTAGATAGTTTTCCTGAAATTTCTAAATCTAAAGCAGAATTTGTAACTGCGTTTTGATTGTTTCCACTAGTAATTCCCCTACTAATAAAACCTCTAGTTTGTAAACCATCAAAAAGTTTGACTTCTGACGCTTTTTTGTTGGTCGTTAAACTATATAGTGTGCCGTTATTTGGGGTATTTTGTAAGATGAGTTTTTCATCAAAAGGAGTGTATACTTTGGTTATAAATTCAGGAATTCTAAAATACTCAACAGCTATTTTTGAATATTTTTTTGAGTTGATAATTAAAATAGCTTTGCTAAAGTCAATGGTATATTCTGATGCTAAAATTTTCTTTTTTAAGACGTTTAAAATTTTAAATCTTTGAGGATTGAGGGCAACAGAATCTAATTGAATGGTGTCTTTTTGCACTTCAATAATTTTCTTTCTAAAATCTGAAGATATTTTTTGTGCTTGGACAGAAAATCCAACAAAAAAAAGAACAAAAAGTAAATATTTCTGAAGCATATAAAACAATACGTTTTTAACGTAAAAATATGTTTTTTATGATTTAAATCTGTTGAAATTAGAAAAGAGATTGCTGCTTTACAGGATTTTCATGAGCGAGTAGCCACTTTTTACGCCAAATTCCGCCAGCATAACCAGTTAAAGAACCGTCAGAACCAATAACTCTATGACAAGGAATAATAATCCAAATAGGGTTTTTACCATTTGCGGATGCTACTGCTCTAATGGCTTTTATGTCTCCTAGAGCTTTACTCTGCTCTAAATAACTTTTGGTTTTTCCAAAGTTAATTTTCAATAAAGATTTCCATACTTTTATCTGGAACTTCGTTCCTTTTGGATTTACAGTTAAGTTAAAACTGGCTCTTTTTCCGTTAAAATATTCTTCCAATTGCACCACACAATTTTGCAAACATTCAGGGGTTTTTGCTTTTAATAAATCTTCTGGAATCGCATCATCATCTAAAACAGTAATGGATTGAATTCCGTTTTGATCACCCACAATTTTTGCAGTTCCTATAGGTGTTTTGAAATAGGTGGTTAGTGTTGTCAAATCGGGTTTAATATCTATGATTTATAATGTAATTTGTAAAATGAGTTATGAATGCATATTATTTCATCATTAAATGAAATTTTGTCTCTATTATCTTTAATTCGCGTGGAATTTTTGAAATCAGTAATTCTGTGCTCATAAAACTTGAAATTATTTTCCCTTTTATGCAGTCTACTTAATTATATTTTTGAATTTTTTCATATTTAGATCCCAAAAACGTCTTTAGAATTTTGTGTCGTAATTTCTGCTATTTCGTCAAAGGAAATTCCATAAATATCGACTAATTTGTCTATAACAGTAGTAATGTATGCACTTTCATTTCTTTTTCCTCTGAAAGGAGTCGGTGCTAAATAAGGAGCATCCGTTTCTAAAACGATATGATTTATATCTATTTCGTTTAAAAACTTGTCAATTTTACCATTTTTAAAAGTAGCAACCCCGCCAATGCCTAATTTCATGTTGTAAGAAATTGCTTTTTTTGCTTGCTCTAAAGTTCCTGTAAAACAATGAAAAATCCCTCTTAAATCATCACTTTTTTCCGATTCTAAAACTTCAAAAATTTCGTAAAAAGCGTCCCTGCAATGAATTACGATGGGTAGTTTCTTTTCTTTTGCCCATTTAATTTGTGTTCTGAAAGCTTCTTGTTGCTCTGCTAAAAAACTTTTATCCCAATATAAATCGATACCAATTTCTCCAATAGCATAAAAATCTTTTTGATCAATCCATTCTTTTACATGGGCTAATTCTTCTAAATAGTTTGTTTGCACAGAAGTAGGGTGTAAGCCCATCATTAAAAATACATCATTTGGAAAGTCTTCTTCTAATTTCAACATACTTTTGGTGTGTGATGAATCTATCGCAGGAATAAAAAAACGGGAAACTCCAGCCTCTTTTGCGCGCTGCATCATGGCTGCTTGATCTTCATTGAATTGACTAGAATATAAATGGGTATGCGTATCTGTAATCATTTTTTTACGTTGATTTTTCGTCTACAAAATTAATGATATTAAATTTTAAATCATTGCTCATACACTTTTTTATAAAACGTACCTTTGCATAAAATTTACACAATGACTTTCAAAGATTTAGACTTATCAAATCAACTACAATATGGTATTGACGATTTAGGTTTTCAGAACCCAACGCCAATTCAAGAGCAGGCATTCTCTGTCGTAAGAAGTGGTAAGGATGTTGTTGGAATAGCGCAAACAGGAACTGGTAAAACGTTTGCCTATATGATGCCTATTCTTAGAGATTTAAAGTTTTCTAAACAAGTACATCCAAGAATTTTAGTGTTGGTTCCTACGCGTGAACTGGTTTTGCAAGTGGTTGACGAAATTGAAAAACTAGCAAAATATATCAATCTTCGTGTTTTAGGCGTGTATGGTGGTACGAATATCAATACACAAAAACAAGCCATTTTACAAGGGCAAGATATTATTGTAGCAACTCCTGGACGTTTGTACGATTTAGGATTAAGCAATGCGTTGAAACTAAAATCGATTCAGAAATTGGTAATTGATGAGGTGGATGTAATGTTAGATCTAGGGTGTAGATTTCAATTGATGAATATTTTTGATATTCTTCCTGAAAGACGACAAAATGTGTTGTTTTCTGCAACGATGACTGAAGATGTTGATTTGTTGATTTATGATTTCTTTAAAAATCCTGAAAAAATTTCTGTCGCAGTTAGTGGAACTCCACTAGATAACATTGAACAAGTTTCTTATAATATCCCTAACTTTTTCACTAAAGTTAACTTGTTAAATCACTTTTTAAAAGATAAAGAAACCTACCATAAAGTATTAATTTTTGTTGGTTTTAAGAGAACGGCAGATTTGTTGTTCAAACATTTAGAGGAAGTTTTTGGTAGCGAAACCTGTGTAATTCACTCTAATAAAACACAAAATTATAGAATTCGCTCTATTAGACAGTTTGATGGAGGTAATAATAGAATTTTAGTTGCTACAGATGTTATGGCGCGTGGTTTAGATTTTGATGATGTGAGTCATGTTATTAATTTTGATACGCCAGATTTCCCTGAAAATTATATGCACAGAATTGGTAGAACCGGTCGTGCTGAAAAAGAAGGGAAAACGATACTATTCTCAACAGAAAAAGAGCAAGAATCAAAAGAAAGTATTCAAGCTTTAATGGAGTATCAAATTCCTGTTTTAGAATTGCCTGAAGAGGTTGAAATTTCTACATTATTAACTGAAGATGAACGTCCAAGAGAAGATCAAGGGATTTCTAAAAACAGAACCTCATTAGAATATGTTCCTGGAGCTGCTTTTCATGAAAAGAGCGAGAAAAATAGTCAAGTGAATCAAGGAGGTTCTTACAGAAGAGAAATTGCCAAGAAATATAAGAAGCCTAAAACAAGAGGTGATAAAAATTACAACAAACATAATAAAAAGAAATAATGCAGATTTTAACAGCACAAGAATTGCATAATTTGGCAATGAATATTGTTGGCGAAAAGTTAGAGAAAATGGGCTATGAATTTCAGGCCATTAACAGCCAGTTAAAAAGGCATCCGCAATATGTGTTATTCAAAAAAGGAGAACCTACTATTTTTGTGTTGGTAAAAGCAACCACGAATTTACAAAAGCCTAATGATTATGATATACTTTGGATGGAAACTTTTAAAGAACATGCGAAAAAGCAAAATGCTAAAGTTTGGTTTGCAGGCGTAGGAATTGCCAATGCTGAAAGTGTAGAAAGTCCTGTTTTTAAAAATCAACCTTATTATGTTGCTTTTGAGAATTTTATTAAGGTTTTAGAGTAATTCGTTTAGGTTTTTGTACCACACCGGTTTCGATATTCAATTGAAAAGAACTCTTTCCGACCCTGTCTCGGGGTTTCCATTGAAATTTTTATTTCTGCAAAACTGGAAGTTAAAAATACAGATTTTTGGTTTGATCTTCAGGTTAAAATTAAACCAATGCAATACCTCGATGCCTGCGCCTATTAGATCGTTAGTTTCAAAAAAACCTTTATTTTCTAATAAAAACATTGAGCAATTCCCATATAAATGACTCAATATAATTAATATCTATTTTTAGCCCAGTTTTTTAGATAGAGGTGCATTTATGATTTAACAAGCTTAAAAATTTTAGTACGATCTGAATTTAAAGCCTTTAAAATGATGAAATACAGTCCACTATTTAGTTTAGATAAATATAAAGATATATTAGATTCTAATTTGTCAACCGTCATTTTTGTTTGGCCAAGCATATTATGAGTTTTCAGACTAAAGATTTCATTATTTTAGCCTCTTATAAACAGAAAATTAGGTCCTAGATTTAGATAAATAGTGAACAGGAACTGCCTTTGATATATTCCAAGTATTGGTGAATCTACTTTTTGATACTTGACCAAAATAACCTATAACTCCCCCACCCCTTTGCGAAGACTCCCAGCAATCATAAAAATCGAAGCCATCTTTTAGTGAGGTAACTCTAATGCTAATTCAAACCTTAGTTTTAAAAACCAGTGTTTTAGATCAACAGTTAACCTAGTTGTTTGTAAATAAGTTTATACTCTAACCAAATTAAGTGTAGAAAAACTATTTATTAAAGCTATTTAATTCCTCTTTTAAATCATAAATAGATGAAATAACGTTTATTTGCTGGTTATCAATTTCATACAAATCGGCAAAGGTTGCAAAAGTGCTTTGGTCAAATCCTTTTTTGGTACTTCTTTTTGGATAAAATCTTCTTTTTTGGTAAAGTCCTTTTTATCTATCCAACCACAAATAGTGAGTTCTTGTTTTATTTTATGATAACTGCAAAAAAATGTAGAGTTCAGTCTCAAAATAATCTTGAAGTCTTAAAAAATTGTTGGTGTAATTAGAAAGAACATCAGTAGTTCTTCCCATCGTTTTTAAATCAAATTTTAAGTTATTGTAAAAAATGTCTACACCATTGTCAAAACCTTCATTTCCGTTTATTAAACCTTGACTAAAACCACGCATTACAATACTTTGACCAGTAATAACGCTTAATTCCTGAAGTCTTGTTTCGTTTGCTGTATCTCTTTTACCAAAATTATAACTTTCTAATGGTTTTTTACAATGATGTAAAATATCATCGGTAACTTTTATTGTAATCATAACATAGTTAATTTGTTACAACAAAGATATAAAAATAAAACAGGGCATAATAAAAGATTGTCTAGCGTAAAAAGTTTGGAATTTAAACTTTAAGAAATTAAAACAATTTTTTTGGAAAAGAACTCAATAAAAGGCATGTCTTTAAGTACCATGGTCACAATTAAGAAAATGCCCTATTGATGAATTTTGTATTACTAAATATATTTGTAGTGTAGCATTTATTAAATGTGTTTAGAAAAAAATCATTAATAATCTAAAACTAAACGAGTGTTACTTTTAATATTATTAATTTTTAATATCCCCATAATTATGACAAAGAATTTATTAAAACAAGCAACAATGTTTGTAATTTCTTCAATCGGTTTATATTATTCAGGTCTTTACTTAACAACAATGGATGGAATAAAATCTTTATTCGATGCTTTAAATGTTATGATTTTTTTTACATGTTTTTTTCCTTTCTTAATCCTGTCAATAAGTTTATTTAGGAGAATTATTAAAAATTTTATATCTTTTTTGAGACTCACAAGGCACTTAATTAAAACTTCTATGTTTTAAAAATACAGATTAATACATCACTTTATTATTACTAATTTCCCCTGAAAAAAATTTAAGGATTAGATTCTTTAGATTTTTTTTTGTGCGAAATTTTCAAGTTTATGGTTAATTAGGTGTAATACTAAACTAGTAGGTTTTAAAAGGTTTTAAAAATTATGGAAATATTTTACAATACTTTTAATAATCAGCGCATAGAAAAATTCAACTACCGTACAGGATTGGTCTTCTATTTTTAAATTAAGCAAATTACCTATTGATTGAATTTGTATAAATAAATACATTTGACATGTAGCATTCTTTTAATAGTGGGTATTAACAAGAGAAGTTATTAATGGTCTATAACTAGACTGTTTTCAATGCTATATTTCCCTTAAAGGGAATGTATTTCCCCCGAAATACAAAATAGAAAGGCTAAACTATTCTTATGTTTAGTCTTTTTATATTTCTAAACTTTTTAGAAACTAAAAGAAAGTATTAAAATTGTTTAGTCTAAAGAAAAACTGATTTTTAGTCAATCCTTTTTAAGGGTCTTAATTAATTCATTAAAGTTATTAGTTTTATCAAAAAAAGCAAATGCTCTGTACTTTAAAAAAAATTCGTTTTAGGGCTATATTTGTAGAAAAAATGGAGAACATTTTATTAACAAATTAAGGATGCAATAACCATTAAATTTCTAACGTAGTTAATCCTCTTTGAATAGCATATTTTGTCAATTCAGAAATGGTGTGTAAATCTGTTTTTTTCATAATATTATTTCTGTGAACATCAATAGTCTTTGAACTTAGAAATAATATTTCACCTATTTTTTTTGAGGAATTACCTTCTGCAATCAATTGCAGCACTTCTTTCTCCCTGGAGCTCAATGGTGCTTTTTCTATATTGTCTCCCTTTCTCAAAGTACTAAGAAAATCTTGATTGATGTCTTTTGAGAGATATTTCTTATGTTCAACAACTGTAGTTATCGCTGTAATCAATTCATCAGCATCTCCATCTTTTAGTAAGTAACCAAAAGCACCTGCTTTAAACATTCCTTGAATAAATTGCCTACCAGAATGCATAGAAAGCCCTATTATTTTTATTTCTGGATGGTTTTTGTGAATTTGTTTTGCAGCTTCTATACCATTTAAACCAGGCATTGCAACATCCATAACAAGAACATCGGGCAATAATTTTGAACACATTTTTATAGCTTCTCTACCATCAGATGCTTCTCCAATTATAAACATATTTGTTTTTTGTTCTATAATATTTCGCAAACCCTCACGAAGTAATTTATGATCGTCAACTAATACTATTTTAATTTTTTTTGTTTGCGTCATAAGTTTAAAGGTATAAAAAATTTAACAGTTGTTCCTAAATTTATTTTTGAGATTATTGTAAACTTTCCCTGTATATTTCGAATTCGTTCTTGAACTGTAAACAAACCAAAACCAGACCCTGTATGATTTCTATGATTGTTTAATACTGTGGTATCAAAACCATAACCATTGTCAGTGATAAGAATATCGAGACCTAGGGTGTTTTTATCAAGATCTAAAGTTAATAAAGTTGCATGCGCATATTTTATTGTATTATTTATGACCTCTTGTATACTTCTATACAATAAAATAGATTTTGCATCATCGAGTTTCAAACTAGATATATTGCTATTTATTCGGCACCTAATCTTGTGATTTTGTTCTACTTTTTCAAGTAACCAATCTAAGGCATCAATAATACCTAATTGATATAACACTGGTGGTGACAGCTCGTAGGTTATTTTGCGGCTATTATCTAAAGCTTCAGAGATATGTGATTCAATAAATTTTAAATCGTCTTCAATCATTTTAAGCGCTGGGTTTTTTTTCAACTCATTAATTCTCATTTTAGAAATAACTAAAGATTGGCTTAAGTGATCGTGTATGTTTGAAGCGATTTCTTTCTTTTGTTCTTCTTCTATTAAGGTGATTTCGACCGTCATTTTTTGAAGTGAAGTTTGATATTCTTGAATCTCTTGTTTTGCCAACACCCATCTTGTAATATTTCTAGCAGATGAAACATAATAGCTGATTTTTTTATTTTTATAAACAGGAGATGTTAAAAATTCTAACCAAACAAAATGGCCTTCTTTATGAAGTACTCTTATGGTGTAGGCATCCATATCATTTTTGCCAAGCATTTTCTGTTTCATTAAATCTTTCAGAGGCTTAAGATCATCTTTATGAATTATATTTAAGAATTTTTCACCCAAAAGAGTAGATTGTTCATAACCTAATAGATTTTTTATAGAGGGGCTGATGTATTTAAAAGTGCTATCTGGCTCTTGTAAACAGATTAAGTCGCTAGTATGATTGGCTAACAACCGATACATCTCTTCGGCTTTTTCAACTTTATTCCTAGTTAGTCTTTGTTCTGTAATATCTTGCAAGACTCCTCTTCTGCCAATAATTTCACTTTTACTATTGTATAGGGGTTCTCCTATGTTTCGTATCCAACGCTTTTTATTTTTTAAATTGGTTAACTGTAACTCAATATCAAAAGGAACTCCATTTGTGGCAAGAATTTCGGTTGCTTGGATAAGCTTTTTTCTTGATTTTTGATTAAAAAGATTAAGAAGTAATTTAATTTCTGGGACACCTTTTTTAGGGTCAGAGCCATAAATTTGATGAATAGCTTCAGACCAAAAAATGGTATCTGTTTGGCTATTATATCTCCAGTAGCCCATTTTTGCCATTCTGCCAGCTTCTTTTAAGGAGTATTCATTCTCTTCTACGAGTTCATCTATATTATCTTTAATTAACTTTTGTTTTTTTAACTTACTTTTTACAACCTTAATTAACTCATCTGTATTAATAGGTTTTACTAAATAATCATCTGCACCCATATTCATGCCTTTCCTTAAATCTGGTAATTCGTTTTTTCCAGAAAGAAAAATAAAAGGAATTGACCCGGTAGTAGTTGATTTTTGAAGTTCAGTTAACAACTGGTACCCATTTAATTTAGGCATAGAAATATCTGAAAGGATTAAGCTTGGTAGTTCTTTTTTTGCTTTTTTTAATCCTAGTGCTCCATTTCTAGCGCCAATTACTTCATAACCCTCTAATTGAAGAATTTCACAAATTTCTTCTAGAAGACTTTCTGAATCTTCAACTATTAAAATTTTAGGCATTATAAATTATTTTTGGGTAGGTTAAAATAAAATGTAGTCTCTTTTGTAAGAATACTCTCCACGTAAATTTCTCCTTTTAAATTAGAAATTATTTTTTTAACAATACTTAAACTAATTCCTGTGGATTCACTTGATTCCAATACTTGAAACATTTCGAATATTTTCTTATGGTATTTTTCGGGTATACCAGCGCCATTATCTTTAACTGAAAAAATATAGTCTTTTTCTGTTGTTTCACATCCTAATTCAATGATTCCTATCTCTTTATCGTTATGTTTGATAGCATTCTGTATTAAAATTTCAAACACTTTTTCCAACATATTTTCATCAGCAAATAGCGTGGGTAATTGATTGTTAATTTTAACTTTGATATGAGGAGGTTTCTGTACTTCATCCACAACCTGCTGCACAACGGAATGCATATTAATAACTTTATTTTTAAAAGACAGTGGTGTTATATTTTTATACTGCTCTAGATTTACCAAAATTAATTCCATTCTTTCTACCTTTTCTATCATAAGTTGAAGGTTACTAGCAGAACCTTTTCTATTATTCGTTTGTTCGGTATCTTCTTGAGACCAAGTTAAGAGATCTGAAACATTTCTTAATGAAGACTTTAATTCGTGTGAAATTAAATGAGCATAATTATCGATTTCGTTTTCTTGATTTTGAAGAATAGTGGACAATGATTTCGTTCTATCAATAATTTTTTGATCGATCAATAATTTCTTTTTAATTTTATTATCAACGGCACTTATCAAATCATTAATATTTATGGGTTTTGTTAAATAATCTTCGGCTCCCAGATTCATACCTTCTCTAATATCTTTTTTTTCACCCTTTGCAGAAAGAAAAATTAAAGGAATACTTTGTGTTTTAGCTTCTTTTTGTAGTTGTTTAAACATTTCAAAACCATTTATTTCTGGCATTAGTATGTCTGAAATAATAAGATCTGGATTTTCGTTCAAAGCTATTTCAAAACCAATTCTGCCATTTTTAGCCTGAAAAACCTCATAACCTTCCATTAGTAGAATATCAAAAACTTCTTCTCTTATAGCTACCGTATCTTCTACAATTAAAATTTTGTACATAATCTGTGTTTAAATTTTTAGCAATTATTAATTTTACTGCTTACTGATTTTTCTCTTTTTTCTTTAAGTATGAAGTCAGTTTCAATTCGTTCTTTTTTTTGTCTTTTTTTTAATTCAATTTCATTCTTTTTAGAGTTGGTGATGTCTACAAAAGAAATTCCAACGCTGTTTTTAGAAACTTTCCAGACGGTAACAAAATAATATTTGTTAACTTCAGCTTCATAATTTTTAAAGCTATGGGTCATTCCGGTTTTATCTAAACGAGCAAAGTTTTTGATCCAAGAGATTTCTGTAGTGCTCAAGATTGAAGATATTTTTTTCTTTTGAATACGCACTGTTAATTCTTTTTTAAATCAATAATTTCTCTCTCTAATTCTGCATATGAAAATTTATTCATAACCTTACGTCTATTTAATTTAGTTAGATGAATGGTTTAAGCGTATCATTAAATTTATTTTTTATAACATGTAATAAATCAGTTACGTTTATGGGTTTTGTTAAATAGTTTTCAGCCCCCAGTTTCATTCCTGCGCTAATATCTTGTTGTTCTCCTTTTGCAGAGAGAAATATTAAAGGAATATTCTTTGTTTCGTGGTTCTTTTGCAGTTTATTAAACATTTCAAAACCATTCATTTCGGGCATTAGTATATCTGAAATAATAAGATCTGGCTTTTTTTTCAACGCTATTTCAAAACCAACCCTACCGTTTTCAGCCTGAAAGACTTCATAACCTTCCATCACTAGAATATCAAAAATTTCTTCTCTAATCGCCAAGGTGTCTTCTACAATTAATACATTATAGGTCATATATGTTTAATTTTTTGGAATTTTTACAGAAAAGGTCGATCCCTTATCAATAGGACTAGTAATAATTATTTGCCCTCCTATTGCTTTTATAGATTCTTTCACAATTGATAAACCAAGCCCTGTTCCTTGAGTTAAGTCTACGTTTTTTGCTCGGGTAAAAGAATTAAACATATTTTTAAATTCAGATTTTGGGATTTCAATTCCAAAATCTGTTATTGCAATAATTAGGGATTCTATTTCAGACGATAAATAAATACAAACTTTTTTCGCTTTTGGCGAAAATTTTATAGCATTACTAATCAGATTTATAAAAATATTTCGTCCTAATTTCTCATCAATTCGTATAAAGCCATTTTTTAATTTTTCGGGGTCAGTTAGTACTATTTCGTGTTTTTTTTGGCAAGAAACATAAACTTCTTTGATGATTTCTTCCATAAAATCTCCAAGATTTATATTCATAGGACTACTTTTAGTGGTACTTGCTTCCGCCTGACTAACTGTTAAAATATCGTCTAGTAGTTCTGTCATCTGCATTACTTGGTCTTCTATTTTATGTAGTTTTTTTTCTATCATAATCGGCTCCATTTTCCTCCAGTATTTTTTAATAGAACCTGTAGCAAAGTTAATTGCTGATAATGGTGTTCTAGAATCATGAGATGCTACTGAAGTAAATCGAGATTTTAGATTGGTTAATTCTTTTTGCTTTTTTAACGCTTCATTTAATTTTAGGGTTCTTTCATATTCTTTTAGATCGAGTTCTTTACGATAACCAACTAACTCTTCTGCTCGCTCATCTTTCCTTTCTTTTTGAAAGGTAAGTTCTGCGTTAATAGTGACTAACCTAGAAATAGTACTGTTTAGTGCCATTTATTTTTCTTTAAGGAGGAGGTCAGTTTCAACTCGTTCTTTTTCTTGTTTTTTTTTAGTTCAATTTCTGCCATTTTTACCGTAATAAATTTATAGGCTTTTAGTCATAGAAATCAAAAACTTCTTTTCTTCTCGCCAAGAGGCATAGTCTCTAATTAAAACCTACTACATAGTATGTTTTTATTTTTTTGCAATTTTCACAATAAAGGTAGTGCCTTTTCCAATAGTGCTGTTAACAACTATCTCTCCTTTAAGTAAATCTATTGCTTCTTTTACAATAGACAAACCAAGTCCTGTCCCTTGAATTAAATCTACGTTTTCACCTCGGGTAAAAGGTTTAAAGATATTTTTAAGCTCTGGTTTAGGAATTCCAATTCCGAAATCTGTAACTGAAATAACGTTAAAGTCTCGTTCAGACGAAAGTTCAATAGTAACTTTATCTGAATCTGGAGAAAATTTTACAGCGTTATTAATGATATTGATAAAAATATTTCTTCCTAATTTTTCATCAATAAAAATAGTTGTATTTCTTAATTCTTCGGAATCAATTAATAATATTTTGTGTGCCTTGTTATCAGAATTACTTACTTCTTCAATGATTTCAAAAATAAAGTCTTTAAGGTTTACGTGCACGGGGTTGTAAGTCATTTTACCAGCTTCTGCTTGACCAACAATTAAGATATCATCTAATAATTTGGTCATATGCATTACCTGATCTTCTATTTTATGTAACTTATTATCGATTACACCAGGGTCCATTTTAGACCAATATTTCTTAATTGAACCTGCAGCAAAATTAATTGCTGACAAAGGAGTTCTAAATTCATGTGATGCAGTAGAAACGAATTTTGATTTTAATTCGCTTAATTCTTTTTCTTTTTTTAAGGCTTCATTTAATTTTAAAGTTCTTTGATTTACTTTAAACTCTAGCTCTTTCCGATACCCAACTAATTCTGTAATGTCTTGTCCTACTCCCAAAACACCTGTAACTTCTCCATTGGCATTTCTTCGCGTACTCGAGTTTAATAAAACCATTACACGATTTTTTTCTTTGGTAAATAATGGAAACTCAAAGTTGGCTGTTTCTTCACCAAGCAAAGCATTGTCTAGTACTTTTTTTACCGCTTCTTGGTAGTCTTCGGTGATATAGGTTTTTACTAAACCTTTTCCCAACACTTCAGCTTTTGTAAAACCTGTAATAGCTTCTGAAGTTTGATTCCATTCATTCACAAGACCTTGGCTATCGATACCAAAAATAGGAGCATTGGCAGTTTCAATAAACTGTCTTAATTCTTTTGCAATAGATTCTGAAGCGGTACGCAATTTGTCAATTTGAGTAATATCTTGACCAACCCCTAATACTCCAGTGATATTACCATCGGTATCACGACGTGTACTTGAGTTTAATAATACCATTACACGGGCTCCATTTTTTGCAAATAGCGGAAACTCATAATTGGCTGTTTCTTTACCAAGTAACGCATCGTCTAAAACTTTTTTCACAGCTTCTTGGTAATCTTCTGTGATATAGGTTTTTACGAGGTCTTTACCTAATACTTCTTTTTTAGTAAAACCAGTAATCGCCTCTGAGGTTTGATTCCATTCATTCACAAGTCCTTGACTATCGATGCCAAAAATAGGAGCATTGGCAGTTTCAATAAACTGTCTTAATTCTTTTGCAATGAATTCTGAAGCTGTACGTAATTTATCAATTTGAGTAATATCCTGTCCTACCCCTAATACCCCTGTTATTTTTCCATTTGCATCACGACGTGTACTTGAGTTTAATAAAACCATTACCCGCTTTCCGTCTTTTGCAAATAGTGGAAACTCATAATTGGCAGTTTCCTTCCCAAGTAACGCATCGTCTAAAACTTTTTTCACTGCTTCTTGGTAATCTTCTGTAATGTAGTTTTTTACTAGATCTTTTCCTAACACTTCGTCTTTTGTAAATCCTGTAATTTCTTGCGAAGTCTGATTCCATTCATTCACAAGTCCATGACTATCGATACCAAAAATAGGAGCATTTGCGGTTTCAATAAACTGTCTTAATTCTTTTGCAATAGATTCTGTTTGGGTTCGGTTATTGGCTAATTCTGTAATATCCTGTCCTACACCTAATACCCCTGTAATTTTTCCATTTGCATCGCGACGTGTACTTGAGTTTAATAACACCATTACACGGGCGCCATCTTTTGCAAATAACGGAAACTCATAATTGGCCGTTTCTTTACCAAGTAAAGCATCAACTAACACTTGTTTCACTGCTTTTTGGTAATCTTCGGTGATGTAAGTTTCCACTAAATCTTTTCCTAGTACTTCCTCTTTTGTAAAACCAGTAATTTTTTCAGAAGTCTGATTCCATTCATTGACCAACCCTTCTCTGTCAATGCCAAAAATAGGAGCGTTGGCAGTTTCAATTAGTCGCCTTAAATCGAGTGCTACATGTTCCATTTCAGAACGATAACCGTCGAGTTCCTTTTGATAGGCAAGTTCTTTTTTCGCAAGTAATAATTCATTTGCTCTTTTTTCTTTTTCTTCATTGGCAAGAGATAATTCATTGGCACGTTTATCTTTCTCTTCGTTTTGAAAAGTAAGTTCATTATTAGCAAGGACTAGTTCATCCGCCCTTTTTTCTTTTTCATTGTTTTGAAATGCAAGTTCTTTGTTTGCAAGAAATAGTTCATCTGCTCTTTTTTCTTTTTCTTCGTTTTGAAAGTCAAGTTCTATGTTGGCGATGGCGAGTTCATTTGCTTTTTTTTCTTTTTCCTCATTGGCAAGAATTAATTCCTTTGCGCGT
>JAWUYT010000023.1:0-10572 GCA_034110665.1 Polaribacter sp.
GGACTTTTCTCTCATTGGTTTAGAGTTTTTGGATTTAATTTATTCGGATTTGGGCAAAACTGGGAGGAGAAAAAGATTAAACAAATAATGGAAAAACAACACAAATAAGAAAACATTATGGATCAAAATTTTAAAGAGGAGCACAATTATTTAAGGGCAAAAAAAAGAGTAAAAGCAATTAAAGGATTTTATATTCATTTATTCGTTTATATCATTATAAATATTTTGCTTAGTGGTGTAATTGTATATGGTTTAATGAGCAGTGGAGATACTTTTTCAGAGACATTTTCTAATTTTGGAGTTTATTCTACCTGGGTATTTTGGGGAATAGGATTATTTTTTAATTGGTTAGGCGTTTTCGGGTTTAGATCCTTAGGCTTCGGAAGTGACTGGGAAGAGAGAAAAATTAAGCAGTTATTGGAAGAAGAAGAGAATAGTACTAGAAAATTTTAAAATCATGGATACTTTACATAACAAACAATTAAGAAGAGCAAAACAAAGAATAGAAGAAATTAAAAACTTCTATAAACATGTTGTTGCCTATGTTTTGATAAATTTATTCTTTGCTTTTGTTTGGAATTTTACATTTAAAATTTTTGGTGACTTTATACTGAGCAATCAACTTGATGGTGATAATTTTACATACCTCCCAATTTGGCTTATTTGGGGAGTTTTTTTAGCAGCGCATGCAATTAAAACTTTTGGTTTTCCGAATACATTTGGTAAAGATTGGGAAGAAAGAAAAGTTAAAGAATTTATGAAGGAGTAAGGGCTTTATTGAGATTCATAGAGAAAAGAGAGTTTTAAAAGACTTAGGAGCCTTTAGTCGTTAGCCATGAGCTAAAACCCAAAAACAAACAACCATGAACGTATTAATAATTGAAGATGAAAAGCCAGCAGCAAGAAGATTAAACAGAATGCTAGCTGCGTTAGATATAGAAGTGCAGCAAATGTTGCATTCGGTGGAAGAGTCTTTAAATTGGCTGCAAAATAATGAACATCCCGATTTAATCTTTTTAGACATTCAGCTTTCTGACGGGCTATCTTTTGAGATTTTTGAAGAAATTGAAGTGAAATCTGCTATAATTTTTACAACTGCGTATGATGAATATGCTTTAAAAGCATTCAAGTTAAATAGCATCGACTATTTATTAAAACCTTTAGATGATGAAGAGTTAGAAGTTGCTGTAAATCAGTTTAAAAAGCAACAACCAAAACAATCTAATGTTCAGGTAAATATTGATGATATCCGAAAATTATTGATAAATCCGGTGGATAGAAAGTTTAAAAAACGTTTGACGATTAAAGTTGGACAACATATAAAAATTATTCATATTGATGAAATAGAATGTTTTTTTAGTGAAAGTAAATCAACCTACATTCATACCAAAGAAAATAGAAATTTCTTGTTAGACAATTCTTTAGAATATTGGCAAGAACAATTAGATCCAGAACATTTTTTTAGAGTAAATAGAACTTTTATCGTGCACATAAATGCCATAAAAGATATAATTGCTTATTCTAATTCTCGCTTAAAATTGATTTTACATTCTTATAATGAGACAGAAATTATTGTGAGTAGAGAACGGGTGAAGGATTTCAAAAATTGGATTGATTGACGCAGTCAATCTTTATATTTATAATCTTATTTATTACGATATTCAGTGTGTTATACTTATGTTTAATGAAGTAAGTCAATTTGTTATCGCTTACTTTTAACGAGTAATGTTCTTGGGAAGATGTTTATTCGGTATTGTTAAAAGCGAGCACTAGCCATCGATATAGAAAATGACATTTTGGTGGTTTTCATGAATCTTTGCAAAGTAACAATGCTGAAAATTACTCAGAGATTATGTAAAATAAAAATCTTCACTTTAGTGCCTCAATGGGAAAACTATGCCGATAAACTTTTCCTGAAATGCTCTGTGAAACTCTGAGTTTTTTGCTCTGTGAATCTCTATGTATTAACAATATTACAAAATTAAAAAAACGTATGAAATTGAAGTCAAAAAAATTAGCTATAACTTTATAAAACCAGAAAAAAACCAACAATTAAACTTCAAAAACTTCACTCCATACCTCAATAATAAAACTAACTTTGCACTCTTTTTTAAAAAGAGATAAGTACAAGTTTATTCGCAATCGCCAAAAATACAATGCATGAATATTTACAAACAAATTGAAGCAGAAATTCAAGCGGCTTCTCATATCGTTATTACTGCGCACAAATCTGCAGACGGAGATTCTATTGGTTCTTCTTTAGGTTTGTTACATTTTATAAAGAAATTAGGCAAGAAAGCCGTTGTTTGTCACCCAGATAAAGCACCCGATTTTTTATATTGGTTAGATACTTCAGCGATTATTTTAATGGAAGAAAATCCTGAACAAGTAACTGCCGAAATGAAAAAAGCAGATTTAATTTTCTGTTTAGATTATAATGCGAGCAATCGCGTAGGACCAGATATGCAAATTTTATTAGAGGAAGCTACCGGCAAGAAAATTATGATAGATCATCATCTGCATCCAGAAGATTTTCCTGCAATAGCGGTTTCCGAAACTACAGCTTCTTCTACCTCTCAATTAATTGCAGAGTTAATAGAACAATCTGGACATTTACATTTATTGGATGAAGAAATAGGAACACCATTATATCTAGGTATTTTAACAGATACAGGCAGTTTTAGATTCAATTCTGTAAAACCACGTACCCATGAGATTTTAGCGAAAATTTTGGCTTCAGGTGTACAACATCATTTAATTCATGAAAAATTAAGTGATAACAATACAGAAAGTCGTATGCGTTTGCAAGGCTTTGCAATGAGCGAAAAATTAGAAATTTTATATGATTATAATGTTGCAATCATTTCTTTGTCTAAAGAAGAATTGGCTAAATATAACTATAAGAAAGGTGATACTGATAGTTTGGCCAATTTGGTCTTGTCGATAAAAGGAATGAAAGCTGCGATTGTATTTACAGAACGTGACGGAATTATGAAAATTTCTTTTCGATCTAAAGGTGCAGAAAATCCTGTAAATATTTTGGCAAAAGAACATTTTAATGGCGGTGGTCATGCAAATGCTTCTGGTGGGATGAGCGATTTAACGGTAACAGAAACATTAGACAGGTTAAAAGGATTGATTCCTCAATATTTTTAAAAGTAATAGCTTTATTTTTTTCGGAAGAATAAAAAATATATCAATAAGTTTTAAAGTTAACGAGGTAGATGGATGCAGCCCAAACCAAGTATGAAGAGGGTTTTTCTAGCTTACATTTAAAACTATTTTTAATAAAATCTTCAAATGATTCTAGTTCCAGTAAACTTTGATTATTTTTATCGAAATTTAATTCAATGAGTCAAAAGGAGGAGTTTTTTGAATATATAAACGCTGGTTACAAAACTAAAGGCGATTATATCGAGTTAGGTGCAGCCATGTTAGGTGAAGAAACAATCACAAACGCAATCGTGAAAATTCCTCTAAAAACTCTAAATAGACACGGTTTAATTGCGGGTGCTACAGGCACAGGCAAAACAAAAACGTTACAAGTATTCGCGGAAAATTTATCAGAAAAAGGAATTCCTGTTTTACTGATGGACATTAAAGGAGATTTATCTGGTTTGGCAAAAGCAAGTCCTGGACATCCAAAAATTGATGAACGTCATGAAAAAATTGGTTTTCCGTTTAACGCTAAAAAGTTTCCAGTAGAGATATTATCAATTTCTGAACAAGATGGTACAAAAATGCGCGCTACGGTATCAGAATTTGGACCGGTTTTAAACGAAAAAGGAATTCCGACGCCATTAGTAAGAACGATGTTGCGGGCACCCATGAGTAGAATGGATATTTTAACAGAACAAGAGTTGCATACTGTTATTCATAATTCTAGATTACTACATAAATACAATCAAGATTTAGACAGAGAAAGTGCCTACGAAATGCTAAATAATAAGATTGAAAAAATTAATTTAGCCGAAAAAGAAGCAATAAGAGCAATAGAAGAAAAAAAAAGAATAAGAAAAATTAGAAGGAGAAGAAACCAAAATAACTGGGGAGGAGAACTTCCTCTAGAACATGCACCAAAATGAATCCTTGTGTAAAATTTTTAATAAGTGCCACCTTTATTAGAGCCTTTTTCGGAATTTTTAAAAAGGTAATTAAATAACAAAATTAAAAAAAAAACGTTTTAAATATTATAAAAACAAAAAGAATGATAAAAAGAAGTTTTCTATCCATTATATTCATTGCATTTTTAATGATAAGCTGCACAAATAATAACAAGTTTAAAATTGAAAAAGGCAAGGTTGGTTTAATTACATCAGCAACCACTGTAAAAGAATTAGATCATCTTTTTGAAAAAGATTCTATTGTTAAAAATTTAAGTGAAGGTGCTTTAGGAGATAACTATTTTCAAGATGATGACAAGTTTTTAATTTTTGAAAAAGGAGGGAACCTTTTACTGACGATTGTGCCAAAAGAACAGTTAGATTCTACATCGACCATTAAAAGTATAGAGATTCATGACTCACGTTTTAAAACAGAAGCTGGTACGAACTTGAACTCTAGTTTTTCTGAAATAATTGCGAATAATAGTTTAAGGCCAGAATCTACTTTGCAATCGGTTATTTTGTTTTTAGATGAATTAAATGCAACAATAGCTATTGATAAGGAGGAATTGGGTTTAAGAGATTTTAGCACACAAAAAGTGTCTTTAGAGCAAATTCCCGATTTAGCAAAAATGAAATCTTTTGTAATTTGGTTCGATTAAGGCAGATTTTGTCAGTTTTATTTTAGATACAAAACCAGCATTTATATGAAAACCTATCTGTTGAAGTTAGTTTTTTAGCCTTTATTTGAGATGCTTATCGTTAAATATGATATTATTTTAGTGACGGAAAACGGAATAACTTTTGTCATAGAAAATATGGTATTCCAATCGTTTCGGCAAAACCAATCTAGATGAAAAAAAAATATACCATTCAAAAAAGTCCATTTGTCGTTCCGACTACAGATGGTAAATTAATTGAAGAACATTTTGGCAATACAACAGATAAAAACTCGCAAATAAGTATTGCACACATGATTGCACCTTCTGGCTGGAAGGAACCTTTTCAAACACCTTCATTTGATGAATATACCTATATAATTAGGGGTAAAAAACAATTTATTATAGATGAGGAGATTATTGTTTTAGAAGCGGGTCAGTCCATTAAAATAGAAAAAAATACACGTGTTCAGTATTCTAATCCTTTCGATTTAGAATGCGAATATATTGCTATTTGCTTGCCTTCTTTTTCTATGGATTTAGTAAATAGGGAGGAAGTTTAGTTATTAAATATTTAAAACTTCATGGCAAATTTAAAGTTTAAAACTCTACCGGTCATAAAATTTGGTATTCCGAATTGCGTTTTAGAGTACACATCTCGTACCCAAGTATTGGTAATTGCATTCTGAATATCAAACATGTTAAACAATTCTAAACCCGCAGATAATTCCTTGAATTTAGACATCCACCCGTTTGTGTAGCGTTTATTAGTATCCACAAAAATATATGAAACACCTAAATCTGCACGTCTATAATCACGCAATCGCTGTTGAAAATTATAAGGATCAGAATAGGAAGGTGCTCCGCCAGGAACGCCCGAATTATAAACTAAATTTAAATAGGCTTTTAGGTCGGGTAAATTAGGAACGTAATCTTGAAATAGAATTCCGAATTTTATTCTTTGGTCAGAGGGTCTGGCAATAGAACCTCTATTATTAATGTTTTCTTCTGTTTTTAAATACCCAAAACTTACCCAACTTTCGCTTCCTGGAACAAACTCGCCATTTAATCGAATATCTACACCGGTGGAAAATGCAGTTGCAGCGTTGTCTGCTCGATATCGAATTCTTACATTGTCTATCGTGTATGCATTTACATCAGATAAATCTTTATAATAAACTTCTGTAGTTAATTTAAAAGGTCTGTCCCACATTTCAAAACTATAATCCATTCCTGAAACAAAATGAATTGATTTTTGTGCTTTTACATCTACATTTATATTTCCATCAAAGTCTCTTAATTCTCGGTAAGAAGGAGGTTGCGAATACCAGCCACCAGAAACTCTAAATAGCATATCTTTTCCCCAATCTGGTTTGACAGCAAACTGACCTCTTGGACTAAAAATTAGCTGATTTTTAGAAGAAACTCCATTTCCGGTTACAGACCAAGTATGCGTCCTAACGCCAAAATTATACCAAACTTTATGATCGTTCCAGAAAGAACGTTGATTAAACTGCACGAAACCTGAAAGTCTATGAATAGCAACATTATTATGTTTTCTAATATTTTGATACGCTGTAATTTCACCCTCAAAAGGTTCATAAGGCTGGTTGTTAGACGAGTGAAAAGGAGGTCTTATCGCAAAACCAAGAGAATCTACCACTTCCCATTCTCTAATTCTGTCGATAATATCTTCTTTTTGATATTTTACACCAAAATTCCATTGTATATTTTCTTTTTTAAGGGTTCCTTTAATTTGAACATTAGAAATCAAGGCATCTAAATCATTACGAGCATGATTTAATTGAGAACCAATTCCTTGAGAAAACTCAACATCACCAAAATTTTCTGAACCAATATTGGCATCTACTTCACCTAGATTATATTGTGCGGAAATATCAAAATGCTCTTCTTCTTGCGTATTGTATCTCGATGCAGTTGCGGTAATTTTAAAATCATCATTTATGGTATAGTCGGCAGATAGCGCACCAAAGAGTGTTAAGTAATTATTTTGTTCTTCTCCTGTGTAAAAAACAATTAATTCTAAAGGATTTACAACAGTTCCAAAACGAGTTCTTCTAGATATAGGTTGATAATTGTAGTTGTTTAATGAAAAATTCCCTAGAAAATTCAATGCAAATTTTTCAGAAAATTCATACGATAAATAGGTTTGAATATCTGTAAATCTAGGCCTAAAGTTGATGTCAATTTGCTTACTATTTACAAATAAACTATTATCTCGATATCTAATTCCTGTAATTGCACTTAATTTTTTGTCAAAAAATTGACCTTCAAAAGTGGCACTTGCGCCCAATAAACTGGCGTCAATGGTTACAGCTGTTTCGGTTGGTTTTCTATACGTGATGTCTAAAACAGAAGATAATTTATCGCCATATTTTGCCTGAAATCCACCAGCAGAAAAATCAATATTTTGCACCATGTTTGTATTGATAAAACTCAAACCTTCTTGCTGACCAGATCTAACTAAAAAGGGTCTGTAGACTTCAATTCCGTTAACATATACAAGGTTTTCATCAAAATTACCGCCTCTAACATTATATTGGGTGCTTAATTCATTGTTGTTATTTACGCCAGGTAGGGTCATTAAAACATTCTCTACGCCCGCATTAGGTCCAATAATGTTTTTAGTTTTTTGAACATCAATACTTGTAATTCCTGAAGCTTGCTTTCTTTTATCTTGTACTACAATTTCCTTTAACTTTTCTGTTTTTAAAATTAGAATAGGAGAGAAGCGAAGCACATTTCTGCTTTTTATCGTAATTTTTTTTGTAAATTTTTGATACGATACATGGCTAAAAATAATTGTAATTTCTTCGTCAAGCGGAATTCTTATTTGATACGTACCATCGGAATTGGTTACAGTGCCTGTTTTGCCATATTTAATAGAAACCTTTTCTATACCTTGTTTTAGATTATTTTTTACAGTACCTTTTAAAATAGTTGTTTTTTGAGCAACCAAAAAACTAGGAATTAATAATAGAAATAAGAATATGTTTTTCACAAAAATCAGTTTATTTGTTTCTTAAAGAACGTTGCAGAAAGTGTATTCGTATTCCCAACATTATCTGAAACAACAAGATTAAAGATATGTTTGCTACCAACCAATTTTTTATCACTAAAATTATAGGTTAAAATTCTTTTTTTATGATTGTATTCCATTAAAACCCATTTACCGTCAAGAGTAGCTCTATAATCTTTGATGCCAGAACCAACATCACTAATTTTTACTTTTATAGTTTTAGAATTGGTAATCCATTGTTGATCTTTAAAATATAATAACTTTATTTTAGGTTTATGATTATCAAAGCGTAAAGTATAGTTTCCTAATGTTTTTGTAGTGGTGTAAAAGGTACTATCTTTCTTTCTAGTATATTGATATCTTGGGTATTTAGGGTATTCTAAATTTGCGATATATAATTGTTGTCTTTCTAATCCCGAATATTTAGAAACATTAAAGGTGAGTGTAAAACTTTTATCTAAGGGAATTGTTGGAGTGTGTATTTTTACAATCTCTTTGTCCACTTTGAAATCTAAAAATAGATCCTCATAAAATGTATTTTTAGGGAAAGCAATGGTAACATTCTTTTTCTTGAATTTATGAAAATTTTGCGCAACTATTTTATAATTTGTGGTATCCTCTAATTGTGTAAAAATACTGTTACTTTCTTTTCCAGCAACCGGAATTTTTATAGAACTAGAATTCCCTTCAAAATCTTTAGCGATAATTTGTATGGAATAATTCAACCCTTTTTTAAGATTTATTTTACCATTATTTATCAATTTTTCATAGGTAGAAAGTTTATTTGCTGTTTCTTTATATGTTTTTTGATACCGTCTTTTGTACTTTTTATAGTGTTCATAATCAATATGCAAATTAAGAAATTTACTTTCAGAAAAAGAAAAAGTTTCTACATCATGATAATAGTAACGCTTGCCATTTACTAACATTTCTAAACTGTAAACTCCATTTTTATTCGTAGCATCATTAAATCTATCAAAAACGCTAACTCCAAAACCAATTATGCCACTTGCAGTAATTCTATCAGCGGTATAGGTTCCGTTGCCAGTATTTTTTATCGGAATTTGAAAACTTTTTTGTTGTTGATTAACTCTGGCATCAGCGCTAAAAAAATATACTTTTAATGACTGAAAAGTTGGAGATTTAGTATCTTTAATTTTTAATCCAAATAACAAAGGATTGATAATATTTTCTGAAACTGTATTTCTTATCTCGTAGTGTAAATGGGGACCTCCAGAACCACCTGTATCTCCTGAAAAAGCAATTACTTCTCCTTTTTCTACAGGAAATTTATCATCTTTAAAATATAAATTGCCAGTAGCATAACTTTCTTTTTTGTATTGTATGGACTTTATATATTTTTCAATTTTAGCGTTAAATTTGCTCAAATGTCCATATACAGTGGTATACCCATTTGGATGTTTGATGTAAATGGCTTTCCCGTAACCAAATTGTTGCACTTTTATTCTAGAAACGTACCCATTTGCAGTTGTAAAAACATCTAAACCTTGTTTATTTTGAGTTTTAATATCTAAACCCGCATGAAAATGGTTACTACGCAATTCACCAAATGAACCTGATAACAAAATGGGAATGTCTAAAGGGCTTTTAAAATAGTCTTGTGGGTATTTTTCTTGAGAAAATGATACAATATTAATGATTAAAAATAGTTTTATAACTAAATGTTTCAAAAGACAATTATTTTAGGCAAAAATACTAAAAAACATTCTGTTTGTAATCTGTTTAACTTCAGTGTGTTATTAAAAAGGTGATAAAATGTTGTAAGGTTTAAAACAGAATGTTAACTTTGTGCATATAGATTATTCTAAATGTTAAAATGAGTAATACACTAGAAGCAATTCATTTACTAGAAAAAACGTTACAAAACCTTTTGTCTAATTATGAGTTTTTAAAGAGAGAAAATTACATATTGCTTCAAAGTAACACAGAATTACAACATAAACTTTTAGAAACAGCGCAAAATTTAGTGAATCAAAAAAAAGAATTTGATATACTTAAAATAGCCAAAACTATTCAAGGCAGTAGTTCAGATACAAAAAATACAAAACTGAAAATAAATTCATTGATTAGAGAAATTGATAAATGTATTGTTCAGTTACAAGAATAAAGTTCTTTAAATTGTGAGTAATAAACTAAAGATTAATATCGTAATTGCAGGTAGAACTTACCCTTTAAGTGTAAATAACACGAAAGAAGAAGAAGGAATGCGTAAGGCGGCCAGTGCAATTAATAAATTAATTTCTATGTATGAGCAAAATTATGCAGTAAGTGATAAACAGGATGTTTTAGCCATGTCTGCACTGCAATTTGCCTCCAAATTAGAAATACTATCTTTGGATAAAACGGATACAAAAAAAGAGGAAATACAAAAATTAAATGATCTCACTAAATTAATGAGTGACCATTTAGAATAAGTTCATTAAAATACATTAACAACACACTGCCTACGTTAGTAATTGTTTATTAAACTCAACACTATTCTATTATGAAGGATGAGTCTTAACTACTAAAGCATGCCGCCTGTACTGATTTTTTTCAGCACCTTAAGCGGATCCTTGAACAGTTAGTTAGTCCTATAAATGTCATTTTGGAGTTTAAAAACCTATCTAATGTAGGCTTTTTTTATATAAATTTAAATTATGGATGAAATGATACTTCCCATTATTATGGGAGTTATAATAGGTATAGTTATAGGTTTTGTAATCTTTAAATCGATCGAAAAATCGAAAGGTAAAAAGATGCTTAATGG
>JAWUYT010000024.1:0-88813 GCA_034110665.1 Polaribacter sp.
AAGCCTATCCGTGACTACGATCAATATGTAGAGAAAACAATGGAATTCAAAGTTGTGAAAATCAACCACGAATTTAAAAACGTTGTTGTATCTCATAAAGCGCTTATTGAAGCGGATATTGAATTACAGAAAAAAGAAATTATTGGTCAATTAGAAAAAGGACAAGTATTAGAAGGTATTGTTAAAAATATTACTTCTTATGGTGTCTTTGTTGATTTAGGTGGTGTTGATGGATTGGTACATATTACTGATTTATCTTGGTCAAGAATCAATCATCCTAATGAGGTTGTTGAATTAGATCAAAAATTAAACTTTGTAATTTTAGACTTTGATTATAACAAATCTAGAATACAATTAGGTTTAAAACAATTAACGGCACATCCTTGGGAAGCTTTAAATACTGATTTAAAAGTTGGTGATAAAGTTAACGGTGAAGTTGTTGTTATAGCTGATTATGGCGCATTTGTTGAAGTAGAACAAGGAGTTGAAGGATTAATTCACGTGAGTGAAATGTCTTGGTCAACACACTTACGTTCTGCACAAGATTTCGTAAAAGTTGGTGATAAAGTTGAAGCTCAAATTTTAACTTTAGATAGAGAAGACCGTAAAATGTCTTTAGGTATCAAACAATTACATCCAGATCCATGGACAGATATTACTACGAAGTTCCCAGTTGCCTCCACACATACAGGTACAGTAAGAAATTACACAAACTTTGGTGTTTTTGTTGAGTTAGAAGAAGGAATTGATGGTTTAGTTTATATCTCTGATTTATCTTGGACTAAAAAAATTAAACATCCATCAGATTTTGTAACTGTTGGTCAACAATTAGAAGTTCAGGTTTTAGAATTAGATGTAGAAAACAGAAAATTAAATTTAGGTCATAAGCAAACACAAGATAACCCTTGGGATGCGCATGAAGCTACCTATGCAATTGGTTCTATTCACGAAGGTCTTGTAAAAGAAAAGAATGATAAAGGTGCAGTTGTAACTTTTTCTGATGGTGTAGAAGGATTTGCTCCAAGCAGATTTTTAGAAAAAGAAGATGGTACTAAATTAGGGAAAGGAGAAACGCTGAAGTTTATCGTTTTAGAATTTTCTAAAGAATACAGAAGAGTAGTTGTATCTCATACATCTATCTTTAAAGAGCAAGAAAGAAAAAATATCAAAGCAGCTGTTAAGAAATCAGCAGATGCAGAAAAAACCACTTTAGGTGATATTGGAGGTCTTGCAGCATTGAAGAAGAAAATGGAAGATGGAGCTAAAAAGAAGAAATAATTTCTTTTGTTCTGAATTAATTTCAGAATCTATATAGCCGATATTTATAATATCTTAAAGCCGATACAATTTGTATCGGCTTTTTTATATTTTAAAAATTTAATTTTTCATTAATTTCCTTTAGCAGGTTTAGGAAATGGAGGTGGGGTAATTTCTTTTTTAGCAGTTAATTGCTTCATTAGCTCTTGAACGGCTCTTTGTAATTGAGGGTCTTTCCCTAATGATAAAGACTTTGCATCTTGACGAACTTTAATGTCTGGCGCTACACCTTTATTCTCTGCAATCCATTCATTTTTTATAGGATCAAAAACGGCATTATCGGGCGCTGTTAGCGAGCCACCATCTATCAACCTATAATGTGTAGAAGATTTTACCAAACCACCCCAAGTAGTCATTCCGATTAATTTCCCGGCATTTTGTTGTCTAAAAACCCACGGAAAGAAATCTCCACCAGAGCCAGCCATTTCATTAATCAATAATACTTTTGGACCTAAAATCCCCGCAGGTAATCTCATCGGTTTTCCATTCGGAACTTCATTCGTTAAACTAGCACGTAAACTTCTAGTCATTAAATCTACCATATAATCATCTAACAATCCACCGCCATTAAAACGCTCATCAATTACGGCACCTTCTTTGTCTTGTTGTGCAAAATAATAACGATTAAAAGATACATATCCAGGTCCACCAGTATTCGGAACCCAAACATATCCTAATCTTCCATTAGAAAGTTTGTCGACTAATCTTCTATTGTCTTCTACCCAAGTTCTTTGGCGCAAACCATTTTCACTTCTAATTGGTAAAACGGTTTCTTTCCAAGAATCTTTAAAATCAGCTTTGCTATTAATGTGCAAAATTGTTTGCTTTTGGCTTTTTCCGTCTAAATATTCATAAATATTATCATCCGAAGAAATTTCTTTTCCGTTAATTCCA
Source organism: Polaribacter sp. (assembly GCA_034110665.1). Classification (GTDB taxonomy): domain Bacteria; phylum Bacteroidota; class Bacteroidia; order Flavobacteriales; family Flavobacteriaceae; genus Polaribacter. The sequence goes on from JAWUYT010000024.1 coordinate 2,212, forward strand.
ACGATATAATCTCCTTCTTTAATCTTTAAACCTGGTGCATCTAAAGGGCCAGATAATCCTGGATTCCAGCTTTCAGTCGTATAGATTCTATTTATTTGCCAACCATTTTTATTTACAATGATATCTGCACCTAACATACCAACTTGTGCTTTTTCTACATCTGGAAAATCGCCACCGCGAACAAAACTGTGTCCTACAGAAAGTTCACCATTTACTTGATCTAGAATATAGGTTAAATCAGCTCTGTGCTTTATGAACGGAACTAAAGGAGCATACCTTTTATAAACAACCTTCCAATCTCTACCATGCATATTTGGGTCGTAGAAATAATCTTTTTCATATCGATATGCTTCTTCAAACATTTGCTCCCATTCTGCAATACGATCTAGTTTCATTTGAAGGTTTACTTTTAATGGTTTTCCACTTTTTCCGTTTGCTCCCGAAGTTGAAATTACTTTCCAACTGCCATTTACACTTGCTAACATGTGTTTTCCATTAGGTGTTATAGTAACTCCTCTAGCACCAGTTATAAATTCTTTTGCTTTTTGATCTTTAAGCGTGTATTTTTTTAAAGTAGTACCTTTTTTATTGGGAATACTTTCTGCTATAAAGACAGTTCCTTTAGGGCCAGCAATTAAATACCAATAGTCTCTTTCAGGAATTCCTAAAGCAAATGTTCTTCTAGACAATCCATCAAAATCGATTATTATGTCTTTTTTATCTGCTTCTTTTTTCTTGTCGTCTTTGTCTTCTTTTTTTATTTCTTCCTTTTTTATTTCTTCTTCATCGCTTTGAGGTTTAAATGGCGAAGCATCTTTTTTGTCAAGATTCACAACATAAGCAGCATAACTGGGGTTTGAGGTCATGGCGCTGGTATTTGCCCAACCAGAACCTAAAGCCACACTTGTACTCGCCAAGAAATAAAGTTGTTTTCTGTTTAAATTCCAAACAGGAGAAAAGGAATCGGCAAAAGAATCTGTAATTGGTGTTGCTTCATTTGTCTTTGCCGACCAAATATAGATTTGTCTAAAGTTATTACTTCCAGATTTCTCATAAGCAATCCAATTAGAATCAGGAGACCAGTTCATTACAATCCCTGTTCGTTCTAAATTATTACCACCAATATCAATCGTTTTAATTTTTTTTGCTTCAAGATCAACGACCCTTAATCGTACATCATCATCTACAAAAGCGATTTGTTTTCCATCTGGTGACCAGGTGGGATTCCAAGCCATTTTAGATTCACCAATAGAAATTTTAGTGATGTCAGACATTCCGTCTTGATTGGCAGTAAATAAGGCATATCCTTTTCGATCCTTATCAGAGAACCAAGCAATTTTATCACCTTTAGCAGACCAAATAGGAGCTCTATCTGCTGTGCCAGAACTCTGTGTAATGTTACGAGCATCGCCAAATTCTAAAGGAACCGTAAAGATTTCACCTCTAGATTCCATAATAGCTCTTTTTCCGTTTGGGGATAAAGATGCAGATCTAGCCGCACGAGTAACATCCTCAAATTTAGTGGTTGTCCACGGGAAATCACCAACCACATTAATTTGTAGTTGCGTAGATTTTTTAGAGGAAAGGCTATACGTGTGTAAATACCCGTCACGCTCATACACTAATCTATTTTTATCGCCTGCCAGCCATTTAATGTCAGAACCTTTAAATTCAGTGATTTGTGATAAATTGTTAGTTTTGGTATTGTATTTCCAGATATTCATCACTAAATCTCTATCAGAAAGAAAATAAATACCATCTCCTAACCATAAAGGTTGCACGTCTGTGGTATTTGTATGTGGTAACAAGGTTTCTTGAGAAGTTTTTATGTCTAAAATAATCAAAGGAGTATTTTGTCCGCCTCTGTAAGCTCTCCATTCTGTATCCCAGCGACTCATTTTATCAAGAACGATTTGTTTTCCACTAGGAGAAAAAGATCCATCAAAGCCCCATTGTTTCGAAATTAAAGCTGGCGCTCCACCTTTTACAGGAACTGTCCATAATCTATTATAAGGTCTTGGTGCAGTTTCTCTAGAACTTGCATATAAAACTGATTTCCCATCATTTGTCCAACCGCGAACACTAGAACCGTTTGGATGCCACGTTAATCTCGTTGCATCTCCACCTTCAATAGAGGTTATAAAAACAGCATCGCTTCCTGATCTATTTGATGAAAAAGCAATCCATTTTCCATCCGGTGATAGATAAGGATTCGATTCTACGGCAGCTGTACTTGTAATTCTTTTTGCATCACTAGTGCCAAATGCATTCACCCAAACGTCCCCGGCATAGGTGAAAACTACATGAGTAGTATTGATGTCAGGTTGTCTTAAAAGCCTTGTATCTTGCGCGATAGCTATCGTGATGTTCAAGAAAAGAAGCATCAGCAACAATGGTGAAAATTTTAATTGTTTTTTTGGTATGAACATATTATGATTTTTTCTATGTTTTACAAGATAAATAAAAAAGAAGAGTTATTTAGAATTGATGCATTAAATTCAATAAGAGGATAATACTTCATTTTAATTTTAAAGAATGGAAAATAGAATAAATGATGAATTGTTCTCGAGAAAAGTTTGCTGCAGAAATAAAAAATACTCTAGTAATCCTATTTTCTTTAAGGTTAATGATTAGATCCAGTAGATTGTAAGATCAATTACGTGATAAAATTAGATCCTGTTTAAGGGAGATTTAGAAAACAGAAAATCAGTAATAATAAATATGTTATTTATTATAAAAGCAATTCTTATTGCCAATTGATAAATGATGAGCGTACTAATTTTTTAAGACGCTCAAATTATTATTATATTTATAGAAGTATTAAATCTTCAAAAACAAACAATAATTATTTTTAAAACTATTCACATTTAAACGCCGCCGTCTCATTTTTCTGGAGGTTTCATAAAAGTTTGGTTTAAGTTTTTAAAGAGATAAAAAAAGAAAGTTTTCATGAAATAAAAAAAATGATTAAATTTCATAAATAATATAATTTGTGAACTCTAATTCCAAATAAAATCGTTTGAAATAAATTATATTTGCGCAGTAAATTTAGACTATGACATTAATAAAATCGATATCAGGAATTAGAGGTACAATTGGCGGCAAAACTGCTGATAATTTAACGCCGATAGATGCTGTGAAATTCGCTTCCGCTTATGGGGTATTTATAAAATCAAGAAATCCTAACAAAGAAAAAATATCCGTTGTAATTGGAAGAGATGCTCGTATTTCTGGGAAAATGATTTCGAGTTTGGTGGCAAATACGTTAGTAGGTTTAGGAATTGATGTTATAGATTTAGGTTTATCAACTACACCAACAGTAGAAGTTGCCGTACCTTTAGAAAAAGCAGATGGAGGATTTATTTTAACAGCATCTCACAACCCGAAACAATGGAATGCGCTAAAATTACTGAACGAAAAAGGAGAGTTTTTAAACGGAGCAGAAGGTGAGGAAATTCTTGCTTTAGCAGAGAGCGAAGATTTTTCGTTTGCAGAAGTAGATGATTTAGGGTCTTATAAAAAGAACAAAAAATATTTAAAAAATCATATTAAAGAAGTTTTAAAACTTGATTTGGTGGATGTAAAAGCCATCAAAAAAGCAAAATTTAAAGCAGTTGTAGATGGTGTAAATTCTACAGGAGGTATTTTTATTCCTGCTTTATTAAAAAAATTAGGCGTAGAATGTGTTGAATTATACTGCACGCCAAACGGCCAATTCCCTCACAATCCTGAACCTTTAAAAGAACATTTAACAGATATTTCTGAATTGGTAGTGAAAGAAAAAGCAGATTTAGGAATTGTAGTAGATCCAGATGTAGATAGATTGGCTTTGGTCTCTGAAGACGGCTCAATGTTTGGCGAAGAATATACTTTAGTGGCTTGCGCAGATTATGTTTTAGGGCGTTTAAGTGGCGGAAATACTGTTTCAAATTTATCTTCTTCCAGAGCGTTAAGAGATGTTACTGAAAAACATGGTGGAACCTACACTGCAAGTGCCGTTGGTGAAGTAAATGTAGTCACCAAAATGAAGGAAACCAATACGGTTATTGGTGGTGAAGGAAATGGAGGAATTATATATCCGGCTTCACATTATGGACGAGATTCATTAGTAGGTGTAGCTTTGTTTTTATCACATTTAGCGCATCAAAAAGTATCTTGTAAAACTTTAAGAGATTCGTACCCTAGTTATTTTATGAGTAAGAATAAAATTCAATTAACACCAGAAATTAATGTTGATGAGATTTTAAAAACCATGGCATCAACCTATAAAAACGAAGATGTGAATACAATTGATGGTGTAAAAATTGATTTTGCTGATGAATGGATTCATTTAAGAAAATCGAACACTGAGCCAATTATCAGAATTTATACAGAGGCTAAATCTCAAGATGCAGCAGATGCTTTAGCGGTAAGATTTATCAACGAAATAAAAGTAATAATAGCCTAAATGTTTCAGATAAAACAGCTTTTATTAATTGTTATTCTTTTTGCAATAACTATAAATGCACAAGAAAAAGAGAAGAAAAAGGTTCCTAATAAAGGAAAATTTTTCATGTATTTTGGTTGGAATTGGGCAGAATATTCTGCTTCAGATATTCGTTTTAAAGGAAATAATTATGATTTCACTTTAAGAGATGTAAAGGCTCGTGATACGCCTTCAGATTTTACATTTAATAAATATTTTGGAATTAAAAATTTGACCAAACCGCAAACAAACATGCGAATAGGATATTTTTTCAAAGAAAACTACACGATTTCAATTGGTGTAGATCACATGAAATATGTCGTGAATAATGACCAGTTTGTAAATATTAATGGAAACATTAATATTGAAGATAATAGCTATAATGGCTTTTACACAGGGCAGCAAGTTCAACTAAAAGAGGACTTTTTACGATTAGAACATACAGATGGTTTAAATTATATTAATATGCAATTGTATCGTTTTGATGATATTAGTAGCTTGTTTGGACTAGATTCAGAAAGTTTTCAAATAAATATTACAGAAGGATTTGGTGCAGGTATTTTATATCCAAAAACAGATACAACTTTGTTAGAACAAGAAAGACATGATGATTATCATATTTCTGGTTACGGACTTTCTGCTGGATTTGGATTGAATATCACATTTTTAGAACATTTTTTTATTCAGGCAGATTTAAAAGGAGGTTATATAAATATGCCTCATGTTAAAATAAGTACGAATTTAGCAGACAGTGCTTCGCAAGATTTTTTATTTTTACAGAATAACATTTTAATTGGTGGTAAATTTAGGATATAATGGAAAATTTAGAGCAATATTTCGATCAATTTCGCAAGAACATTGTTGGTCTCAATCAAACTTTTGAATCCCCTTGTGGAGAACAAAATTTAATTTATACAGATTGGACAGCAAGTGGAAGGTTATATCATCCTATTGAAGAAAAATTGCTGCATAAATTTGGACCATTTGTAGCCAATACACATACTGAAACTTCAACTTCTGGGGCAGCAATGACGCTAGCGTATCACGAAGCTAGAAATATTATTAAACGTCATGTAAATGCAAACGCTAATGATGTTTTAATTACAACAGGTTCTGGAATGACCGCTGCGGTAAACAAATTTCAACGAATTTTAGGCTTAAAGGTCACGGAGAGTTTAAAAGCGTATACGACAATACCAGAAGATTTAAAACCGATTGTTTTTATCTCTCACATGGAGCATCATTCAAATCAAACTTCTTGGTTAGAGACCATTGCAGATGTGGAAGTTGTTCCTAGTAATGCTGAAGGTTTGGTTTGCCTTGAAAGCTTTGAAAAATGCATTCAAAAACATGAGCATAGAAAAATAAAAATAGCTTCGATAACCTCTTGTTCTAATGTGACAGGGATAAAAACACCCTATCATAAAGTTGCAAAATTAATTCACCAATATAATGGATTGTGTTTTGTAGATTTTGCCTGCTGCGCGCCTTATGTTTCTATTAATATGCATCCAGAAGTGGAGGAGGAGTATTTAGATGCTATCTTTTTTTCCCCTCATAAATTTTTAGGAGGGCCTGGGAGTGCAGGAGTTTTAATTTTTAATAAGAAATTATATAAAAACACAGTTCCAGACAACCCCGGAGGAGGAACTGTAAGTTACACAAACCCTTGGGGTCAGCATGATTATTTTGATGATGTAGAAACAAGAGAAGATGGCGGAACGCCTGCTTTTTTACAAACCATAAAAATTGCACTTTCAATTCAGTTGAAAGAAAAAATGGGAACTAAAAATATTCAAAAAAGAGAGGATGAAATTAATGAAATAGTATTTAAAACTTTAGAGAATTTATCTGGTGTAAAAATATTAGCGCCAAATCATAAAAAAAGATTGAGTATTTTTTCTTTCTATTTCGAAAAATATCATTTTAATATGGTTGTAAAATTACTGAATGATCATTTTGGAATTCAAACAAGAGGTGGTTGCTCTTGTGCAGGAACCTATGGTCATTTTTTATTAAATGTTGATCAAGAAACTTCTAATAGAATCAAAGGTGAAATTTTACTTGGTTGCAATACGAAAAAACCAGGTTGGGTGCGTTTGTCTTTACATCCAACAATAACAACAAAAGAATTAGATTTTATTTGCAATGCTTTGCAAGAATTATCAGAAAATATAGAAGTTTGGTCTAAAGAGTATGTATACGATGCAACAAAGAATGATTACGTTCACAAGAGCGTAAAATCAATTGAAAAAGCATTAGTTAGTTCTTGGTTTTCGGTTTAGCAACTTTCATCTTTTGCCATTCTTTAAATTTGTTTCTATGCTTAAATCGTTTATGAGTCCATAAGTATAGTTCTGGTTGCTTCTTTACGTTTTCTTCGGTTAAAGCAAGATATTTGTTTGTAATCTCATACTCCTTATAGTCTCTCGGGTTTTCAACGATCAACTGAAATTCAGTTTCATAAAAGCCTCTTTTTACTTTTGTAGTAATGTAGTTTACGACTACTAAATCAAACTTTTTAGCGAGCATTTCCGCACCGGTATGAATCGGTACTTTTACACCAAAAAACTCTGTCCAATAATGAGTTTTATGGAGCTGTGGAGATTGATCACTTAATAAAATATATAAACCTTGAATTTTTTCAGAAAAATTATTTTGCATTCCTTTTACCGTTTCTGAAGTTTTATAACCAAGAACTCCAAATTTTTCTCTAGAATCTCTTACTGCTTTTTCAAAATATTTATTCCCTAATTTTGTATACGCTCCATAAATACTACCCTCTAGAGCTAGGGGTAAACTAATGGACCATTCCCAATTTGCTTGATGTGCGCCAACCAAAGCGATACTTTTTCCTTCCTTTACAAGATCATTGATTAACTCTGGGTTTTTGTATTTGTAGCGTTTTAAAATTTCTTTTTCACTGATAGAGAAAGCTTTTACACTCTCCATAAATAGATCGGTAAAATGTTTAAAAAATAATCTTAAAATTTTCTTCTTTTCTTCTGATGATTTTTCAGGAAACGCCAAAGAAATATTGTCATACACTATCTTTTTTCGATATCGAAACACATAGAATATTATAAAGAAAAATACATCAGATTTTATATATAAAATCCTCATTGGTAATCTTGAAAATACCCAAATGAAAGGGTAGGTAAGTGCAAAAATTAAAAATGGCATAGGTTTATTTTTATCGTCACAAATATCAGTATTTAAATTTAAAACAAGATAGCAAAGCGAAAGAGATTTGTTATTTTTGCAGGATGCTAGAAGGTTCAAATATTACCATTATATTATTAATTGTTGCCAATGTCTTGTTCTCTATGAAAGGCTTCGATGATTATAGTTTTTTAGACAAGTACAAGTTTCAAATTGGGAGAATAAAGGGTGATGAAAAAATTAGAATGTTAACTTCTGGTTTTCTACATGTAGATTGGATGCATCTTGGGTTTAATATGTATGCGTTGTATATATTTGGAGGTTTTGTTTCAAATAATTTGGGTATAATTCCTTTTTTAATTATCTACTTTGGAAGTTTATTGGCAGGAAGCTTATACACATTGCAGTATCATAAAGATGAGCCTTATTATAGTGCTGTTGGCGCTTCTGGTGCTGTTTCAGGAATTGTATACTCCTCAATTTTAGTATTTCCAAATATGCAACTGTTATTGTTTTTTGCAATACCTATTCCTGGGTACGTTTTTGGTGTTGGTTATTTGCTATATTCCATTTATGGAATGAAAAAACAAGTAGGAAATATTGGGCATGCCGCACATTTAGGTGGTGCCATAGGTGGCTTTGTTTTAACATTAGTTTTAATGCCATCACTGTTTGCTACAAATACTATTTTTGTTGTTTTATTAGCAATTCCTATACTTTTAGTTTTGTTGTTTGGTGATAAATTAAAGAATTTATAAGTACTCTTTAGTTAGCTTGGTTTATTGAATGTTGTGATTTCAAGGGAAGCCACAAATTCACCAAGCAATGGAAGATTTTTTGTTTTCTTTACTGATAAATATTTAGCGGATAAAAAAAGATACAGGTAGTACTCAAACCTTCTTTCGCGCGAAAGACCAGGTTGATCTCGACTACGCTCGATATAAACTTCTCACCTTAATTCTTTGAATTTTTAGACAATTTATAACATAAAAAAAGACTTTATTATTGCTAATAAAGTCTTTTGAGCGAAAGACCAGGTTCGAACTGGCGACATTCAGCTTGGAAGGCTGACGCTCTACCAACTGAGCTACTTTCGCATGGTAAAGAGATGCAAATATAGAATCATTTTTGACTTGTGCAAAGTTTTTATGGTCAAAAAGCTGGATTTTTTTAACTTTTATTCACACTTTTAAAAAGTGAAAAGGATACAGATCATATCCTTGGTTTTTATGAAGCTTATATGATTTATCTTTAGTTAGATAGGCGAGTACTTCAATATATACTAAAGATTTTTTTTGCGTTTACTTAAAGTCTTTTTCTATTTTTGAAACGTTGTTTTGTGTTTTCATACCTTCTTTTGGTTTTTCCTAAGGCTTTTATCTGTTAAAAGACTGATTAGTGGCTATTTTTGACGGTGTTTGTTGAAAATATTCTCATTAATTTAGCGTGATAGTTTCTGATTTAAACTAGATTAGAGCAGTTTGATAGTTTTTGCTGTTATGTATTAGTATGGTTAATAATATCGATAAACTTGCTACTATATAATTCAATCGCTCGCTGTTATAACGACTGAGTACAAAAGGCACAAAACTTTTATGGTTCGGGTTACAAATGAGTTTGAGTGGGTTGGTATTTTAAAAGATAATATACGATTGTCTTTTCTGAATACTTTTTAAAAGTTGAAAACCACACATATTATAATCTCGAATATCATAAAATTTTCACAATTTAGAATTAGTTATGAGGTGTTTAATTCTATCTATTGACTTCTTTTAGATTTTACATAATCATCAAAACAATTAAAAAATGAGTGTTTTTTTTTTCTCTAAAGTTGTCATTAATTATATTATATATATATATAGTGTTTTACCAAGTTAATGTCTTTAAAAAGATTAAAGCGACGAAATTATTGCTAGTTGATTATTTACAAACAAACCAACACATTCAAAATAGGGTAAACTTGCTATTTCTATAAAAGGTTCTTTTAATAAGTTCTAAAGAATTTATCATATTTAAAAAACAGGTTCAGGATTTGTTAACTTGTTTTTCTTTTTGGATATTATCTTATTATCAATACGGGTGGAACATTGCCTAATTTTTTTATTTTGAAGGTTACATCCAAAACAACACAATCTCGTTCAGTTCTTTAACCAATATAATGTCTGGTTGCACCATAAAGTAACAAAATTTTAGCGAATGCATCACTCAAAAACAAAGAATACACATCAGAGGAAGAACTTCTAATTTGTCAAACTAGATCTATTATTAAAATTGGTTGCATTTTCGCTTCCTCCTGTAGAACAAAGTAAAATAGCAGGATGTTCTCTAATTTGATGCTATTAACTTTCATTTGCATCTTAAATTATTTATAAATCAAAAGTATATATGTTGCCGTATTAAAAGGACTTTTAGAAAAACAAAATGAAAAACTATCCTATTTTTTAGTTTAAATTTTCATTTTAAAAAAAGTATTAATTAATAGCATCAAACAAAGTGATTGCTACTAAAAATTAACAAAAGGACTATCAGTCACTTATATTCGAAGAACTGTAGCGCTCAGTAGCTTTTTTTAGACTTTCTGAAAGTGATTTCAACCAACTCATATGATTCGAAATTAGATGAGCTTCTTGAAGACTGTGAAGTGTTTTGGTATCTAATTCTGTATTTCCTTTTTTGATGTTTTCATCTCGTAAATTTGATAATTGCTGGTATTTTCCGAATAATTTATCCTCTGCTTCTTCAACAGTTTCATTTTTTATTTTTTCTTCGATTTGTGTGTGTTCTAAACTATCGAAAGACCTCTGTAGCGTGTTTGAAATTGTGTATGTTAATGTATTAAACTCTTTAGAGGCTTGTGTTGTTTTATGATTAATGATAAAATTACCAATAGATGCAATCGCAGAAATCATAGTCTGGTTAAGTGTCACAATTTCATAGATTAATTGAAATTCTTTCTGTTTCGATTTTGGTTCTTGTGTTATACGTTGGAAGGATGCATTTAAATTGCTGATGGCAAGAAATGCATCTTTTCTTGCCAAATTATAGGAGAACTTGTGTTTAGTAGTATCTTGATACAATTCTTGCGTTGCTAAAAGATACTTTTTGTTCATTTTTAGAGCGTTTAAAAGTATTTTTTTTAAGTTATTTACTTCCCAACTAGGCAAAATTAAATAGTTCGCAACAAGAGCAATTGTAGCTCCAATAAAGGTGTCGATAACGCGATACTGAATGACCTCAAAGGCATTAGGGTTCATTAAGGAGTATACAAATATGATACTAATGGTTATCAATGCAGCAGCCGACTTATAATTTTGCTGAATTAATGAAAAGGCTAATATTAACGAAATAAATACCAGCACCGAATAGACAATAACATTTTGGGTAAGTAAAACAATACCAACAGCAATAATAGCACCAATGAGCGTGCCAATAATACGATCTTTTGAGCGTTCTTTGGTGAGGCCATAACTTGGTCTCATAATCACAATAATGGTCAATAAAATCCAGTAGGTATTTTGTATATCAAAAAGAAAACCTAAAAGATATCCAAATAAAATGGCAACAGTAAGTCGAAATGAATGCCTAAACATAGTAGAATTTAAACTGAAATTTTGAATCAGAACATTCAATCGATATTCTTGAAGTGTTAAAAATTGACTAGAATCTTCTCTTTTTAATGATACTTTAGAGGCATCTTGAACATTTGCCATTAAACGTCTAATAATTCTAATTTCTTCTAGTAATTGTTCTTGATAATCATAGAGGTTTTTTAAGACTAAAGCACCTTCGCGAGCTTCAGGTAATTTTACAGTTGTAATATAATTTGTGATAGATTTGTTTGCTTTTGATAATGCATTTAATAGAATTTCTTTGTTTGGTATTTTATCATTTTGAATTAGCAATTCAGACAAAAGGACAAGGTGGTTACCCATAATTTTGTTGAGCCTTTTAGAAGCTTCAAGAAATTCTTTGTGTTTGCCAAAGATTTCATCGATCATTTTATAATCTAAATGTTTTGCTTCTATCAATTCGAAAATCTTAATAGAAGAGACGAAAATTAATAATTGCTTTTCCTCATAGCGAGATCGTCCAGAACGTTTACGAGCAGTAAGTAAAGTTTCTCTTAAGGTTTCATGCTTCTCATTTATTTGATTTTGCAGCAAAAAGGTTTGTTTCATGCGTTCATCACGCTTTGCCTTTTTTGTTAATAATTTTGCACGTAATTTTAAATATTCGCCAATAAGTAAAAGCGTATCCGATAATAGTTGGTTCTGATCTTTTTTAGGCGTAAGTTTTTGAAAAATAAGAGATACGACTAAATACCAAAGGCCACCAATTCCCATTAAGGATACATAAACCAAAATCTCTTGCGTCGATTCTTTTTGAACGGCAAATGCGATGACCATAGCTAATAGCCCAGAAAAAGAAACTAAAGATGCTCTAAAACCATAAACTGAAATCAATGAAACAACAAATGAAATAATGACAAGTACTATTAATAGTAGGGGGAAAAAGGGTTTTGAAAATAGAATTATTGCCGTAATAACGATCGTTAATAGAATACTGATTAAAATGGCATTGACCTTTCGTTTTATACTACCAGGAATATCACCCGGAGTATTTAAGAAAGTACCAACAACAATGGCTGGAGCATATTTAAAATATCCTAAAAAATAAAGTAAAGCAAAGGGCACAGCAATTGCCACTCCCAAGCGAATTCCTCTGTCAAAGTTGGAGCTTTTTAAAAATAATTCTAATTGTTTAAGTTTTTTTCGCAAGCGGAGTTATAATTGGATTACAAAGTTAGTATAATTGGATGGAGTACAAACTTGAAAGGGGTGCTTTAGTTCGTATCTTTAAAAGAGGAGTTTTTTGAAATAGTAGTGCATACAAATTGGAATTAGTTTGATTAGATATTTTATCACAGCCTGAAGAAATAGTATGCCTGTATATTAAAAAGCATAAAACGAATCCTACAAGTTTGAGGTAGATAAAAATATGGTGTTCTATTATGAATGAATCAGAGTTTAAAGAAGTAAAATTAATCGGGTTTTAATTAATGTTTGCGGTACAAACTCGGATTTGACCAATTGTATTTTTTAAAATTACAGGAAAAAAATACAGAGTATATACAGTCTTTTATAAATTTAGATCGTGGAAAATTAAAAAATTTTTCACGATCTAAATAGTATTATAAAAACATGTATAATGAATAAAATAAATTGCTAAAAATTGATAGGTTACCGCATTTTAATTCGCAAAGTTTACTGAAATAATTAAAATATTCAGGAAATATAAAATTATACTCTTACTTGTCCTTCCCCGAAAATATAATATTTATTTGTGACTAATTCTTTTAATCCTAAAGGACCCCTGTGGTGCAATTTGTCTGTACTAATGGCTAACTCTGCACCAACACCTAATTGACCACCATCTGTAAATCTGGTAGATGCATTTTTATAAACAGCAGCACAATCTATTTGTTGCATAAAATTATGAGCATTTTCATTATTGTCAGTCATGATAGCAGCAGAATGTCCGCCAGAATTCTCGTTGATAATGGCAATTGCTTCGTCTAAATTATTTACAGCACCAATACAACATTTCAAGGCTAAAAATTCTTCTTTCCAAACATTATTATCAGCAATTAGTGTTTCGTTCGTCAACACATTTTTTACATCTTCATCTACCAGTATCGTTACACTCTTTTCTTTCAGAACACTTTGTAACTCTTTTAATTTCATATCGAAATTTTCGATATTTTCATTAATCAGAATTTTATCCAACGCATTACAGGCAGAAATTTTCTCGGTTTTTGCATTGATAATAATGGCTAGCGTTTTATACCAATCGGCACTTTCATCAACATAAATATAATTATTTCCTCTACCACTGATTAAAACAGCACAAGTAGCATGTTCTTTTACAAAACTGATTAAGCGTTCACCACCTCTTGGTACAATTAAATCTAATTGCTCTGTTGGGTTTTTTAAGAATGCTTGTGTTTCTGTTCTGTCCATTTGCATTAGTTTAATATAATCTTTGCTCACATTATTTTTAGCCAATGCTTTGTGCCAAAACTCAACCAATATTTTATTACTAAAAATGGCTTCTTTACCGCCTTTTAATAAGATTTTATTGTTCGCTTTAAAAGCTAAAACCGCCGCCTCAATAGTTACATCGGGTCTTGATTCATAAATGATCATGATAGTACCAAATGGTGCGGTTCTGTTGGTTACTTGCAATCCGTTTTTTAAGTTTTTATCACTAATAACTTGATTAACAGGGTCTTCTTGTGCTTTTACCTCATTGATTGCGGTAATCATTCCGTCAATTTTTTGATTGTTTAAAATCAGACGATCAAACATTGCTTGATCTTCTTTGTTAAAAGCGTCTAAATCTTTCTGATTAGCTTGCAACAGTGCTTCTCGATTTTTATCAAGAATTTTTGTCATGCTTTCTAGAACGTTATTTTTTAAAGTTGTGTCTAATAATTTCATGGTATGCGTTTTAAAGTGCCACTTTTGTACCCACAGATTTTCCGTCGATAATATCAATAATAGTGTTGTCTCTTTTTCCGTTTGCTATATAGGTAGGAATATTATTTGATGCTGCCTCTTGCGCATAATCTAATTTAGAACCCATTCCGCCTCTGCCTTCTCCCGGTTTTTTATTGCTATCCTTTATGTATTTATCCAGATCTTCATTCGGATTTACATTGGTGATTAAATTACTGTTTTCAGATTCTGGGTGACCAGAATACAACCCATCAATATCGGTTAGTATAATTAATTTATCAGCATTCATTAATTGTGCAATTAAACTTGCTAACTCATCATTATCCGAAAACATAGACATAGTTACCGAAACAGCATCATCTTCGTTTGCAATGGGTATTACACCTTCGGCTAACAAACCTTCGCAACAATTAATCATATTTTGCCTGTGAATACCTGGGCTAAAATCTCTTTTAGTTGGCAAGACTTGGGCACATTTCATTCCGTAATCATTAAAAATATTGTAATAATGACGCATCATTCTTGGTTGCCCAATAGCAGAGTATACTTGTCTTCTTTGAGTTTCATTTTTAATATTGGATTCTCCTAAAACTTCTTTTCCGGCAATGACAGATCCCGAGGAAACTAAAATTGAAATAATTCCACGTTCATATAATTCTGCAACTTGTTTTACCAAACGTCTTAAGACAGGCCTAACAATTCTGTTATCTCTGTTTGTCATTACGTTGGTTCCTACTTTAATTACAATTCTTTCTTTATACATTTTAATGTTCTTTACCCAACTCTACAGCTCTATTAAAAGCAGCAAAGGCGGCATCTTTAATTAATTCGTTTACATTATTCTCTTCCATCGAATCTAAAGCGGCGCGTGTTGTACCTCCTTTAGAAGCAACTTTTTCCATCCATGAGTTTGGTGATAAGTTAGATTTATTAAAAAGTTCTACAGCACCTGTAAAAGTCTGGCTTACCAATACAGTAGAGTCTTTTTTAGAAAAGCCCATCTGTAGTGCAGCTTCCATCATGCTTTGCATAAAGTAAAAAACATACGCAGGTCCGCTACCCGAAATTCCTGTAGAGGCATCAATAAATTTTTCGGTATCTACTTCCATAGATTTTCCCGTAGTATCTAATAAACTTTCTATTGTTAGTTTTTCTATTCTAGATACTTCTAAAGAAGTAACGTAAGAGGTTAAACCTTTTCCAATTTGCGCGGGTAGATTCGGCATTGCTCTTACTATTTTTGTTAAGCTAGAATATTTTTTGATATTCTCTATATTTATACCCGCCATGATTGATACTAGAACCTGACCTGGTTTTACAAATGGTTTTAAAGCTTTAAAAAGATTTTCTGCGTGATATGGTTTTACAGCAATAAAGATAATATCTGCTTTTGGCACACAATCTTCTAATTCTTTAAAAGTGTCAAAGTGCGATATTTCATTAAGTTCCTCTAACTTTTCTTCAGAATTATCTAAAACCATAATGTTTCTCTTCTTTAATAGTTTTGATTTTGACATTCCTTGCGCGTATGTAAGTCCCATATTACCAGCACCAATTACTAAAATTTTCATTTTTTTATGATTAAGTGATTATTTCTTTTGATTGATTTTAATTCAGTCTTTACGCAATGTCATTTGAATTTTTTTGGAAGTAAATCCGTTTTTTTCAAATACTTTAATTGCATCATTATTTTCTTTATTAATTTGTAGTGTAATGTTACCATCACAATACCGAATAGCTTCTTCTAATAGTTTTGTAGCAATTCCTTGCTTTCTAAAATCTTTATGAACTGCCAAACACCAAAAGGTTTTCTGACTGATAGTCTTTCATGCCTGTTTTATTTATTACAATTGCGCCAACAATAATACCTTTTTCTTTTGTGATAAACGTGTAACCGCCTAAACTGGTAATTTCTTTTGCTGCATACAAAAGTGATTGTCTTATTGCTTTTTTATTATCTTTACAATTTACTAAATGCAGTTGTAAAAAGTTTGTGATTCGATCGATGACTAAAAACGATATCCTATTAAAGGCATCAAATGTTTTAATAATCATTATTTACTTATTTAATTTATTTGAAACCATTTAGTGATAAGCTAAATAGCCGATAGTCATAATTTGATAGAAGATAAAATCTTCAATCAGAAAATGAAATAAATACGTTTAGTGAGGTATTTAAAATGGAAGTGAAAAGGAGTGATTTTTAAGATTGGTTTCCAAAAACCAAAAGCTAAAAAGCTAATAAATCGAGAAATTAAAATTGAATATTCTAAAGCTATGTAGTTTTTGTTTCAATATTTTCATAGTGCAAATTTACAAAAAGTGTTGTCCAACACCAAGGTTATGTGTGGTTTATAATTTAGAATTATCATAAAACTGGAGAAAAGTGGATGTTTTTAGAGTACTCATAAATTTAGATGAAAATTAGTGAGAATCTCTAAATACATTAAAAAGTTAAATCTTTTTTTTGAAAAAAGTAATTTCCTCGATTAATTTTTAAGCATTCTAAAGTTTAGAGCTTGATGGTATTGCCATTTGTAGTGCTTAATTGTCTGATGATTCAGGTGACAGAGTAAAAATGCTCTGGCCCATCTAATAGATATAAAACAGGATATTTAGATAGGTTTTTTGAGATACCTTGAGCACTCTCTGGCAGATGTATCCAAATTTTTCTGTCTTCTTTTAAAATATTTGAATACAGAACTTCTTTGTGTCCGAAAACAATTTTATGATCTTTTTCAATCGTTGTTTCTGATGATTTTTTTGCGTCATAACTACATAGGCTTAAAGTAATAACAGCAAGTATTAATAGTTTTTTTATAGTCTTTTTTTTAGTTTAAATTGTTAGTACGTTTTAGTCACTCTAAAATAATTTGAATATTAAACTAATTTTAGAACAAGTTCAGCATTGGATAAAACAATGAATTTTTGCACTTGCTATTGCCTTAATTTTAATCTGTATTCAGTTTTATATTATTAGCAATACTAAGGGCGATCTTGTTTTTCGTGTACAAAATCCATTATTTTTTTTCTTCAAATAAGAGCCATAATTCTGGGTCTAATAAGACATCTTCTGGCTTTGTATCCATGCCTATTTCAAGGGTTTCTGATTTTTCATCGATCAGAAAGGTCTTCATTTTTATTTCTTTACCGCTGATGATGCTAATTTCAAGAGGGAATTTGAAAGTATGATGTTGCTGTATTTGAGTAATATTGATGCTTACTTTTCCTCTTTTGTAGTTCCATTTCCATTTTAATTCTGGAAAACCTTTGGTGAATATCCATTGTTCAAAAAAACCATTTAAATCTTCATTAGAAACCTTTTCCATAACCACACGGAAATCTTCTGTCATCACATTCGAATTTTTATAAGTTTTGTAATAAAGTCTGATGCCTTCCCAGAAAACTTTATCTCCTAATCGGTGTCTTAACATGTTTAGTACCCAACTTCCTTTTTGGTAGGTATTTGTACTTAACACTTTTAAAGGGTCTTTAATGGTATTATCTACGATTGGTGACGGGTTCTTTTTGTAATAGGCAATTACTTCTTTTCGATCTTTTGACAGTTCCTCTTTTCTTTTTTCATTTCCATAAAAATTTTCTTGATACAGAATGGTAAAATAAGTAGCAAACCCTTCACTTAACCAAACATGATTCCAGCTATTTTCTGTAGCAGAGTTTCCAAACCATTGATGGGCAATTTCATGTGCTATTAAGGGTTCAACGGTCTTTTTTCCCGTAACGGAGTTTTCGAAGTAGGCGATGGTTCCTGCATTTTCCAATCCACCCCATTTCGTTTTTGCTTGCATGTTGGCTAGTTTGGCGTAAGAATAGGGACCAATATTTTTAATAAAATAGTTCATAACATTTACAGCGACTCCATAGTCAGAAAAACCATCTAACCTATTTTCTGGATACACCCATGCGGTTACAGGAATTTCTCCTACTGTGCCTAGTAGTTTGGTTGCAAATTTTGTAACCCCAATAGTGACTACTTTCATAGGAACAGGAGCTGGCTCTTCATAGCTTGTTAGTTTAAGACCACCGCCAAGATTGCTTTCTTCTGTTTTTTTTCCGGTAGCAACAACATCATATTGATCGGGAGCTGTAATTCTAAATTGAACAGTAGCCTTATCATAGGGATGGTCTACACAGGGAAGCCAATGCCTTGCCAAGTTGGGCCAGTTGTCTCCAAAAAAGGAGCGCTGACCAAATTTTGTAGTATCGATAACGAGTCCTTTTTGAGCAATACCCTGGTATTTTATTTTAAAGGTTCTAATTTTTGATTTTTTAGCTGCCGGAGTAATTCTAATTTTATCATTAGAATATGTATAAACCGCAGTATCCTTATCTTCGTAAACACCTAATACCTGCATTCCATACTTCTCGGATTTCCCAATAAGATCTAATGAAAAACTTTCTGTTTTTTTCTTAAACTTTACTTTTATGAAAGTCTCTCCTTTAATTTCGTTGTTATCATCGTTTAATGAGAGATTAAAGATATAACTCAAAACATCTGCCGATGCATTTCTTTCATAGGTATCTTGGGCATAACTTGGATTTATATAAATAATTAGTAGTAAAGTACAGAGTGCATATTTTTTGATCATAATTTATTCTTGTTTTAATATTGTTGAAGTTAATAATGATTCGAGGTTCTTTTGATACTGAAAAAAGTTTGGTAAAAATATTTTATAGTATTTGTTGAAAATTATAGTTTTTGTAAACGAATAATCTCCTCAAGAAATTCAGAAGTTGTCAAAATATAAGAACTTTGAGTCATTTTTAAACAGTGATTTTTTATACTAATTGTTGTCATTTCGCTGTTTTTTGATTCTATAAATTTACATAATTTTTAGCAGGAGTAAAAATGCCATGTTTAACTTACGTATGTAATTCGTAAATTTTCATGTATTTCAGTTCTTTTAAACTACACGGTAGACTCGAAATAGGTCACTTCTTTATTTTTCGCGCAAAAAATGCTACTAAAGCGGGTAATAACATCAAAGCACCGACATAAATACTAATTGGGTTTAATTTTAAAATTGTCTAGTATAATATTGAACTTAAAGCAATACGTGGAATAAAAAATACAATTAATTTTTTCACACTTCTTTAATTTCTGATGTTGTTTTTGATATTTATTTTTTAGGTTACTATTTTTAAAAAGACGAAAAACAGGAAACTTTCTTAAATTATTCTTAGCATTTATTAAAACAAATTTACACAGTAAAAAGCCAAACTAAAGTAATAAGCCTCTAAACAAACCTCAATAATCAAACTACAACTTCTTTCTTAAAACAGCAATTTCATCACGTAGTTTTGCAGCAACAATAAAGTCTAAACCTTTGGCTGCAGCCTCCATGTGTTTGCGTTTATCTCGAATGCGTTTTTCAATTTCTTCTTTGGGTAAATACTGCAAATCTTGCTCTGCAGCCACTTGTTTTGCATTGTCGTAATGATAACTAGAAACCGCAGATTTTGTTAAGGTATCATCTATCCTTTTATTAATTTGAGTTGGTGTAATATTGTGTTTTGTATTGTACGCAATTTGCTTTTCTCTCCGCCTATCTGTTTCGTCCATGGTTTTTTGCATGCTATTGGTAATTTTATCAGCATATAAAATTGCCAAACCATTCACATTTCTTGCAGCTCTTCCCACGGTTTGTGTGATGGATCTGTGGCTTCTTAAAAAACCTTCTTTATCAGCATCTAAAATAGCGACTAAAGAAACCTCTGGTAAATCTAACCCTTCTCTTAAAAGGTTTACACCAATTAAAACATCAAACAAACCTTTACGCAAATCTTGCATAATTTCTACACGTTCTAAAGTATCTACATCAGAGTGAATGTAACGACAACGAATATCAACCCTTGTTAAATATTTTGTGAGCTCTTCAGCCATTCTTTTGGTTAACGTCGTTACCAAAGTACGTTCGTCTTTTTCAACTCTAATCTGTATTTCTTCAATTAAATCATCAATCTGATTTAAACTGGGTCTTATTTCAATAATAGGATCTAGCAATCCAGTTGGTCTTATTAATTGCTCGACAAAAACACCTTCTGTTTTTTGCAATTCGTAATCTGCAGGAGTTGCAGAAACAAAAATAGTTTGCCTCTGAAGGGCTTCAAATTCATCAAATTTTAAAGGACGATTGTCCATCGCTGCTGGCAATCGAAATCCGTATTCTACTAAATTTTCTTTTCTACTTCTATCGCCTCCATACATGGCGTGGGTTTGTGGCACCGTTACATGGCTTTCATCAATGACCATTAAATAATCCTCTGGAAAATAATCTAACAAACAGAAAGGTCTTGTACCGGGTTCTCTGCCATCTAAATAACGAGAATAGTTTTCAATACCAGAACAATAGCCCAATTCACGAATCATTTCTAGATCGAATTCTGTCCTTTCCTTTAAACGTTTTGCCTCTAAATGTTTACCAATTTCTTTAAAATAATCTACCTGTTTCATCATGTCTTCTTGAATTTGATGAATCGCATTTTGCAACACATCAGGAGAGGTTACAAATAAGTTTGCGGGATAAATATGGAGTTCATCGAAGTTCTCTAAAATGGCATTCGTCTCTAAATCAAACGATTCTATTTCTTCAATTTCATCACCAAAAAAGTGAACACGATAACCATTATCTCCATATGAAGGATAAATAGTGACCACATCTCCTTTAACTTTAAACGTGCCACTTTTTATTTCGTGTTCTGTTCTAGAATACAAACTTTGAACTAATTGATGTAGAAATTTTGTGCGAGAAAGCAATTGACCCGTTTGAATGGGAATTACATTTTTCTTAAATTCTGTAGGATTTCCAATTCCGTATAAACAAGAAACCGACGCCACCACTAATACATCTCGTCTGCCGGAAAGGAGTGAAGAGGTCGTGCTCAAACGCAAACGCTCAATATCTTCGTTAATAGATAAATCTTTTTCGATATAAGTTCCTGTTACCGGAATGTAGGCTTCTGGTTGATAATAGTCGTAATAGGAAACAAAATATTCTATGGCATTTTCTGGGAAAAATTGTTTGAATTCGGAATATAATTGCGCCGCTAATGTTTTGTTATGTGCCAAAACCAAGGTTGGTTTCTTCACCTCTTTCACCACATTTGCGACAGAAAACGTTTTTCCTGATCCTGTTACACCTAATAAAGTTTGAAACCTTTCTCCGGATTTAATTCCTTCACAAAGTTCTTTAATGGCTTGTGGTTGGTCTCCCGTTGGAGAGAACTCTGATACTAATTTAAATTCCATAGTGCAAAAATACGCATCCTAAAAGTTTTTAAAAAGCAGTAGCAAACAAATTATTTCATTCTATCCTTTTTCAGTATTTTTATACTATGGATTTATTTTCTTCGGATGCAATATCGAACATTTTGCCTTTTGATGGCGTTACGCATTATCATGGTGTAATTTTAGATGCAACACATTGCGATTTTTATTATCAGCAGTTATTCACAACTATTAATTGGAAAAATGATGAAGCTATTATGTTCGGAAAGAAAATCATTACCAAAAGAAAAGTAGCTTGGTATGGAGATTCAGAATATTCTTATACCTACTCTAAGGTTACCAAAATGGCTAATATTTGGACACAAGAACTGCTACAGCTCAAAGAAATTATTGAAAAAGAAAGCAACGAAACCTATAATTCTTGTTTATTGAACTTATATCATTCAGGAGATGAAGGCATGGGGTATCATTCTGATGGCGAAAAAATGCTAAAGAAAAACGGGGCAATTGCTTCTTTATCTTTGGGCGCAGAGCGTAAATTCTCACTTAAACATAAGGAGAGTAAGCAAAGAATAGATGTGGTTTTAGAAAGAGGAAGTCTTTTAGTGATGAAAGAGAATACACAAACGAATTGGTTACACAGATTACCACCGACTAAAAAAGTAAATTCACCTAGAATTAATTTAACCTTTAGAACGATTGAATTGTGATAGGATCAATATGTAGGTTCGAGTAATTTTTGATAAAAAATTGTAATGAAAACTAATTTAACTTTACTTATTTTTGCAGCAAAATTATTTTCTTTTGGATACCAACAAACAACAATCTACAAACCTTAATAAATATATAAGTTCTTCAGGAATGTGTTCTAGAAGAGAGGCTGAAAAATATATCAAAGAAGGCAGAGTAACTATTAACGGAAAACCAACGCAATTAGGAAACAGAGTTGGTAAAAAAGATATGGTAAGGTTAGATGGCCGAGATGTAATACCGAAAGATGTTACGGTATACATTGCCTTAAATAAACCTGTTGGTATTGTTTCCACGACGGATGATCGAGAACCAGATAATATTATAAAGCATATTAATTATCCAGAAAGATTATTTCCTATAGGACGTTTAGACAAACCTTCTGAAGGATTGATTTTTCTGACGAATGATGGAGATATTGTCAATAAAATTTTACGAGCAGGAAATAATCACGAAAAAGAATATTTTGTTTCTGTTGATAAAGTAATCACCGATGATTTTCTTCAAAAAATGGGGAATGGGATTCCTATTTTAGGAACTGTAACTCAAAAGTGTTTGGTAGAGAAGGTGAGTGCTAAAATCTTTAAAATCATTTTAACGCAAGGTTTAAATCGTCAAATTCGTAGAATGTGCGAATATTTAGATTATGAAGTGATTAAATTAAAACGCACACGAATTATGAATGTAGATCTTGGTTATCTGCAAACTGGAGATTGGCGCGAATTAACAGAAGAAGAAATGAAAGAAATTAATACTATGATTTCATCATCTTCAAAAACAGAAGAAGCATCATCTATAAAAGAACCTCCTAAAAAGAAAGTTTCTAGAAAAAAAATAGCGCCAACAAAAAACGATTTTAATAAAAAGAGTGCATCTTTTAGAAAATCTTCACCCAAAAGTAAGAGGAATGCCGCTGGTTCTTCATCAAAAAAGAAACGCTGGTAATTCAATTGCAGAGGGTTTCAACCTTTTGTAATTTTAAGGTTTAACAGACAAAGGGTTTGGGCGCGTATTCTTGAAATTCGTGTCTACTTTTTTACAAACCTTTAAGAATCTTTTAGTTTCTCGCTTCTTACAATAATACTATATTTGTCCACAATGAAATTCGACCTAAAAATAACTGACCCAAAGAGTCAAGCCCGAGCAGGAATTATTAAAACTGATCACGGAACTATAGAAACTCCCATTTTTATGCCTGTAGGAACTATGGGAACTGTAAAAGGAGTGCATCAAAGAGAACTAAAGAATGATGTAAACCCTGATGTTATTTTAGCAAACACTTACCATTTATTTTTACGACCTAAATTAGAGACTTTAGAAAAAGCGGGTGGTTTGCATAAATTCATGAACTGGGATCGAAATATCTTAACAGATTCAGGGGGTTATCAAGTTTATTCTTTATCGGGAAGAAGAAAAATTAATGAAGAAGGCGTAAAGTTTAAAAGTCATATAGATGGTTCTATGCACTTTTTTACACCAGAAAATGTTATGGAAACACAGCGTACAATTGGGGCAGATATCATTATGGCTTTTGATGAGTGTACACCATATCCTTGTGATTATAATTATGCCAAGCGTTCTATGCACATGACGCATAGATGGTTGGATCGATGTATGAATCACTTAGAGAATTTACCTTTTAAATACGGTTTTGAGCAAACATTTTTTCCGATTGTTCAAGGAAGTACTTACACAGATTTAAGAAAACAATCTGCAGAATATATTGCCAATGCTGGCGCGCAAGGAAATGCAATTGGCGGTCTTTCTGTTGGGGAACCTGCAGATGAAATGTATGCCATGACAGAGGTTGTGACTGCAATTTTGCCAGAAGATAAACCACGTTATTTAATGGGCGTTGGTACACCGATAAATATTTTAGAAAATATTTCGTTAGGGATTGATATGTTCGATTGTGTCATGCCAACTAGAAATGCTAGAAACGGAATGTTATTTACCGCGCATGGAAGTATTAATATTAAAAATAAAAAGTGGGAACATGATTTTTCTGCAATTGATGAAATGGGAATTACAGAAGTAGATACCTATTATTCGAAAGCCTATTTACGTCATTTATTTGTAGCCAAAGAAATGTTAGGAAAACAAATTGCATCTATTCATAATCTGGGCTTTTATGTTTGGCTAACGCGTGAAGCAAGAAAACATATTTTAGCAGGAGATTTTAGAGAATGGAAAGATAAGATGGTAAAACAAATGGATAAACGATTATAGTTCATTGAATTTGGTTGGTGGTTATTCGTAATCATGAGTAACCAAAAACTAACAACAAAAAACTAACAACAAAAATTTGAAGATAATAGATTGGTACATACTAAAACGATTCTTGGTAACATTTGTGTTTACCCTACTAATCTTGATACCTATAGCAGTAGCAATAGACATTTCTGAAAAGATTGATAACTTTTTAGAACATGCTGATTTAGGCTTTTATCAAATTGTAGATGAATATTACAAGAATTTTATAATTTATTATGCAAATACGTTTATGCCTTTGGCATTATTTATTGCGGTAATTTTATTTACATCCAAATTATCTAACAATACAGAAATTATTGCCATTACAAATGCCAAAGTTTCTTTTCAGCGTTTTTTATATCCTTACTTTGTTGGAGCTACTTTAATTACTGTTTTATCTTTATTGATGAATCATTTTGTAGTACCAAATAGCAGTAAAACAAGAAAAAAGTTCGAAAAAGAATACCTTAACACTAGAAGTCAAAAACAGGAGTTTAAATACGTAAGCGACTTTAGTTTACAATTAACAGATAGTACTTATATTTTTATCAGAAATTTTAACACCGAAACAAATGCGGGTTACGATTTTACATCAGAAGTGTACGACGGTTTAAAGTTAAAATCAAAATTAGTTGCAGACAATATAAAATTCATAAAAAAAGATTCTAGTTTTAGTCTACGGAATTGGAGATTACGAAAAATTTATAAAAACAGAGACAGTATTTTTTCTGGAAACAAAATTGATACGGTTTTTAATTTTACTCCAAAAGATTTGATTTATAAGTCTGCATTGGCCCAAGAAATGACTTCAAATGAATTGTCTAAATTTATTGATATTTCTAAAAAGAGGGGTGTTAAAAACTTAAACGCATATTTGGTAGAGTTTCATAAAAGAACAAGTTTGCCTATAGCTTCTTATATACTTACCATTATTGCAGTTGCTTTAGCCTTTAGAAAACGAAGAGGAGGTATAGGAATTAATTTAGCAATTGGTATTGCACTAATGTTTATGTATGTTTTCTTAATGAAAATTTCGGAAGTTTTAGGAGCTGTAGCGGGTGTGAATTCTCTTTTATACGTCTGGTTGCCTAATATATTTTTTGGCTGTGTTGCTATTTATCTTTATCTAAATGCAAGGAAATAAAATACAAAATTATTTATTACTGCATCTCATCGTTTTTATTTGGGGCTTTACTGCAATACTTGGCGCATTAATTACTATCGAAGCCATTCCGCTAGTTTTTTTTAGAATGGGTTTAGCAGTGCTGTTCATCACAATTTATTTTCTATTCAAAAAGAAATCTTTTTATGTTGATAAAAGGGGGTTGCTAAAATTTTTATTTACAGGAATCATTATTGCATTACATTGGATATTTTTTTTCAAAGCGATAAAAGTATCCAACGTATCTGTAGCTTTAGTGACCATGAGTACAGGTGCTTTTTTTACATCACTCATAGAACCCATTTTTTTTAAAAGAAAAATAAAAGCACTAGAAATTATTCTTGGATTGATCGTAATAGTAGGTTTATACATTATTTTTAATTTTGAAAGTCAGTATAAACTAGGTATTCTATATGCGTTAATATCTTCTTTTTTAGGGGCTTTATTTGCAGTTTTAAACGGATTATTTATTAAGAAATACGACGCCAGTGGCATTTCATTATACCAACTTTTATTTGGGACTTTATTCGTTACAGTTTATCTGTTTTTTAATCATAGTTTTTCTGTTTCTTTTTTCAAAATTTCTAATATGGATTGGCTATATTTATTCATTTTAAGCAGTATTTGTACAGCATACGCATTTATAGCATCTGTTAAAATAATGAAGTATATATCGCCTTATACAGTGATGCTTACCATTAATTTAGAACCTGTTTATGCAATTGTTTTAGCTTTATTTATTTTTGGTGATAAAGAAAAAATGAAACCAGAGTTTTATATAGGAGCTGGTATTGTTTTAGGGGTCGTCATGTTAAACGGAATTATTCAAAATAAATCGGTAATAAAGCGGAAATTTTATCAAAGAGTAAAATCAAAAAAGTAAGTCCAGTTAGCATAAAAAAGTAAATTTTGTAGTATGTTTGTTTATCGAAATAACGAAAGCAAAATAACTGCAAAATGGAATATTTAGATTTTGAAATGCCAATTAAAGAGCTTGAAGATCAACTGCAAAAGTGTGAAATTATCGGTAAAGAGAGTGATGTAGATGTTACAGCTACTTGCAAAAAAATTGAAAAGAAATTAGCAATTGCTAGAAAAGATATTTATAAAAATTTAACACCTTGGCAAAGAGTTCAATTGTCCAGACATCCAAACAGACCTTATACACTAGATTATATTAAGGCCATTTGTGGAGATACCTTTATGGAACTGCATGGAGACAGAAATGTAAAAGATGATAAAGCCATGATTGGTGGTTTAGGTAAAATTGGCAATCAATCATTTATGTTTATTGGTCAGCAAAAAGGATACAACACCAAAACCCGTCAGTACAGAAATTTTGGGATGGCTAATCCTGAAGGTTACAGAAAGGCTTTGCGTTTAATGAAGATGGCAGAAAAATTTAGAATTCCTGTAGTTACTTTATTAGACACTCCAGGAGCATATCCAGGTTTAGAGGCAGAAGAGCGTGGCCAAGGAGAAGCGATTGCAAGAAATATTCTTGAAATGACTCGTTTAAAAACACCGATTATAACAATAGTGATTGGTGAAGGTGCTTCTGGTGGAGCATTAGGCATTGGGGTAGGAGACAGGGTATACATGATGGAAAACACATGGTATACTGTTATTTCTCCAGAATCTTGTTCTTCAATTTTATGGAGAAGTTGGGAGTTTAAAGAACAAGCTGCTGAAGCTTTAAAGTTAACAGGAGCCGATATGAAAAGGTTAAAGTTAATTGATGCTATTATTAAGGAGCCAGTTGGTGGAGCACACGCCAATAGAGATGGCGCCTTTAAAGCGGTAGAAGAACAAATACTTGATGCATTTAGTCAGCTAAAAGATTTAAATGATGTTGATTTAGTCTCCAAAAGAATGGATAAATACGCTAATATGGGTGTTTATAAAGAATAGTTTTTTTGTCTTAAAGATTAGATACAAGAAATAAGAACAAAAATAATAAGACATAAAAAAAGCGAAATTCTAAACAGAATTTCGCTTTTTTTATTTAATAGCCAACACTGCTAAATACCCAAAGAAGTAAACAACGTTTTTAATCTAGGGTCAGAAGGTCTTGGTGCATTGGCATCTACAATTTTTCCTTCTGGACCAATTAATATAAATCTAGGAATACCGTTTATTTCATACGCTTGTTGAAAAGAATAATCTTGTCCAGACCAAAGCTGCACACCACTCATATTTCTCTTTTCTACAAAATCTCTCCATTTTTTTTCTGCAGCTTCCCAAGAACCACCGCTTCTTCTTGCTTCATCCGTAGAAATACTAATAAATTCAATATTTTTATTGTGATACTCTTTCTCTAAAGTTTGTAAATAAGGAATTTGCTGAATACAAGGTCTGCACCAAGTAGCCCAAACATCAATATACACATATGTACCTTTAAAAGAATCTAAAGATTTTTTTCCTCCTGTTATATCAACATAGTTTTCAAATTTGGGAGAGAGTTTTCCTATTCCCATGACCTCATTTTGTGCATAAGCATTATCAAAATACGTAACTAATTCTATATTTTGCTGTTTCACAGAAGTATACAACGTACTATCTAAATTTTTGTAAGAATCTAAAATACTATCGTATTCAAATTTTAGTGCAGCTACTTTTTTTCTAAATTCTTTTTCCTCTAAATTTAATATGAGTTGGGGATTTCCCACGGTCTGACTCTTTTCTATTTGAGCCATGATAAAATTGCTGTTCACTGCGCCTTCTCCAGAAAATTTAAAGCTGTCCATAAATTGGTCAGCATCACCTGTTAAAATGATATTATATCCATTTTTTAGATAAATTGGTGCTCTATTAGTATCACTTGTAAGGAATGTATAAATAGCGGCTTTCTTAACTTTTAAAGTATCTTTAAAGGAACCGTCTTTATTGATGCTAATTTTTTTTAAGATGCCTTTTGTACTAGCAATTGATATGATAGAATCTTTATTGTTTTCTAATTTCCCCGAAAGTGTGAGATATTCTCTAGAATGCTCTTGCGTGCAGGCAATCATGATGAACATAACGAAAAATAGTGTGCTTAATTTTTTCATTGTTGAATATTAAAATTTCCCACAAATATAAAACTTATCTTGCAGAAAAATAGGTAAAATCGTTTGCATAAGTAGGTTTGAATTTGCACTTTTGAAGCCCAATAAAGAAAAACATGAATTCAATTCACTTAATAGATTTAAAACCGCTAGATTTAACAGGTATTCAAGAAATTATTTCTTTGGATAAAAAACTTGCTTTATCAGAAACGTCCATTCAGAAAATAGAAAAATGCCGAGCTTATCTCGATACTAAAACGAAATCGATTTCGAAACCAATTTATGGAATAAATACTGGTTTTGGTGCTTTATACAATGTAAAAATAAACGACGATAACTTACAAAAACTTCAAGAAAATTTGGTAATGAGTCATGCTTGTGGTGCAGGAGAGGAAGTGCCAAAAGAAATTGTAAAACTGATGATTTTATTTAAAGTACACGCTTTGAGTTATGGGAATTCAGGAGTTCAACTAGCTACTGTAAAAAGGCTGATTGATTTTTATAATAATGATATTATTCCTGTTATTTATACACAAGGATCTTTAGGAGCTTCTGGTGATTTATCGCCTTTGGCACATTTGTCTTTGCCTTTAATCGGACTAGGAGAGGTGTTTTATAAAAACGAAAAAATTACAGGAGAAAAATTATTGCAGATTTTTTCTTGGGATAAGATAAACCTGCAATCTAAAGAAGGGTTAGCACTTTTAAATGGCACCCAGTTTATGAGTGCTTACGGAATTCATTGTTTACTGAAATCACATAAATTATCTTATTTATCTGATTTAATTGGTACAATTTCTTTAGAAGGTTTCGATGGAAGAAAAGAACCTTTTAATGCGCTAATTCATTTTGTAAGACCACATAATGGCCAAATAAAAACCGCGCAAAGAATTAATGATTTTTTAGAAGATAGTGAACTAATTGATCAAGAAAAACAACATGTGCAAGACCCTTATTCTTTTAGATGTATGCCGCAAGTTCATGGCGCAACAAAAGACACGATACGATTTGTAACTAAAACTTTTTTAACGGAAATTAATTCGGTAACCGATAATCCTAATATTTTTATAGAAGAAGATGAAATTATCTCTGGCGGAAATTTTCATGGGCAACCTCTAGCTTTAGGGTTAGATTTTTTAGCGATTGCTTTATCAGAGTTAGGAAATATATCAGAAAGAAGAACCTACCAATTGGTTTCTGGTCACAGACATTTACCTCCTTTTTTAATTGCAAATCCTGGGTTAAATTCTGGTTTTATGATTCCGCAATACACAGCAGCAAGTATTGTGAGTCAGAATAAACAATATGCAACGCCTGCAAGTGTAGATTCTATAGAATCTAGCAATGGGCAAGAAGATCATGTTTCTATGGGTGCAAATGCAGCAACAAAATGTATAAAAATAGTAGACAATATACAGACTATTTTAGCGATTGAGTTGTTTACGGCTTCACAAGCTTTGAATTTTGGTAGGGGAAAATCTTCTCCTTTTTTAGAATCTATTGTTAACTTATTTAGGCAAGAAGTTACAATTGTAGAAGAAGACAGAGTAATGCATACAGATATCGTGAATGCTTCTGAATTTATTAATAGTTTAGAAATTGATAGTTTGGAATTGTTTGGGTAATTGAGCTTTAAAAATAATATGATGAATACCCCTTTAAATTAGCAAGATAAAACTAAACTACTATGAACTTTAAGTCCATAGTAGTTTAGTTCTTTATCAACGATTCGTTTATGCAGGTATTTCATCAATGAAGGCTTTCAGCTGAATTACACGGAAAAAAATAATTGACGTTGTTCTCATTTAATTTTAACAAACTATTCTTCAATCCAGCCCACAATTGCATTTGCGACAAAACGAGGTTCTGGAGGTAGTGCATAAATGTTTTTTTCGTAATTTTTATTATACGGTGAAATATTCATGATTTCACCATCAACCACTAAAGTACTGCTTCCTCCAGGATCAAAGCCCATAGCTTTATCCATGCCATATTTTAACAAGATATCAACCATATCAAAATGAGTTGCGCCAACAGATTCTCTAATTCGGCCATTGACCATCAGTACTAATAATTTACCTTTTTTCGTAATTCCAACTGCTATTTTTGGTCCTCGCATGTCTGTAAAATCTAGTCGAGCCGCTTGTGTTTTAATAGAGTTCGTTGTTTTCCAACCTTCATCTTCCATATTTAAAGTTTGCTTACCTTCTGCAATTAACATGGGGCCAGCTTCAATAGCGTATGATATTTCATCCCATTTATAAGGATTTGTTTCTGGTTCTAACAATTTGATATTTAATGATGTACCTTCTTTAAATAGATTTTTATCAAATAAATTTGAAGGAATCGATAAGGTAATTCCTACAGGAATAATAGGCACAGTTTCTTTACGGGTGGTTTTAATAAGCTGTTTTACGGTATTTCCTGCTATTCTTACAATTACATTTCCATTTCCTTTGATGTTTTCTTGGGTGTAGGATAAATCGTAAAAACAAGGTGCTAAATTACTATGATTGTTATAATTAGTTGCGGTAAATTCAAGTTTATTTTGCTTGCCTATTATTATAAATCCTGCTTTACTGGTTACTTTTCTAATATCGACATCTCCATTTTTATAGATAATGAAAGCTGGTTTATTAAAAAGTGGCGGACAAAAAACCTTGTTATTCATAATCAATAAACCTAAAGGCGAGCCAATGTAGGTTTCTGGCAAGCCTAGTTTTCCAACCAATTCAGGATTTAAGATATAACCTCCATTCCAAGCTAATTCTATTTTATTAGGATTCTTGCTTTTCTTTTGATACTCTTTGATCAATGCAGGAACATTTTTGGGCTCTTTATTTGCAATATGTGCAGCAAATTTCCATTGGTGTTTCTTCGTGTCAATTTCCGCTAATACGCCACTCCAAGGCAATCCATCTTCATAAACGCCTCCTGCAAATGATGAGGTCACTTTTTCCTCTTCTTTTGTTTCTTTTGTACGTTGTTTTATTTGAACTAATAATTTTTCTATAGGGGTTCCGTTTTCTATAGCATCTTTAGAAATAAGATCCAATAATTCTTTTTCTCCAAGGATGTTTTTTAGTTCAGCAAATACTTCGCTTTTGAGCGCCAAATCAAAATCTTTTGCGGTTTGTATTGGAGTAGGATATGCCAAAGTAGTTCTAACTCCTGCCGGCACAAATTGAATGAAACCACTTCCTTTTGGAATCCCCATAATTTTAGCAGTCATTTCATATAACACCTTTCCAATATGGAAATGATCAATTTCTATAATGTCGGTCATCATAGAAGCGTACTCTCCATTCGTAATTAGGAATCCATTCGCAACTTTAATAGCACGCAATATTTTAATTGCTTTTGGTCCCATTTGCGGAAAATGAACCCCTTCAGACCACTGTTTGGTTTCAATAATCTGAACAACACCTGCCTTATATAGTAATCCTAATTCTGGTTCTTTACCACTCTCTAAATATTCTTTTATGTTTGCACTAGAGAACCATTTTGTGATTCTTGGCTCATGAATAAAAATATATACTTTTTCTAATGTATCAACTCTAGATTTAAGTATTTCTTCGGTAAGTTCTTCCTGTATCGTTAATTTTAGTTGTGCTCTAATAGGTTGTAATACAAAATATTCTAATTCATGTTTTATGTAACGCCCAGGAAAGTAGCCTTTGGGCACATTATTCTTTAAATTCTTGGTTAATATTTTTCTGTCATCAATGCCCAAAAACTTGCTATTGGTTAATTGAAATAATGCCAATTCCCAATCTGCAAAAAATTGTGGTGCCAATGTTAAATCGGCTAAATGTTTTGGTTTAAAAACATCATTATAAATCATATTTACCAAACCAGTTATTTCTTGGTAGGTGAAGTCCTGATACGCATATGCTTTTTTATTTCTATGGCGATAGGCTAGGGCGTGATCATGGCGAATCGAAATTTCGCCATCAACATATTTAAAAATATCAGCAATAGCATTATAGTAGGTATGAATAAGTTCTAAATTAGTATTTACTAAATCAGGAATATCATTTTCCATCATTCTGGCATATCTCATTACTTTACCTTTAATAAGTTGTTGTTCTACCCTAAAAAAACTTGGGTCTATTAACGATTTTAGGTACAACATAAATGACAAACGGCCATAACCAGGTAAATAATGTCTTGTTTTTTTATTGAGAATAGCACTCAAATCATCATTTTCAAAATTTACAGATTTTTTATATTGTTTTAGCAAGCTAACGACTTGAGGGTTGTTATCAACAGAAACAGAAACCAACTGATAATACATTCGTTTTAAAATATATTGCATATTTTTTTGCAACGATTCTATGCTATATCGTTTGTTAATAACGCTTCTGTTGTGAGTCACATCAACCATTCTATTTTGAGGATAGAAGACATGGTCGCATATTTTTTCAGCCAATTGTTTTGGTATTTTAGAACCTTTAAATTCTAAAACATTCAGTCGAAGTGACGCATCTAAATGACGCCCGATTACTTCATCATATACTTCTCTCGGCTCATATTGTCTGCAAAATATGGGCGTACCACAAGCGGCTGCTTCTATGATAGGTAAACCTCTTCCTTCAGTTTGACTAGGTAATAAAATTAGCGAGGCAACATCATAGAGTTGCTCGATATTTAATGGTTTCTTATATCGTTTTTTGAACTCGTTTTTATCAAACTCACTAAACAAAAATCCAAGCAGTACTCTGGATTTAAATTCTTTTGGTAACTCTTTTAAAAAATTTGTAAAATCTTTTTTTAAATCACGATAATAATTTTGTTGACCATGAGGTATCGGTCCAGAAACAATTAGGGATAATTTTAATTGTGGATTTGTGCTAAATTTTTCGGCAAAAGACTCATGCGAAAATAAACGTTTTATAAGTTTAAAATTTAACTCAATAGATTTTCTGCTAATGACTCTAGTTGGCTGTAAAAAAACAATATTGTTATTTACAAAATCAAAATTACGAATGGTTTTATGACCGAGTAATATGGGGTGCAATGACCGCTGGCTATCTGTGTGATGGGCCGCGGTGTGCACTGTTATCGCCTCTTTTTTATTTGCAAAAATAGTAGACACTTGCATAAACGCTTTGATGATATCGCGCTTACTCATATGGTGCATTTTAGTATCTACAGCAGTGCCTAATAAAGCAACATTTGCAGGGTTATGTCCATTGATGTTTATGAGATGGTTTTGTTGAATTTTATTAATGTTTACATTCATCCAAGAGCGATTTTCCCATGGATATATTGTTTCTATAATGGAGAAAAACTCACCAACATGTGCATTATGAAAAAAGAAGTCTCTAGGTCCTTTTTTTAATCCTTTCTTTTTAATTTCTATAGCTCTATTGCCACCTTCCCAATAAAAATCATGATTATTATTGATAACAGGTATTTCTAAATATTCTGAAATTAAAACGGTGGCCAAGGCCAAAGAGACATTACCAGGATTAGAACAAACATTGATTAAATATAACAGCGAAATATCATTTTCTTCAATGTAAGTACCCAGCTTTTCGACCAGCACTAAAACCTCTTTCCAGAACTTACCAATCAACTCATTATATTCGGTACTACCACGTTCCATTTTTATTTGAAAGAAGTCTTTGTATAATGGCCAAGCATCAAAGGCTTCCATTTCTGGAATTACTTTTTTAAAGGCACCTTTTGGTATTAACTCATCAGCCTCTTCTTTAATCTCTCCAGCAATAAAGTGAATGGGAATATCGGGGTAAATATTTTTAAAAGTTTTGGCATATTTTTCAGTTTCTACTGTGATGCCATCAATGGTAAAATAAAATGTTAGGAAAGCGATACCACCTTTTTCTATTTTTGCATCAAATAGGGATGTATCGCCTTGAAAGCCTGATGACAAGTTTTGTTCTTTGAAT
This sequence comes from Polaribacter sp., assembly GCA_034110665.1. Lineage (GTDB taxonomy): Bacteria > Bacteroidota > Bacteroidia > Flavobacteriales > Flavobacteriaceae > Polaribacter. The sequence continues at coordinate 36,733 of JAWUYT010000024.1, forward strand.
TTATCAATAAACAAACCTAAATCAAACCAAGTATTTATTTTTTCATTTTTGAGTTGGTCTAATATATTTTTGATATTTGCTGTTTTCATCTTGGTTATTTATTCGTTTTTTAAAAGGTAAATAGGCTGCTTAATTTTTCTTCTAATACTTCATATGAAAAATATTTTTTACCAAGGTTAAAGTTGTATTCGCCAATTTCTGCACAACGTTTAGGATTGTATATAATATCAGACATTTGTTGAACGGTATTATTGGTAAGATTACCATCTTCTATCATAACAGTTTCAAAACCTTTGTTACCAATATCTTGCATATAAACGGGCTTATAGTTATTCACGAATATTGGTTTTTTGGCGAGTATCGTTTCTACAAAAGCATTACCAAAACCTTCATAGGTGCTGAAATAAGTAGCGGCTCTACCATGTGCATAGACATCAGATAAATCTTTGTGGTCTAAAACTTTATGTGCTGCAAATATGATTTGGTTAGAGAGATTTAAATCATGAATTTGATCGATTAATTCATTGTAATATTCTTTATTTTCATCATCATTGTTATTTCCGGTAATGACTAGTTTTAGCTTTTTGTCATCGAGCTTGTCAATCAAAGAGATCGCGGTTTCAATTCCTTTACGTCTTACAATCCTTGTTACTTGTAACAAAGCAATTTCATCTTTCGTGATGCCAATATCTTTTAAAAAGAATTGGTTCTCTGGAGTTGGAACTCCATAAACACGACTAAAATCCATGACATTAGGAACCAAAGTTGCATCAATATTAAATCTATTTTTAAAGGTTTCTACTCCAAAAGTGTTGATGACGGCATGCTTTACATTGGGCAGTAATAGCGGAAAATTGTCATCTACATATTGGTTAATTTCTGGATGAACAGAAACATAACGTTCGCCGCGTTCCCAATGAAAATCATGATCATGTGTTACAATCTGCAAACCTGTTTTTAGAATCAGCTTTTTAATCGCAACACCCATCGACAAATGGCAGGGAAGGGCAGAAGCATTTTCAGAAAGCAAAGCCTCAATTTTTTTATCTTTTACCCATGCAAGCATGGCCTCAAAAATCATATTAGAAGCATTCTCTACATGCGCTAGTAGAGCGTCTGGTTTATCATCTGGTTCGTAAAATGCTTTGCGTTGGCCCCATTCCGCTTCAACTGAAAAAAAAGATAAAGCAGGATATAAATAGTCATGTTCATAATCCATGGTCCAAGACTCAAATTCTCCAGACATGATAAAAACCTCATGACCCAACTTCTTTAAAACATCGATCCATTTTTCAGTTTCAAGAGCTACCCCATCAACACCGCCTATTCTTCCAATAACAATACCTATGCGCATTTTTCTATATTTTTAAGGTTTTTAACTTTTAAATATACGGTATTGATGAAAGTTTAAGAGGGTTTTAAAAGACTATGTTTCAGGAATTGTGACTTCAGAAATTTATGTAAGTATAAATTATGTGTTATGAAATTTATATCCTTAATGTTGATGAAATGATAATTTATGTTTATTTATTGACGATTTAAAAAAGTCTATTTCTCGGAATCTGTACAAAAAAAATCATTTTATTAAAAAAGTAATTAGAGAGATTAAAGTGTTTTAAATAAGATAAAACTTTTAAACAAAAAGGGGATATAAATGCATATAGATAGTGTAAATACTCTAAATTTTATTATTAGTTTGAAGTTCTTTGTATAAGATTAGATAATCTTTGGTAGATGTTTTTTGTTTAATCAACTACTTAAGGGAACAAATAGCAAATAGGTAAATTCCAGCAAAATTTCCCCAGTTAAGTGATAAAAAGAAATTAATTATAAAACTTGTTTTATTTGTATTGCACGGGAGTGTAATTTAAACTCTGTCTGTTCCTTTTTTATTTTAAAAATAGTTAGGTAAAAGTATTTAGCATAAATAAAGATGTTTAGTTGATTCTTTATGCACTATTTGAATGACATTCGTTACTCAAAAAAAAAATCCCAAACAACAAAGTTCAGGATTTTGAGGATTTATAAATTAGTTTAAATAAAATTTACGCTAACATCGTAACAGGATTTTCAATAAAAGTTTTTAAAGTTTGTAAAAATTGAGCTCCAACCGCGCCATCAACAGTTCTGTGGTCGCAAGTTAAAGTTAATTTCATGGTGTTACCAACAACTATTTGTCCGTTTTTAACAACAGGTTTTTCAACAATGGCACCTACCGATAAAATTGCTGAATTAGGTTGATTGATAATTGATGTGAAGTTTTCAATACCAAACATTCCTAAATTAGAAACGGTAAAAGTACTGCCTTGCATTTCTGTTGGAGAAATCTTCTTATGTCTTGCTTTTCCAGCTAAATCTCTAACCGTTGCACCAATTTGCGTTAAACTTAAATTATTGGTATGTTTCACAACAGGAACCAATAAGCCCTCCTCTACAGCAACAGCCACGCCTATATGAATGTGGCTATGGTAAATAGTGTTATTATCTGTCCAAGAAGTGTTTACTTGCGGATGTTTTTGCAATGCCATTGCACAAGCTTTCACAACCATATCATTAAATGATACTTTAACATCTGGAATTGCATTGATGGTTTTTCTAGAAGCCATTGCAGAATCCATATCAACTTCAATATTTAAACTAAAATCTGGTGCAGTAAATTTAGAGTTTCCTAAAGCTTTTGCGATTGCTTTACGCATTTGCGAATTTTTAACTTCTTCAGATTTTTCCTCGCCAACAGGAACAAAACTAATTGTTGGAGTAGAAGGTACCGTTTTAGAATCTTGAGCCTCTTCTAAAGGTTTTGCAGTAGGCGTATAACTCTCAACATCCTTTTTAATAATTCTTCCGTTTTCACCGGAACCGGCAACATCTGCTAAATTAATTCCTTTATCAGCAGCTATTTTCTTTGCTAACGGAGATGCAAATATGCGTCCACCAGAAGTATTGGTCGTTGTGTTTGTCGCTGAAATTGGTTCTTCAACAACTTTTTCTTCTTTTTTATCTGCTTTCTTTTCAGAGGAAGCAGTTTCTTCAGAAGGTGCACTTGCAGTAACACCACCATTGGCAACTATTGCCGAAACATCTGTTCCTTTAGGTCCAATAATTGTTAATAAACTATCTACGGGAGTGGTTTCGCCTTCTTGAACACCAATGTATAAGATGGTTCCTTCATAGAAACACTCAAACTCCATTGTGGCTTTGTCAGTTTCTATTTCTGCTAAAATATCGCCCTCTGTCACTTCATCTCCTACTTTCTTTAACCAAGCAGCAACGGTACCATCGGTCATGGTGTCGCTTAAACGCGGCATAGAAATTACTTGCACTCCTTCAGGAACTTTAATCTCACCAGAGTTAGAAGGTGCAGCAGTAGTTTCTTCTTCTACTTCCTCACTTTCTTTCTTATCTGCTTCTGAATTGCCATTTATAAGGGCTGAAATATCTTCATCTTCTTCACCGATAATTGCTAAAAGAACATCTACTGGAGAAGTTCCACCTTCTTCAATACCAATATATAATAAAGTTCCTTCATGAAAAGATTCAAACTCCATCGTCGCTTTATCAGTTTCGATTTCCGCTAAAATATCGCCTTCTTCAATTTTATCTCCAACACTCTTCAACCATTTTGCCACAACACCCTCTTCCATGGTGTCGCTTAGTCTCGGCATATTTATAACTGTAGCCATATTTTAACTTATAAAAGGATAATCTTCTTGTTCATATACCATGTCGTATAACTGTTGAGGTTCTGGATATGGAGAATCTTCTGCGAATTTTTCACATTCATTCACCATTCTTTTTACCTCTTTTTTTATATCGTCAATTTCTCCATCCGTTGCGTACTCTTTTTCCTTAATTATATCTAAAACTTGAGTAATCGGATCTATTTTCTTGTATTCTTCAACTTCATCTTTTGTTCTGTAATGTTGCGCATCAGACATAGAGTGCCCTCTGTATCTGTATGTTTTCATTTCTAAAAAAGTTGGACCATCACCACGTCTTGCTCTTTGAATCGCTTCATCTACAGCTTCTGCTACTTTAATAGGATTCATCGCATCTACAGGTCCACAAGGCATTTCATAGCCTAAACCAAGTTTCCATATATCGGTATGGTTTGCAGTTCTTCCTACAGAAGTACCCATGGCATACCCATTGTTTTCAACAATAAAAATTACGGGTAACTTCCATAACATTGCCATATTAAAAGCTTCGTGTAAAGAGCCTTGTCTTGCAGCACCATCACCAAAACAGGTTAAAGTAACTGCATCACTTCCTTTATATTTGTCTGCAAAAGCAAGACCTGCTCCTAAAGGTATTTGACCACCAACAATACCATGACCACCATAAAAACGAAATTCTTTGGAGAAAATATGCATAGAACCTCCCATTCCTTTTGAAGTTCCTGTTACTTTTCCGTATAATTCAGCCATTACTTTTTTGGGATCTTCTCCCATACCTATTGGTTGCACGTGGTTTCTGTAGGCAGTAATCATTTTATCCTTCGATAAATCCATTGCATGCAGTGCCCCTGCTAAAATAGCTTCTTGACCATTATACAAGTGTAAAAAACCTCTTACTTTTTGTTGAATGTAAACAGATGCTAATTTATCTTCGAACTTACGCCAAAAAAGCATGTTTTTGTACCAATCTAAATAGGTTTGTTTGGTGATTTTTCTCATTCTTAATTTTGTTGTTTGTGGTATAAAAATATAATTTAATATGTATTATCGGAATACAAAAATAACTGTTTTAAATAGAATAAAAAAACAAGGTTTTGTGAATTTAGCGCAAACGATTGCGTCCATTAATTATTTGTCCTTTGCAATCAGTAAAGTGGCTTTAGCCCCTGTTGCTAAATTCCATTCATTAGAGGAAATTAATATACCTTCATCATTGTATACTTTAAAAGCTGCAGTGTTTGGTCCAGAAGTGCCTTGATTTAAAGCTTCAATTACAATTTCATTAATACCAACTTGTAAAGGAATATTGAATTTTTTATAGTTTTGTTCTAACAATATATTGTAGATCACAGGAATGTCATTAACAAAAATGGTGACTCTATCTCCATCTGGATATTGATAATCTCTACAAATAATATTTACGCTTTTAGATTGGGTTCTAAAACTGCCTAAATCCTGGTCTATTTTAGGGATGATATATCGGCCATTAATTTTCTTGAAAGTCTTTAAAAAACGTTGCTCATTTAATTTAGCTTGTGTTAAAATTCCTTTGTCTTTAAAATTATCTTCTGTTTGTTTCTTTTTTAACTTTTCGTTTTCCATGTCAAAGGCTTTTTTAAAGCCGTCTATGCCATTTAATACTATCGATGTTGGTTTATTAACTTCTTTAGCATTGTTTAAAACAATGGCTTTTGTTTTTCCTTTTTCTTTGGTTCCTTTATTGCTATCCAATTGCGCAAAAACGCCAGTGGATGGCAATAGCCAAAGAGATATGAATATTAATTTAAAAAATGGTTTCATGAAAATATAATTATTAATAGCAATTAGAGCACAAATATAGTGCCGATTTTAAATGAAGTCGTTTAGAAATTGTTAAAACTTACTACTTTACAGGAAAATTAAAATATGTATTTGGAAAAGGTTCTTCTATAAGGGTAAAATGCCACCATTCATTTTCATAAGGTTTAAAGTTATTTTGTAACATTATTGCGCGCAAAAACACTCTGTTTTCTTTTTGCTCTTTTGATATTTTTGGATAAAAAGGATGAGATTGAACTCCAAAAAAATCATAAGGACTTCCCATATCTAATTCTTTAGCCGTTTTTAGATTTATAATTGTTACATCTAAAGTGCTACCTCTTGTGTGTCCCGATTTTGAAGCGATATAACCCAGATTAAACAACTCACTTTTATGAACTTCAGGATAGTATTCTTTTTTCATCAACGTATCATTCAAAACTTTAGCCCATTTTACAAAATGATTCACAGCTTGTTGCGGTCTGTACGCATCAAAAATTTTTAAACTGAATCCTTTTTTTAAAAGTTCAGTTTGTATTTTTTTTAAATTGATTGCAGCTGGTTTTGTAATAATTACGCGATTATTAGAATAACCGTCGATGGGTTTTCCTATAAAATTATTACTACTCAAATATCTTAATTCAGATGTTATAGTTTTGTCTACGTCAGATAAATATACAAAACCATCAGGCAATTCTTGACTAAAACAGTAACTACAGAGAAGGAAGGTGAATAAAAAAACTAATTTTTTCATAGTTCAAAAGTAAAGAAAATGATTCGGAAAGTATTCACGTTGAAAATATTCTTTAATTTTGACGTATGGAAGAACTTACTCTAAATACCCCTGCTTTATTATTTTCTGCTATTTCTCTGATCATGTTGGCGTATACAAATCGGTTTTTGGCTTATGCATCCGTAATAAGAAGTTTACACGATAAATATTTAGAAAAAAAAGATGATTCTTTGTTAAGACAAATTCAAAATTTAAAATTGCGTTTAAATTTAACAAGGTGGATGCAGATTTTTGGCATTACAAGTTTGCTTTTTTGTGTGCTAACCATGTTTTTAATCTATATCGATTTTCATCTTATTGCGGTTTGGGTATTTGGTTTGGCACTAATTTTATTGATTATTTCCTTGGCGCTATTGATCAAAGAAATACAGATTTCCGCCCAAGCTTTACAGCACCATATCGCGGATATAGAGGAGTATTTAGAGAAAAAATAAGTAGGATAGTTGTAATATTTATTTCATTCGTAATAAAGGATGATTTAAATCACCAACTTCATTCTTAATTACTTCAAACTTATCTATATTTTCAAAAAGTTTGGTAAGACTTTTAAACCCATAACTTCTAGGATCAAAACTAGGGTCAATTTTTCTGATATTTAGACCTAAAGTAGAGATGTGTGCTTTGTCTTCTTCGTTGATAGAAATATCAAAAGCTTTCATGACTGTTTTCCAATCTTCTTTTAATAAGATAGTTTTTTTAGTAGGAATTTTAGTTTTTTTGTTCGTGATTTGTTTTTTGACTTTAGATGTTTTAGTGTTGTTCTCTTCACTTTCAAAAGTTTCAACAGCTTCCTCATTTTCTTCATTTTTCAAGTTTTCAGTGTACGTGAAAACTTCACAAGATTTTACAAAAGCTGTCGGTGTTTTTTTTTCTCCAATGCCCATCACAAACAAACCTTCTTCTCTAATCCGTTTCGCAAGACCTGTATAATCACTATCACTAGAAACAATACAGAAACCTTCTGTGTTTTTTCCATGCAGAATATCCATAGCGTCAATTATTAGTGCACCATCTGTAGAATTTTTACCAGTGGTGTAAGAGAATTTCTGAATCGGAGTTATAGAATGTTGATTGATAATTGCTTTCCAACTATTCATTTGTTGAGAGGTCCAATCTCCATAGATTCTTCTAATGGTTGCTTTACCATATTTAGAAACTTCTTCAATTATTTCTTTTATTAATTTAGGTTGTGCATTGTCTCCATCTATAAGTACTGAAATATTAAATTTATTTTCCATATTTTTTATTGATTAATATTTAGGCGGTTCCTATTGAAAAAAGTTTCAATAAATCATATCGAAAGTTATCTAAACTAGTTCAACAAATGTAGTTCTTTTAAGATTTTTAGCCATAAAGCTTGGAGCAAAAACATCCTTGTGAGAAGTATAAATATAAATATTTTAACTTTTATTCAAATTATTGCGTATTTTTTACTGCACCTCATATCTTTCTCTTCAATATATCTCTCTAATTTAATTTTAGGAGCGGTAATAATTTAGCTACTTTCATCGGGCTTATATTTATTAATGTTCATAGCTTGTTCTTCTTATAATTTAAAATTCTTTCCAATTATACACCTTTTTTTCTGAAACTAAGAGAATCTTAATTTTTTAAGAATTATCACTAGTTGTAATTTTTAAAATACTAGCATTAAAAGTAAAATAACCGTCTTTGGTATCTGCTTTTAAGATTAAACTTGATAAACCACCTAGTTTCCAAGGGGCACCAACTGGTAACTCTAAAGTAAACCAAACTGTATAATTTTTAACTCTAAAATAACTTTCAGCAAGATTTCATGGACAAACTAGTGTCTTATAGTACCGTTTTAAGAGTACCCAATGAAAGTTATTTATGGAATATTTTTATTATTTTAAAGCATAAACTTAAAAGATCTTTAGAATACATTTCATTTTTTTCATAATTCTTGTATTGGAAATTTTGATTTTTTAAATTATTTTTAGGAGTAATTTTTTTGAATTTTTATTGATATTCTTATTATGAATAGTTGTGTTTTTTAAATAGATACTCCTTTTTCCATTTATTAGTAGTTTCCTTACCAACTTATATGAACGCGATCATACCTTTTATTTAAAAGGTGGGTACAATTAATAATTTTAGATTGTTGAGCGTTTGTGACTTTACAAATAATAGAAAATAGGTAAATAATTAATGATTTTATGTATGTGTTGTTATAATCAACAACCTGTATTTGACTAAAAGTTTAGTCATATTTAAGGTTATATTTCGAATTTTGCATGTATTTAATACTTCTAACTATTTTGATCGATGCAACGAAGTGCACATTTAACGTCTATTTGACTACAATTGGCAATTGCTGCCGCTTGAATATCACCAAAACCCATGGAATGAACTCTATAAACAAACTTTCCTTGGTGAAAAATGTCATTAACATATGTTACAGAACCAAAAATATTCTCATCAATATTATTTACTAATTCTAAACTTAAATTTTCTAGTATAATTAAAGTATGATCTTCAATACTGTCTCTTAAAATATTGTTTTCTTATTTGTTATTTGAGAAAGTAGAATAAGAGTACATTAAAAAGAAACCAAATATTTTTTTGTAATTCATAGTTTATTTGAATTTATATTGGTCAGCTATATCATAAAATCAAATATTTTTTTAAAAAAAAGTAAGCGTCGTTTTTTTAAAAAAACGACGACTTACCAAGTAAACTAATAAAACCAAGTATTAGCACTGTTATTAGAGTTAGCTATTCTAATGATTACAGTTTCTTAAATATTTTTAATGAAGGCTAATAACTTTTGTCATTTTCCAATTGTTATTTTTTTTTTCCAAAAGACGATAAACTTACTAGGAGTCGATTCTGCTTTTGGTTCTAGTTTATTATAAAACGTATGATAACCAATCTGTATGGCACCGTAATTTTTTATAGGATACACTTCTATACTTCCTTTCGTTAAAGTTCTTGTTACTTTATTACAGATATTCTCTCTTAATGATTCTAAAAGCTCTTTTTTATCAGTTAATAAACCAACTTTATCATGAAAAAATTCAATGTCGTCAGCATAAATAGAAGCTTGGGTTTTTATATCACAGGTATTATAAGCAGCAAAATAAATACTATCCATTTTTACAATATCCGTATACAAATCAATATTTAATGCTTTGTATTTTGGTGTTTCTTCTATTTGGGCGGGAGTCATTAAGCTATAAAAGAACACTCCAATTGCCGCTAATATTTTGAAAATAAATAATTCTTTAAAAATTGTTAAAAATGATTTCATAGCAGTTTAATTTTAATTCAAATTTATTTAGCAGATACACTTCCTCCGGAAGACGTTTTTTTATCCACCATTTTCGGATTCCCTATAAAATCGATATCTCCACCACTTGTTGCTTTAGCGACTATACTCTCTGATGCGTACACATTAATATCTGCGCCACTTGTAACTTTTGCACTTACATTTTTGCTTTGTAATTGGTAAGCATCAATAGAAGCACCACTTGTTGCTTTAGAAATATGATTGTTCGAGACCCCAGAAACTTCAATATCAGATCCACTTGTAGCATTCGTTTCAACCGTATTTGCATCCACAGAAATGTTTATATCTGAACCACTGGTAGCGCTAATATTCAAATTATTCACTTTTAAAGTTTCATTAGCATACACATCTGATCCACTTGTTGCTGCAATAGCTTCTAAATTTTCAATAGTTACATATATTTTCCTTGCTTTTGCGCGCCAAATATTTTTTTCTGAATAAATTTTTAACATACCATCCTGTATTTCTGTTATAATAATGTCTTGTAAATTTTCATCAGCTTCTACCGTAATTTGGTTTTTAGATCCTTGAGAAATATACAGATCTAAACCTGTGCTTACTTTAATTTTTGTAAAATCTTCTTTAGCACTTCTGTCTTCAGTAACAACATTTCTGTTGCCAGTAGCTCTGTTGAACATATCTATAGCGCAAGAACTAAAAAGTGTTGCAATAAAAAGAATAGTTAGTAATTTTGTACTTAATGTTTTCATAATGTGTGATTTTATTTTACGATTCAAATGTCTTTTATTAGACGCTTAAAAAGAAAGCTTAGTTACTCAAGTGTTGTTTTTTTGTGCTGAATTGTTCTAAATAGTTTCTTCAATTATAGTTTTGGTCTTTTCTATATCAATTTCTTTGGTTTTCTCATCGACTTTCTCTTTGCAATCTGTACAAGTAAGCGTACTTTCTGTCATTTTAAAATGATGTTTTGCCATGTCTTTGTCATAAATATCAGTGCTGTTATCGATATGATATAAAAAGTTTTTTGTAGAATTATCAAAATAAACCAATGTGTTTTCTGGAATGTAGAAGGTGATGTTTATTTCTTCATCTTTCCAAAGGTTTTTATATTCGGATAAAAAATAAGCATCTAATACAACGGTATTATTGACGACCTGATACTTATAGCTCATTTTTGTGGTGTTTAAATTCGCCTTACTTTTATTCTTTCCTCTTGATATTTTTTGAATAACCAAAGAACTTTCACTAGATGTGCTCTTTCTTACATCTACTTTTATAGAACTAGCATAGACCATTTTTTCACCATTCACTTCAACTTCTTCTTTATACGTGCTTCTTCTTAAAGTAGTACGATAATAAATACTATCATCATTCACCATTTTTAAGGTAAGTGTATCGTTTGCAACAATATTGAGGTTGTGTTTTTGTGATGATTGTCCACGATTAGCGTTCGATGTTGCAAAATCTAATCCTGTGAAAATCAAAATCAATAAACAAACAGCCCAAATACCAGAGAGCGTTAATCTTGCGGGTTTATTCATTTTCTGAACGCTGCTAGATAAGATGCGTAATCCTAAAATAAATAAGATTAAAAACGGAATACCTATCAGCAAAAACATGCATAAGGTTAGCACCCAAATTGGCAGGGTTGCATCATAGAAAAAGTGTGGATATTGTAAAAACTCACCATCAACATTTAACCATTCTAAACTTCCTACAGAAAACCCTCCAATAATTAGAGATAAAATAACAGCAGCCGAGACAAAGATGATAATGATGCCAATAAACTTGCCAATTACTTTAAAAATTGCAAGAATAATTTTACCAAGTGTATCTAAAAAATCACTTACTCCGTTATTTTTTTTTGTCTTTGCTGAAAAAGTTTTACTCATTTTATCAGAAAACTCGTTCGCACCTTCTTTTATTTTTTCGGAAGCTTGATTTGCAAAATCGGATACGTTTTCTGAAACATTGTTAAATTCTTTGCGAATTTTTTTCTCAATATTATCAATATTTACTGGCTCTCCCTCCATTTGTAATTTCTCGGCGGTCGTTTTTGCTTCGGGTAATAAAATCCAAAGAATAATATAAACTAACACTCCAAAACCAGCTCCGAAAAATAAGGCTAACAAACCTAAACGAACCCAAATGGTATCAATATCAAAATAATGTGCAATTCCGGAAGCAACACCACCTACAAATTTATCGTCGCCATCTCTAAATAATTTTTTACCAGAAGCATTGTTTCTGGTATAAGAATATGCAGATTCGTTATAGCTTTCTTCAGCGTCTACATAATCTTCTGGTTGTCCCATGATTTTAATGATATCCTCAATGTCGGCCTCATTAACAACTTGTCTTGCATCAGCAATTTTTTCTGATAACAGCTCACTAATACGCGCTTCAATATCTGCAATAATTTCATTTTTACCTTGAGGGTCATCACTTAAGGATTTAGAAATAGATTCTAAATATCTTCTTAATTTTTGATAGGCAACTTCATCTATATGGAAGAAAAATCCGCCTAAATTTATATTGATTGTCTTATTCATTTGTAGTTGATTTTTTACTAGTTACTTGGTTAACTGAACTGATTAGATTGCTCCATGTTTTATTTAATTCTTTTAAAAATAGACCTCCGTTTTCTGTTAAAACGTAATATTTTCTTGGCGGTCCAGAGGTTGATTCTTCCCATCTATAAGTTAATAAGCCTGCGTTCTTTAAACGCGTTAATAACGGGTAAATGGTTCCTTCAACCACAATCATCTCTGCACTTTTCAGCGTTTTAAGAATTTCAGAAGTATAGGCATCACCATTTTTTAAGATGGATAAAATGAATAACTCTAGAACACCTTTTCGCATTTGTGCTTTTGTGTTTTCAATCTTCATATAGTGTAATTTAAGAGGCCCATTCTAACCTTCCCAAAAGGAAGGAATTGTTGTGTGAGCATTTTGTTGTTTAATATCATTTTTTTTATATTTCCTTCTTAAAAAGTGATTAAGAGAAGCTATTTATTTGATGAATTTTATGGTAAAAGGATACTTGTAATTTTCTCCTTCTCTTGCTTTTATACTAGCAACAATTACAAGTGCAATGCCTATGAGATACATAATTCCGGCAACAGAGCCAAAGCCTATAAAACCAAAAATATTGTCGAAACCTAGATCAAAGTTGATGTTAAAATTACTCCAATTCATGTGATTTTGATGTCTGTTAAATAGAAAACCTAATGCAAAAGGAATACATACAATTGTGAATAGAAAGACATACAGGGTATAACTAATATTAAAATTTACAGCTTCTTTACCTTGTTCATTTAAAAATGTACTGCGATCTTTTAAAGTCTGCCAAGCAATTAATGGGGTAATAATATTGCCAAAAGGAAATATAAAACCTGCAAACGCACAAATGTGTATTAAAAAGGCGTTGGTTTTTTCGTTATTTTGTTTCATAATTATTAATCTATATAATACTTGTTTATGCAAATATATATCCTAAAGAAGGTATTATGCAATACATAGTACTATAATTAACATTTAATTAACATTTGGTGTTTCGTTAAATTAGGTCTAAAAACTTCTAAAAGTATTGAATTTGTTGAGTTTTCATAAAATATACTTATCTTGTGAGCCTCTTTATCGCTATTCTAAAATTTAAATTCAGAAACCTATTTAAACAATATATAATGAAGTTCACACCTGCTAAAGTCAATTTTTTTAACTTTTTTAAGCTTCCTTTAGCTTTTTTAGGAGGTGTACGAGTACTTTCTATAACAGATAATAAAGTGGTCGTTTCTATAAAACACCGTTGGATGAATCAAAATCCGTTTAAGAGTATGTTTTGGGCAGCTCAAGGAATGGCGGCAGAATTGCCCACAGGGCTTCTGGTAATGAAGGCGATTGACGATTCTAAAAGAAAAGTATCAATGCTAGTAACCCATCAAGAAGCAGACTTTTTTAAAAAAGCAACGGGTAGAATTACGTTTTCTTGCACTGGTGGAAAAGAGATTAGAACTGCCATTCAAGAATCTATAAAGACAGGAGAAGGACAAGTAATCGTTCTAACATCCGAAGGAATAAATAAAGAGGGAGTAGTGGTTTCTAAATTTAGTTTTCAGTGGAGTTTAAGAGTGAAAAAATAATTTATTTTTTCTTTTCGTATACTTTAGGTCTATCTTCATTATAATCACAATCCTGAAAAATACCACAAGAAACAGTTGGGCGTGCTAGTGATTTTGTGATTTCAGTTTGTTTATAAAAAGCGGCTATTTCAGGAGTTAAATATTTCATAATTGCTTTGTTTAATATTAACTTAAATTACTTTTTTTTTACGACTTTACCAAAAATAAGATTTATTTTAATATAATTTTCATAAAAACCCTTATAAACAGCATCAAACTGATTTTTAAACTGTGCCATTAGTCATCTTTCTTTAGCACATCATTACTGTCAGAAATATTCATTTCTAATCCTGTTTTATCTCCAATTTGTATCCCTGTAACAACTGCTTTTATTTTTTTAAAATATTCTTTGTTATTTAAAAGTTAGGTGCTTGTAATTAGCATTTCTTGTTCTATTTTTTTTCCTTTTAGAAATACCTGTCATCTATGTTATTCTTTGATTATTTTCTCTAACGAACATATAAATAATTTTAAATTCAATTTATGAATGTTGATTTTTCGAATTTCATACGCATGGATAATTGTTTTATGCTAGTATGTGTATTTTCTATGCAAGTATTCTTACGAGCGACTCTTTTATATTCTAATTTTGAACTCAAATATTTCAACTCTTGTTTTACTTATATCACAGCTTTTTTATTCTTAATAAATTTTTTAATAGCTTTAATCAAAAAAATACTATTTATTCTTTGTAACATTTTATGTAAAAATTGCTCTAATAGTTATAAATCAAAATATTCTAAAATAAAATGAAAAAATTGACTACTATGAATGCCCACGAAATAGATTTTGAAATTTTTGGAGAAGAAATGCAATTTGTAGAAATTGAGTTAGATCCTCAAGAAGGTGTCGTTGCAGAAGCAGGAACGTTTATGATGATGGATGACCACATAAAAATGAATACTATTTTAGGAGATGGTTCTAACCAAGAAAAAGGACTGTTGGGAAAAATATTTTCAGCAGGAAAAAGAATTTTAACAGGCGAAAGTTTGTTTATGACTGTTTTTACCAATGACGGAATTGGAAAAAAGAAAGTATCATTTGCGTCGCCGTACCCAGGGAAAATTATCCCGATAGATTTAACGGAGTTTGGTGGCAAGTTTATTTGTCAGAAAGATGCTTTTTTATGCGCTGCAAAAGGGGTTTCAATCGATGTTGAATTCTCTAAAAAATTAGGTAGAGGTTTGTTTGGTGGCGAAGGTTTTATCATGCAAAAACTAGAAGGTGATGGCTTAAGTTTTATTCATGCAGGTGGAACAATGGCAAAGAAAGTTTTAAAAGCGGGAGAAATTTTAAAAGTGGATACAGGTTGTATCGTTGGCTTTACACAAAACGTAGATTATGATATTCAGTTTGTTGGGGGCATTAAAAATACTGTTTTTGGTGGTGAAGGTTTATTTTTCGCAACTTTAAGCGGCCCAGGAACTGTGTATATTCAATCTTTACCCTTTAGTAGATTAGCAGGAAGGGTTTTGGCAATGGCACCGAAATCGGGAAATGGCACCAAAGGTGAAGGAAGCGTTTTAGGTGGTCTTGGGAATTTATTAGACGGAGATAATAAGTTTTAAAAAAAAATAAGATCATAAAAAATCCCAAACGACTAGAGTTTGGGGTTTTTCTTGTTTTAAAATGGATATAAGAATTAAGCTTCCATAGAATGATACACATTTTGCACATCATCATCTTCTTCTAGTTTTTCTAAAAGCTTTTCTACATCTGCTTGTTCTTCTTCATTTAATTTTGTGGTCGTTGTTGGGATTCTTTCAAAGCCAGAAGATAAAATCTCTACATTATTTGCTTCAAAGAAAGACTGTATCGCTCCAAATTGTTCAAAAGGTGCATAAATTATAATTCCTTCTTCATCATCAAAAACTTCTTCAACATCAAAATCGATTAATTCTAATTCTAATTCTTCCAAGTCAATGGTAATATCTTCTTTTTTTATAGTAAAAGTACAAACATGATCAAACATAAAAATGACGGAGCCAGAAGTACCTAAATTTCCATCGTTCTTATTAAAAGCAGCTCTAACATTGGCAACGGTTCTATTGTTATTGTCAGTTGCTGTTTCTAAAATAAGCGCTATTCCATGAGGGGCATATCCTTCAAACAAAACCTCTTTGTAGTCAGCTGTATCTTTATCAGTTGCTTTTTTTATAGCGCGTTCTACGTTTTCTTTAGGCATATTTGCAGCCTTTGCATTTTGCATAACGGCTCTTAATCTTGAATTTGCATCAGGGTTAGGACCACCGTCTTTAATAGCCATTACAATATCTTTACCTATTCTAGTAAAGGTTTTTGCCATTGCTGACCAACGTTTCATTTTGCGTCCTTTTCTTAGTTCGAATGCTCTACCCATTTCTGTTGATTGTTTTAATTTTAGTATTCACAAATGTAAAAATTAGTAAGTTGTCTTGCAATTATTTGAAAGTTCATTTTGCTCGAAAAATACTTCATATAGGGTATTGACTGGTATCATTACGTTATCTATCTTCCATGAAATATTAAACAACCTGTATTATGAAAAAAATTACCTTTCTTTTCTTAACACTTTGCTCTCTTACGATCTTTGGGCAAGTAAAATTAACTTCTAGTTTAACCGAATTTTTTGATGGGACATCGTATACCAATA
This sequence comes from Polaribacter sp., assembly GCA_034110665.1. Taxonomy (GTDB): domain Bacteria; phylum Bacteroidota; class Bacteroidia; order Flavobacteriales; family Flavobacteriaceae; genus Polaribacter. The sequence continues at coordinate 53,084 of JAWUYT010000024.1, forward strand.
TTGAAAAAACTGTGTTTACCTATGGTAGCAGCAATAATCTTTTGAGGGAAACGGGGTTTTCTTGGATTGCCACTGAATGGAAGAAATCTTCTGAATCTATTTACACTTATAATGCAGACAACAGGGCTACAGTTGAATTATATCAGGAGTATGATATGAATACCAACACAATTTCAGATGGGGAAAGATCAAATTATATGTATAATGCTGATGGCAATTTGATACAAATTTTAGAAGAAGAATACCTTGGGTCTTCTTGGGTAAACGTTTATAAGAGTGATTTACAATATTCGAACAATAGAATTTCTTCAGGTTTAAGTTATGAATGGAATGGCAGCAATTGGGTTTATGCTGAAGATTCGTCGAAAATAACTATAAATTATAATTCAAATGGGACCGTTAGTTCTATTGATAATGATGTTATGGATGATGCTTCATGGGTAGCATCATTTAGAACCATTTATACGTATGATGACAGTAATAGAATAACGCTACAAAATCAACAAGCCTGGAATGGAACAAGTTGGGTAACTCTTTATAGAGAGGAAAATACCTATGATACTTTTGGGAATGCCATAGAGCAAAAAGAATATTATTTAAATAATGACACCCTTACTTTAGTTTCTGATGAAACTTTTACTTTTGATACAACACAGTTAATGGCTAGTTTTATCCATCCTTTTAAAGATAAAACAGGTATAGATTATTTATTTTCTGGCGAAAAAATAGTTAATAAAATTATTAACTCAATCACTTTTAATGATTATAAAACTACCTATAATTATGGCGAAGCTACTGCGAGCGCAAATGATTTTAGTTTGGTTGATGTAAAAGTCTATCCAAACCCTGCAACTAATTTTATAAAAGTAAGTGCAGAGAACGCAACCATAAAAAATATTGAACTTTATACAATTCTTGGTAAAAAAATAATGACTTCAATTAAGAATGATTTGAATATTGAAAATTTAGTAAATGGTGTTTATGTTTTAAAAATACAATCTAAAAAGGGTGATTTTGCAACAAAAAGAATTATAAAGAATTAAGAAAAAGAAAATTAAAACCACAAATTCACAGCTTTAAAATTCGTGAATTTGTGGTTTTTTTATTTTAAAAGCAGATAAGATTGTTTTGCAATTTCAATTTCTTCATTGGTAGGTATTACTAAAACTTTTACTCGGGATGTATCAGACTGAATTTCTCTAATTTTTTTAGAACGAATTTCATTTTGCTTTAAATTTAGTTCTATGCCTAAAAAATCTAAATTTTCACAGGCTAATTTTCTCATTATTGCTGAATTTTCTCCGATTCCTGCAGTAAAAACAATCGCATCCAAACCATTTAAAATAGCCGTATAGCTTCCGATATATTTACGAATTCGGTAGCCCGCTAAATGCAAAGCATCTTGGCAATGTTTATTTCCATTTGCTGCATTTTCAGAAATTTCACGTAAATCAGAAAAACCTGTCAAACCTTTCATACCAGATTCTTTTTGAACCAAATTATTAGTTTCTTCTAGCGTCATTTTTAAGTTTTTCATCAAAAAGAAAATAACAGATTGATCGATGTCTCCGCAACGTGTGCCCATCACCAAGCCATTCATAGGGCCTAAACCTAATGAGTTTTCGATACTTTCTCCGTTTTTTATAGCAGACATGCTGCAACCGTTTCCTAAATGAATGCTAATTATTTTTTTTGATGCGTTTTTACCTAAATATTCAATCGCTTTTTCAGAAACGTATTTATGACTTGTACCATGAAAACCATATGCTCTAATTTTATGCTTCTCTAAATACTCATTCGGAATTGCATATTGATACGCAACTTTTGGCATGGTTTGGTGAAAAGCAGTATCGAAAATTGCAATTTGTATTGCAGTTGTAAAAATATTTTCGGCAACTTCAATACCTATTAAATTTGCAGGATTGTGCAAAGGTGCTAAATCGAATAAATTGCGAATATTTTCTTTAACTTCTTGATTTACAATCGTTGGTTTCCGAAATTTATTACCTCCATGTACCACACGGTGTCCTACAGCTTTTATGTCATCCACAGAAACTAAAACCCCTTTTTTAGGGTCTAACAACGTTTCTGCAATTTTTTCTAATCCTATTTTATGATTTTTAATCGCTGTTATTTCTGAATATTCTTCACTTCCTTTTTCATGCGTAAAAATGGCATCTTCTAAACCAATTCTTTCAATTAAACCGACACATTTTACTTGTTGTGAAGGCATTTTTATCACTTGATATTTTAAAGATGAAGAGCCTGCATTTAAAACTAAAATATTCATATTATCCTTGATTTGCTTGAATGGCAGTTAATAAAACAGTGTTAAAAATATCTGCGACAGTGCAACCTCTGCTTAAATCATTCACAGGTTTATTTAAACCTTGCAACATGGGACCAATTGCTAAAGCGCCTGTTTCTCTTTGTATCGCTTTGTAGGTATTGTTTCCAGTATTTAAATCAGGGAAAATTAATACAGACGCCTGACCAGCAACTTTAGAGTCTGGTAATTTTGTTTTTGCCACAGACATATCTACAGCTGCATCATATTGTATCGGGCCTTCAATTAATAAGTCAGGTTTTAATTGCCTAACAATTTCAGTCGCTTTTCGTACTTTTTCTACTTCTTCACCTTTTCCTGAACTTCCAGATGAATACGATAGCATGGCTACTTTTGCTTTAATGCCAAATGCTTCTGCGGATTGTGCTGAAGAAATGGCAATTTCTGCAAGTTGTGCAGCATTCGGATTCGGATTCACAGCACAATCTCCCATTACGGAAACTCGATCTGATAAGCACATAAAAAATACGGATGAAACGACAGAAACGCCAGGTTTTGTTTTGATAATTTGCAAGGCTGGTTTTATGGTATGCATTGTTGTGTGCACTGCGCCAGAAACCATTCCGTCGGCTAAACCATTATAAATCATTAAAGTACCGTAATAAGAAACATCTTTGGTTAAGTCCATCGCAGTAGTTTCAGTCATTCCTTTGTGTTTGCGAGCTTCATATAAAGTCCTTGCAAAATTGTTGTTATGAATAGAATCTGCTGGATTTAAAATCGATAATTTGTTCAAATCCAACTGTAAACCTAATGCGTCTGATTTCGATTGAATCTCTCTTTTATCGCCTAATAAGGTTAAATCAACAATGTTTAGTAATTGTAATCTAGCCGCAGCTTCAATGATCCGCTCATCATTTCCTTCAGGTAGAACAATATGTTTTCTGCTAACTTTAGCTTTTTGTAATAAATTATATTGAAACATACTCGGCGTTAACTTCTCTGAATTAAAATTCGATAAAATATTGGTTAAGCCTTGCACATTTACATAGGTATCAAAAGTATCTAAAGCTAATACTATTTTCTTCGTATTGGTTGCGTAAATTTTAGGTCGTACTGCTCCAATTTGATTAGATACTCCGAAAGTGCCACCTTTTACAGAAATAATTGGAACGCTAGATTGTACACCTTCAATTAATTTTAAAATAGATTCTTCAGGAAGTAAACTTCCTGTTAAAATGATGCCAGAAATTTTAGGATAATTACTAGAGGCATTTGCCTGTAATGCGCCTAAAATAATGTCTGCCCTATCTCCGGGAGTTATGACTAGGGCATTTTCTTTAATTCTAGTTAAATAATTTCGGAGTTGCATGGCGCCTATACTATAACTTCCGATGGCGTTGTCTAGAAATTGTTTTCCAAAAATAATCTTCCCATTTAATTCCTCAACCACTTCTTTTACAGTGGGGTATGCTAAAAAATTAACTTTAGGAACCACATCTATATGAATGTTTTCGGGAATTACTTTTTTTAATTCTGATTCAATATATTCAATTTCATCAACTTCTATTTTATTAGCAATGACGCCAATAACATCTACTTCTTTTTGAATAAAAGAGGTGTAAGTAAGTTGCATCGTATTGATAAAATCTTTCTTTTTTTTACCATTTCCGGCACCAATAATCAATACAGGAACTCCCAAATTTTTTGCAATCATGAGGTTTACATCTAGTTCTGTAAAACCTCCATCACCAGAAAAATCGGTTCCTTCGATGAGAACATAATCGTATTTTGCTTCTAAGTATTTATATTTTTTAATGATTTCATGAATTACTGTATCTGTATTTCCTTCACTTAATAACGCTACAACTTCGTGCTGTTCAAAAGCATAACAGTCTTTATAATCGACATCTAAATTAAAGAACTTTATGGCAGTATTTGTATGGTTATCGAAATCACTATTTTTCCTTTTGTTGATAATGGGTCTAAAATAACCAACTTTAGAAGATTGATTTAACATCATTCTTAAAATACCGAGTGAAATTAAAGATTTACCGCTGTTAGATTCAATGGTACTGATATAAATGGCTTTGCTCATTTTCCTGAGTTTTATACAAAAATAAGGCATAAAAAAATGACTAATTGTGATATTCGTCATTATTATTTATGCAGATATAAGAGCTATTTATTGCTATTTTAAAGTTCAAGTTTTGTTGTGAAAATAAATTAACTTTCATATAATTTAATTTTCAACGTATTGATGATTAGATGCCTTTATATCTGGCTTTAACATCATCAAAATATTTGTAATATATTTCTCTGAACCAATCAGTTTAGCTAATATTCCTTGTATAATTTTATTTTTTGACTTTTGTTTTTTGAAAACTAAAACTTATTTAATCTCCGATCATATCTTCAATATAGGTAAGTTTATTCAGCAAAACAATAAAAGAAATATTATCATATTCTTTTATTAACTTTTATCATTATTCCTTTAAGTTGCGCTGTACTTCATGAACCTGTTGGCTGGTTTTTATTAACATATTCTTATCAATGAGTGTTTTTAGATCTTACTCCTAAAATTAAGCTGATTTAATAGATGAAAGCATTTTTTTAATAAGATGAATAAACACTTACGAACCATTTATTTAAGTTTTTTAGCTGAAATAGCTATGGATTAAAATTTTTACCATTATTGAATAAAGTTGGTCTAAAATAGGAGGCTTTTCGAAAGGTTTATTTGTAGACTAGCCATCTGTATGTATATTGTGAATTTGAGACTTTAATCTGTTCTTCGTACTAGTTTAAAAGACGAACAATCATAATCTTTTATAACTTTGGCGTATACTATTCCTGGTTTATCTTCTCTATTTTCAATGACAATTAAAACTTTAATTCTTGTCGTGGATTTAACGCTACCTTGTTTTGCTTTTTTTTTGTGTTCCTGTTTGAAATTAGTTCAGATTAATTCATTTTTTAAAGGGTATTTTTAGATGTTTTTGTCGATTTTTATACCTAAATAACCAAGCAATTATCTGAAAAATAACGTGTTTTTATGACAACCAAATACTATTTGTTCCTTTTTATTCCTAGCAATATTATTTACCAATTAAAAGGTTTGTACAATATCAAACTTATTTTTATCAAACAATATATAAAGGATTGATCATTTATAATGATCACATTTAGTGAAGTGTTAGTGATCTTTTCTACCGTTTAAAAAAAACAAATAATAAAAACACAATTATAAGAATAGGGAAACGCTAAATCTATTTCAGAGAGATTACTTATAAAATTTATTTGAAGAATATATCGGATAATTTTAAAACTATTTCTTTTTAAATAAAAAAATATAATAGGGAACAAATGATATTTGGTTGTAAACTTTTATTGAAAATGTTTCTTCTTTTTCAATTCAAAATCTTTACCTAAATACACTTTACGGACCATTTCATCAGCAGCTAATTCTTCTGGCGTTCCTTCTTTTAAAATGCTACCGTTATACATTAAATACGTTTTGTCTGTAATCGCTAAAGTTGCTTGCACATCATGATCTGTAATTAAAATACCAATATTTTTATTTTTTAATTGGGCAACAATACCTTGTATATCTTCCACTGCAATGGGATCTACTCCTGCAAAAGGTTCATCTAATAAAATAAAACTAGGATCAGAAGCTAAGCAACGAGCAATTTCTGTTCTACGTCTTTCTCCTCCAGAAAGTAAATCTCCTCTGTTTTTACGAACATGACCTATGTTAAATTCTTCAATTAAAGACTCTAACTTTATTTTTTGTGCTTTTTTTGATAAACCTGTGAATTGCAAGACAGACATGATATTATCTTCTACAGATAATTTTCTAAAAACGGAAGCTTCTTGGGCCAAATAACCAATTCCTTTTTGAGCACGTTTGTACATCGGATCTTTGGTTATTTCTTCATCATTCAAATAAATATGACCATCGTTTGGTTTTACCATTCCTACAATCATGTAAAACGAAGTTGTTTTCCCAGCTCCGTTTGGACCTAAAAGTCCAATGATTTCTCCTTGCTTCACTTCCAAAGAAATGCCTTTTACAACCTTTCTAGAACCGTAAAGTTTCTGAATATTTTCTGCTCTTAAAATCATGTTTTTTTGAAGTATAATTGTGGCACTATTTATTGTATGTAAAAGTAAGAAATAACTTGAATTACAAATCTTAATAGATTCATAAACAATGAAACGTATCAGCAAACAAATGGTTAGAGATTTTTAGCTTCACTTTCAAGTGATTCCCAATATTCAACAGCCCTTCTTAAATGAGGAATTACAATGGTACCACCTACTAAAGTTGCAATAGACATTGTTTCCATCATTTCTTCTTTGGTAACGCCATTTTTCATAGCAGATTCTAAATGATATTGCACACAATCGTCACATCTTAAAACAGCTGAAGCAACTAAACCTAGCAGTTCTTTTGTTTTTCCAGGAAGATGACCTTCTTTAAATGTGTTGGTGTCTAAATTAAAAATTCGTTTGATAACTTTATTATCCAAATCTAAAATTTTATCGTTCATTTTCTGACGATACTCATTAAATTCTTTAACTTTTGTTTGCATTTTTTTCTTGATTTTTTAGAACTCTTCGTGAAACTATAATTCCTACTTCATATAGAATGAGTATTGGTATTGCAACGATAACTTGACTTGCTACATCTGGAGGTGTAATAATTGCTGCAACAATAAGAACAACTACTAAAGAATGTTTTCTGTATCTTTTTAAAAATTCTGGTGTAATCAGTCCGATTTTTGTTAAGAAATAAATTAACACAGGTAATTCAAATAAAATAGAAACACCTAGTAACATGTTTGTAACTAGTCCTATATGAGATTCTAGCGTAAAACTATTTTCGATAGAATCTGTAATTTGGTAATTGTATAAAAAATTTATAGAGATTGGTGCAATTACATAAAAACTAAATAATACTCCAATAAAGAAAAGTATAGAGGCAATAAAAATAAAGCCTTTAGATTTTTTAATTTCTTTTTTCGTTAATCCAGGAGCAACAAAACGCCAAACTTCCCACAATAGATAAGGAAAAGAAACAATAACACCTAAAATGAATGAAGACCAAATTGAGTTCATTAACTGTGACGTCACTTTAATACTTATCAATTTTTTTTTGGCAAAATTAACGCTGCAAAAGTCACTATCCATTCCAAACAAATTAAAGAAATCACAAAATAATTGATAGGTGATAAAATCTGGTTCTAAATGGGCTAGTAGGAAGTGATCATATACTTTTTCAGAAAAAATAAAAAAGATAATAGCAAAAATAAAAATTGCTGAAGCGCTTCTTACTAAATGCCATCTTAATTCTTCTAAATGTCCTAAAAAAGACATTTCTTTTTGTTGCTCTGCCATTAAAAAATACCTTCTTTAATTAAATCATGTAAATGTACAACTCCTGAATAATTATCATTATCGTCCACAGCTAAAATTTGAGTAATTGTATTGTTTTCCATTGTTTCTAACGCTTCAACTGCCATTGCGGCTTTATGAATGGTTTTAGGGTTTTTACCCATGATGTCTTTTGCTATAAAACCATCGATTTTAGTTGCTTTACTTAACATTCTTCTAATATCACCATCCGTGATAATACCAACAACTTTGTGGTTTTTTATCACTGCGGTCACTCCCAAACGCTTTTCGGATATTTCTATAATTACTTTTGCAATAGAATCATTTTCAGAAACCTGTGGCAATTGATTATTTTGTATCAAATCAGAAACTCTTAAATATAATCGTTTTCCTAAAGCGCCTCCTGGATGATATTTTGCAAAATCATTGCTCGTAAAACCTTTTAATTTCAGCAAACAAACGGCAAGTGCATCACCCATTACTAATTGTGCTGTGGTGCTTGTTGTCGGTGCCAAATTATTGGGGCAAGCTTCTTTCTCGACAAAAGTATTTAAGGTGAAATCAGCATTTTTACCTAAAAAAGAATCTATATTTCCAGTAATAGCAATTATTTTATTTCCATAATTTTTAATCAAAGGAACTAAAACTTTTATTTCAGGTGGATTTCCACTTTTGGAAATACATATGACCACATCCTGCTCTAAAATATTTCCTAAATCTCCATGAATGGCGTCTGCAGCATGCATAAAAACCGCAGGTGTACCTGTAGAGTTAAAAGTAGCTACAATTTTTGTTGCAATATTGGCGCTTTTTCCAATGCCTGTAACAATTACTCTACCTTTAAAATTATATATATAATTAATGGCGTTTTCAAAATCTACATTAATTAAATTTACTAAATTAGCGATAGCTTTGCTTTCTGCTAAAATAGTTTTTTTTGCGTTTGCAATAATTGAAGATTGATTTTTCAAGTTTTTAGTATTTTATCAGAATAAAAAAAAGTTATATCTTTAGATATGTTAATAAGACAAATTTACTACAAAAATAAGTTTGTGCAAATAATATAATTAAAGGTTTGTCTTTTAATTTCAACAAAAATTTATATAATGGATTTACATAGTCCTCTTAAAAAATTTTTTGGATTTAACAAATTCAAGGGATTACAAGAAGAAGTAATAAAAAGTATTGTAAACAATCAGAATACTTTTGTAATAATGCCCACAGGTGGCGGTAAATCTTTATGTTACCAGCTACCAGCCCTAATGACAGAGGGAACTGCAATTGTAGTTTCGCCTCTAATTGCTTTGATGAAAAATCAAGTTGATGCCATAAGAGGGATTTCTGAACATCATGGAGTGGCACATGTTTTAAATTCATCTTTAAATAAAACGGATGTAGCACAAGTTAAAGCAGATATTGCAAGCGGAATTACAAAACTTTTGTATGTTGCTCCAGAATCTTTAATTAAAGAAGAATATGTTACTTTTTTAAGAACACAAAAAATATCTTTTGTAGCTATTGATGAGGCACATTGTATTTCTGAATGGGGTCACGATTTTAGACCAGAATATAGAAATTTAAAGCATATTATTAGTGCTATCGATAATGTTCCTGTAATTTGTTTAACGGCAACAGCCACTGAAAAAGTACAAGAAGATATTTTAAAAACTTTGGGAATTACGGATGCAAATAGATTTAAAGCTTCTTTTAACAGAGCTAATTTATTTTACGAAGTTAGACCGAAAACCAAAGAAGTTGAGAAAGATATTATTCGTTTTGTAAAACAAAGAGAAGGTAAATCTGGAATTATTTATTGTTTAAGCCGTAAAAAGGTTGAAGAAGTTGCACAGATTTTACAAGTAAATGGCTTAAAAGCGGTTCCTTATCATGCAGGTTTAGATGCTAAAACAAGAGTGCGTCATCAAGATATGTTTTTGATGGAAGATTGTGATGTTGTTGTTGCAACGATTGCTTTCGGGATGGGAATTGATAAACCAGATGTGCGTTTTGTAATTCATCATGATATTCCTAAAAGTTTAGAAAGTTACTATCAAGAAACAGGCAGGGCAGGACGTGATGACGGGGAAGGATATTGTTTGGCTTTTTATGCGTACAAAGACATCGAAAAGTTAGAGAAATTTATGGCGAGTAAGCCAGTTGCTGAGCAAGAAATTGGGCATGCATTGTTGCAAGAAGTTGTCGGTTATGCAGAAACTTCCATGAACAGACGTAAATATTTGTTGCATTATTTTGGTGAAGATTTCGATGAAATAAATGGGGATGGTGCAGACATGGATGACAATTCTAGAAATCCGAAGAAAAAACATCAAGCGAAAGGTGATGTTGTTAAACTTTTGAAAGTTGTAAAAGACACGCTTCAAAAATATAAATCTAAAGATGTCGTAAATACGATTATAGGTAAAGAGAATGCCTTATTAACTTCACATAAAACACACTTACAACTCTATTTTGGTATTGGTAAAGACAAACCTGCTGCCTATTGGATGGCATTGATTCGGCAAGTTTTAGTTGTCCACTTTATCAAAAAAGAAATAGAACAATATGGTGTTGTAAAATTGACAAATGAAGGAGATGATTACATTCAAAATCCTACTTCTTTTATGATGACAGAAGACCATTCTTACAGTGCAGAAAATGATAATGCAATCATTACAAATTCGAAATCTGCAGGAGGGGTTGCTGATGAAAGGTTGGTGAAACTCTTAAAAAGTTTACGAAAAAAAGTAGCTAAAAAACAAGAAGTTCCACCATTCGCTGTTTTTCAAGATCCGTCTTTAGATGACATGGCGTTAAAATACCCAATCACACTGATTGAACTCGCCACCGTTCATGGGGTTGGAGAAGGTAAAGCCAGAAAATTCGGAAAAGATTTTGTGCAATTAATTTCTGATTATGTTGATGAAAATGACGTTTTAAGACCTGATGATTTAATTGTAAAAAGTACAGGTGTAAATTCGGGCTTAAAATTATTTATAATTCAAAATACAGATAAAAAATTACCACTAGAAGATATTTCTAAATCAAAAGGTTTAGAAATGAAAGAGTTGATCAAAGAAATGGAAGTAATTATTTTTTCTGGAACAAAGTTAAATATCAATTACGCTTTGGATGATTTGTTGGATGAAGAACAACAAGAAGAAATTTATGAGTATTTTATGGAGGCTGAAACAGACGATATTGAAGAAGCTTTAAATGAATTTGATGGCGATTATGATGAGGAAGAATTGCGTTTAATGAGAATTAAGTTTTTTAATGAAGTAGGGAATTAAAATTGATGTTTTATGGCCTCTGGCTAATCAAACATCGTAATAGCTAAAAAGGTAATATGAGGAAGTTTCTTCTTGAGATTTTTTGTAGCTTAAATTTCATCCAAACTAGGCATTCTAATATCGGTAAAGCCTAGTTTAGTAAGTTTGAAAGAGACCAGTTTTAAAAGGTCATCACCATTACTTGCGACTTCAATTAATATCTAATGGTTTTTGCCATTATTATTATTATTATTATTATTATTATTGTCACAGACAAGTTTTTTCAAAGATAGAGTAATCTATATTCTATAAAATTATTTAAGAATAGGGATTTATAGAATCGGAATATCAAATAATAATAAAAGAGCCTTTATTCATAGCCAGAGTTCACATTAAAAGTACTTTTAAATACTCAATTCTTGTTTTAAAAGTACTAATATCCTTGCTATTTTTGAGGTTTAATTTTTTATATCAAGACCCAAACCATCACCTTTAACTATAATATTTAAATTCTAATCATAAAAAGAAATACGAATACTACTATTTTTTGCATGGGTATGTTTAGTAATGTTGGTAATTAGTTCTTGAATAATTCCAAAAATAGTAATTTCTAAACTATTATCTAAAAGTCTGTTTAAACCAAAATCGATCATCTCAATTTGAACTTTATTTGGAATGATATTTTCTCCGCCATCATTTTGAACAGCCAGTAATAAACCATGATTTGCAAGAGCACAAGTATTTTTTGCACCCTTAATGCTACGTATTTTTAAATACGATTCATCAATTAGATAGCTTCTCTATTTTACGAAACAATGTTTCTTGGTTTATTTTTTAAAGTTTTTATTATCTGTGATTTTTAAAGTTTGTTTATAATAATCTATTAAGAACCGATACCTTTTGAATTACCAAAATATTCAAAACAATTATATATCTACAAGTTGGTATATTTTCATCATTATTTACAAGAAAAAATTATAAAGTAAAGACAGTTAACAAAATACCTAATAAAATAGCCATAAATTTTTGTAAATTAAATTTATGATTTTCAGTACTTTCAAAAAGAATAATGGTAGAAATATGCAAGAAAACACCAATAATTAAGGCTTTGATTTCTGTTTGATAAGTATTGAAAAATGGAATTTTATCACCTAATAATACTCCTAATGGACTCATTAATGCGAAGAAAAAAAGAAAACTAAATACTGTTTTTTTAGAATATTTAGTCTGTAATAAAAAACTTGTGAGTACAATTGCAATCGGAATTTTATGAACCACAATTGCCCATAATAAGCTGTCATCAGCATTATGAATTGGCAACCCTTCAGAAAATGCATGAATACACAAACTCACAAATAACAAAGTTGGAAATTTTTTTCCATCAGAATGTATATGAATATGGCCATGTTCTGCTCCTTTAGAAAAAGATTCTAAAACAGATTGTAAAATAATACCAACCAAAATAAAAACCCCAATATTGGTTGCATCAGAATTGACGGTGTACACAGCTGGTAATAAATGTAAAATTGTTGCCGATAGGAGGTAAGCGCCACTGAAAGCCAATAATAAACGAACGATTTTTTTATTGGGTTCTATAATAAAAACCAGCAAAGAACCTAGAAGTACAGATGTAATTAGTAAGATATAGTTCATTTTGCTACTAAAATTAATCTATCAGAAGTTTGTGCATTATAATTTTCTAAACGATAATTTCCAAAAACATTGGTTACCGTAAAGCCAACTTCTTTAAAAAATAGTTCCATTTTTTCTAAATTCAAATATTTTACACGCTCGGTAAAAGAGTGTTGCTCGTTATCCGCAAAAAACGAAATATTTTTTATGATAAAACCATTCGTAATTTCTCTTTTAATATTAAACGTAATATGATCAACAATTTTAACTTCTTCTTTTACTAAATTGAGTTTTACTTTATCCGCATTTAAAAAATCAAATACAAAATAACCACCGTTTTTTAAGCCGTCTTTAATATTCTGAAGAATTAAAATATCTTCTTTGTCATCTTTAAAATAACCAAAGCTTGTAAACAAATTAAAAATTGCATCATATTGATTGTTAATTACTTTTCGCATATCATGCACTTCAAATTTTAAAGAATCATTCTCAAATTGCTTCGCAATTTTTATACTGTTTTCAGCCAAATCACCACCAGTAACTTTATATCCCAAAGAATTTAAAAAAACGGAATGACGTCCTTTTCCACAAGGTAAATCTAAAATATGTGTTGTTTTTGGCAATGCTAAAAGCGAAGTTATATTTCTCATAAATAACTGTGCATCAGCATCATTTCTGTTTTTATACAAGATGTGATAATATGGTGTATTAAACCAATCTGTAAACCAGTCTTTAGTCTTCATTTCTATAAAATTTGTAATAATCTAGTTTTTAATAACTAATTTGGTTGCTATTGGTTTTTCTTTGGCAAATGCCCATTATAAACTTAAGTCTGCAAAAGTACTCAAATCTTACGTTTCAAAAAATGAAAAATTTAATTACTATATATCCTATTAATAAAATGTATTTTTGTGGTCAATTTTATGGGTATGGATAGAGATTTTAAAATGACGGCAACTACGCTTTTTGGTTTAGAAGGTGTATTAGCAGAAGAACTAAAAAATTTAGGCGCACAAGATGTAAAAGAAGCGGTACGAAGCGTTTCTTTTAGAGGCGTTAAAGGATTTATGTATAAGGCAAATATTGCTTTGAGAACAGCAGTAAGGATTTTAAAACCGATTAAAACCTGTAAAGTTTATGACGAAGAAGATTTATATGAGTCTATTCAGAAAATAAAGTGGGAGAATTATATAGAAGTAGAAGGAACGTTTGCCATTGGCGCCGTCGTAAACTCTAAAAACTTTACCACCAATTCACATTATATTTCTTTAAAATCTAAAGATGCTATTGCAGATTATTTTAGGCATAAATATCACAAAAGACCGAATGTAGATTTAAAATATCCCGATGTTAAGATTCATATTCATATCCAGAAAGAATGGTTAACCGTTTCTATAGATTCTTCTGGAGATTCTTTGCATAAACGTGGTTATAGAACTGCAACCAATATTGCACCTATAAACGAAGTTTTAGCGGCAGGTATGGTGCTATTATCTGGGTATACTGGCGAGGAAAACTTCATAGACCCAATGTGTGGTTCGGGTACAATTTTAATTGAAGCTTGTATGATTGCTAATAACATTCCTGCAAATATTAACAGAAAGCTATTTGCATTTGAGCAATGGAAAGATTACGATGAAGATTTATATTTTACAATTCAAGAGTCTTTATTAAAGAAAATTCGTTCTTCTCATTTTAAAATTATGGGTTTTGACAAAGCGCCATCTGCTGTTCAAAAGGCAATAGCAAATGTAGAAAATGCCAATCTAGACGAATTTATCGGTGTGCACCATGTTAATTTTTTTAACTCTAAAAAAGAAGTTTTTGGGAACACTACTCTTTTGTTTAATCCGCCTTACGGAGAGCGTTTAAATATAGATGTAGAGGAGTTTTATAAGAAAATTGGTGATACACTTAAACATAATTACCCAGGCTCTACAGCGTGGTTAATAACTTCAGATACAGATGCTTTAAAATCCGTAGGTTTGAGAACTTCTAGAAGAATTGCACTAAAGAATGCAGATTTAGACTGTAAGTTTGTGAAATACGAATTGTATGAAGGAACTCGTAAAATTAAAGAACGTAATGAAGATACAGAGATTGAGTTTGACCCTAATTCTGAAGAGTAGTTTTTTGTATACTATTTATGAGGAACTTGTTTCAATAAATAACTAGGCAATAGCCATACTAAAACTTAAATTTAGAGCTTTCTATTATTTCTAGGAAGGAAGCAATCTATTGTTAATCTTTATAATTATTTTTAGAAGCTATTTCCTGCTTTTCGCACTCGCTTTTTTCGTTCCTCAAAAAGAGCTCAGACAATTGCTGCAATCAGGGTTAAACTTGCGCGCCAGGTTTAATGAAATTTTAAGATCTTTTTTTACCATTTTAAAGAGAGTATAAATCTTATGTTTTAAGCGATACTTCTTTAGCTTTGTATTTGTGATTTAAGCTTTTTCTGCAAAATGTAGCAATCTCTTTTTTAAAAGAGATTAATTTTCTGTAAGATTACAATTAGTGATTTAGCGTTTCCAAGAAAGGTTATTCTCGCTAGTATGCTAAATGTCAATTGGAAGTTTGCTTTTTTTGAAAATTTGGTAATCTCTGCTTTTAAAACAAATTACTTGTTCATTCTTTCTCGAAAGGCAGTTTATTTAAAAATATTTATCTTATTTTTTTTCATGATTTATTACATTTTTTTTTATGGTACCTGTTTAAATAAACGCCTTTAACTTTCCGTTTATTTAAATCCATATTCAATAAATTAAGAGGTTTTTATAAAAATGCAGCAACTCTTGATTTCTGATTATTGATATCAAAAACCATATGCAGCCATCTTCTTGGAGTCTCTTCTATCGAAAAATAACCTTTATTTTCGATCCATTCTATATTTTTATTTACACGATCAGAGGCTAAAACAAGTGCAATTTCTTCAACTGAAGCGGAATCGTTTTTTTGCCAGAATATTTTAACAGGAATTTCAGATTCTTTTAAAGCATCTGTCCATCTATGCCAATACGTATAGCGATCTTTAATGAAATTACTGGTTATTTGGACTTGTTTTGCTTCATTATCATTATGATAACGATCATGTAAGGCATCGATGTCGTACTTTTCATTAGACAAGATACTTTTTACTTTCTGAAAACCTTTATTTGTGATACTATAAATATATTCTCCAATTTTTTTATCATTAAGTAATGAATTGATTTTAGAAATTTCTAGTCGCTCTAACCCCTTACTGCTGCAACATAAAATTATTTTTTTAACCTTTATTGAAATTAAGTCGTTGTTTTTACGAGCCAAAATTTCTTTTGCAACGTAATTACCGTGATCATGGGCTAGAATAGTTACTTCTTTTAAACCTAAAATAGACCAAAGTTTAAGAGCAACATCTGCTTGTTCTATTAAAGAATATTCAAAAGAATCTGGACTATCTGAAAAACCAAAACCAGGATGGTCATGAATAATAACTCTGTAATCTTTGGCTAATTCTGGAATTATTGTGTGATAATCGTATGTTAGTGTTGGGTAACCATGCAGAATAACGATGGTTTCTCTGGATTTTCCGGAATCAATAACAAAAATTTTTTTATTATTAACGGAAACGAATTTGCCTAAACTTTTCCAGTTTTGTGCATTCATAATTATAGGGGGGTTTAATTATTTATTATTGATAACAAGGTAAAGATACCGTTTTTTAAGTAGCTTTGGTTTTTTTAACGTTAAATTGTTTACAAGATCAATTATATAGACGTCATATTGCCCATACCTATTCAGAAAACTTATACGTATTCAGTTACTAATGAGGAAGCTGTGTTTTTAAAAAAAGGTATGCGTGTCGCAGTCTCTTTTGGCAAAACAAAAATATTTACTGGCTTGGTCTTTGCGATTCATGAAACTGCCCCAATCTTATATGAAGCTAAAGAAATTCATCAAATTTTAGATGAGCAACCTTTGGTTAATGAATTTCAGTTAAAACATTGGCAATGGATTTCAAATTATTATATGTGTTCTTTAGGCGATGTTTTTAGAGCTTCTTTGCCCACTGCTTTTTTATTAGAAAGTGAAACTATTGTTTATAAAAATGAAACATTTGAAGAGGAATCTATTTTAGAAGATGATGAATATTTGATTTTTCAAGCTTTGCAGCATCAATCACAATTAACTATTCATCAAGTTGCAGATATATTAGGTAAGAAAAAAGTAATGCCCATTGTAAACGAGTTGATAAAAAAATCTGCAATACATATTAAGGAACAAATTTACGAGCAATACAAACCAAAATTAGTGAAATATGTTCGTTTACATCCGAGGTATTCATCTGATGCTTCATTAACGGCATTGTTAGAAGAATTATCAAGGGCAAAAAAACAGCGAGATGCCGTTTTAACTTTTTTTCAATTATCAACCACAAAAAAACCAATAAAAGCAAAAGAGTTAGAAATAACAGCGAAGGTGTCTTCTTCTATTTTAAAATCTTTAGTCGATAAAAATATTTTCGAATTTTATGAGATACAAACAGACAGAATAAATTATAAAGGAGATACGAATGATTTAAAGAAGTTAAACGAATTTCAGGAAGTTGCGTTAAAAGAGATTAAAGAATCTTTTAAAGAAAAAGATGTAACACTTTTGCACGGAATTACGAGTTCTGGTAAAACAGAAGTTTACACAAAATTAATTCAAGAAGTTTTAGATGCAGGGAAGCAAGTATTGTTTTTATTACCCGAAATAGCTTTAACAACACAAATAATTGCGCGTTTACAAGTTTATTTTGGCCAACAGATTTCTGTTTTTCATTCTAAATATTCTATGAATGAAAGAGTAGAAGTATGGAATAACGTTTTGGAAAACAAAACAAAAGCGAGGATTATATTAGGAGCCCGGTCGTCAATTTTTTTACCTTTTTCGAATTTAGGTTTAATTGTAGTGGATGAAGAACATGAAACATCCTATAAACAATTTGAACCTTCACCAAGATACAATGCCAGAGATGCTGCTGTGGTTTTAGCAAAGCTACACAATGCTAATGTTTTATTAGGTTCTGCTACACCAGCTTTAGAAACTTACTTTAATGCTGAACAAAAAAAGTATGGTTTTGTGGAGTTAAATAGGCGTTTTGGAAATGTAAAATTGCCGAAAATAGAATTAATTGACGTTAAAGAAAAACAAAGAAAAAAGGAAATGAAAGGGCATTTTTCTGATAGAATGCTCAAGTTAATTCAAGAAGCTTTAGACTTAAAAGAACAGGTTATTTTATTCCAAAATAGACGAGGATATTCGCCTGTTGTGGAGTGCAAAACTTGCGGCGTTTCACCGCAATGCCCAAATTGTGACGTGTCTTTAACATTTCATAAATTTAGACACGAATTGCGCTGTCATTATTGTAGTTATCAGCGGGCAATGCCGAATAGTTGTGGTGCTTGTGGTAGTAATACATTAGATACGAAGGGTTTTGGTACAGAGCAAATTGAGTTGGAATTAAAAGTGTTATTCCCTGATTTTAAAATAGGAAGAATGGATTTAGATACGACTCGTGGAAAATTTGGCTATCAAAAAATAATTGGGGCTTTTGAAGCTAAAGAAATTGATGTGCTGGTAGGAACGCAAATGCTGTCTAAAGGGTTAGATTTTGACAATGTTTCTTTGGTCGGTATTTTGAATGCAGACAGCATGTTAAACTTTCCAGATTTTAGAGCGCACGAAAGAGCATATCAGATGATGGTGCAGGTTTCTGGTAGAGCAGGTAGAAGCAAAAAACAAGGAAATGTAGCCATTCAAACCTATAATCCATATCATAAAATATTACAACAAGTTGCTACCACAAATTATATAGAAATGTATAAAGAACAGTTGCAAGAGCGCTGGCAGTTCAAATATCCGCCTTATTATCGATTGATAAAAATTACGCTAAAACACAGAGATTACAATAAAGTTGATAGCGGTGTAAATTGGCTGTTTAAATCTTTGTATAATTCCTTTGGTGAACTCGTTTTAGGGCCAACTGCGCCAGCAGTCTCTAGAATTAGAAATCAATATATTAAGAATATTGTTATTAAAATTCCGCCAAAACAATCTTTAGCAAACACAAAAAACCAACTAACTAAAATTAAGAATACGTTTGAGGCGGTAAAAGATTTTAGACCTATTCGATTTATAATTGATGTGGACGCTTATTGATGTAGTGGTCAGTTTTTCATAAATAAGTATTCACTTAACTTGTTTGTTCTAAAGTATATATTGATTATTTTGTGTTTTTAATACTACCATTTCGCTATTAAAAATAAAATTTATAAAAAAGGTGCCTTTCTTTTAAAGTGAACGACTATTCAGTTTTAATAATTTCATTTTTACATTTTGTAATTTAAAATCAAACACATCTATTTTTTTACTTTGATTCGGGCGGCCCCAATTGTAATAGGTCGTAATTTTAAAAATTGTTGGTTTATATTGTTTATTTGTTAAATAAGTAAGGTTTATAAGCCAATCTCCTATTCCTAATTTTTCAATAAAAATTTCTTTTGATGTGTAGCCTTTCTTTTTTTGATCAACAATTAAATCATTATGGTTATCTGAAGAGTTTTCAATCGTGTAGGGTATTAAATCAGGATTTACAAATTCAAGAATAAATTCTGCTTCAGCAGTGTTCCATTCAAAGACGACTCTAACATCACTTTCAGTATTTTTTTTAGAATATTCTATTTTTATTTTTCGATGAGAAGTTGTTTTATCTAAATTATACGCAGATATTATTTCTGACGCCATAACTTCTCCGATATCATTATCATCTATTTTGAAACCTTTATTCCTGTAATAATTATAAGTTAACCAAAACTCTCTATATTCTTTCAACCCCAAAAAAGTGTTTGCTAAATCTCTGTAGGATTGTCTGTAATTTGGTCTTAATTTTACTATTTTTTGATAAACAGCCAAAGCTTTTTCATCTTCATTTAGTTCTTGGTATTTGTAAGCGATTCCTTTTAAATCCTCAGGATTATCGATAGAAAATGTTTCAAAATCTGATAGGACTTTAGTTAAATTATAGGTGCTATATTCTTCTTTTTTAAAATGGTTAAATACATCAAAATGGTAATTTGTGTTATTCTTAAATGTTTCATATTGATTCAAATAAATACTTAACGCTTCTTTAGAATTTAATCTTTTTTTATATTCGTCTAAATAACTTGTTTGTTTCGTTTTTATTTTTTTAAATAAAACAGCATCGTTGTTATAATAATCTTCAGAAGTAAAATAATAATTATCATAATTAATATTTTTTATTTTTTTATAATCGATGGTCGTATTCACCTTAATAACAAAGCCATTTTCTTCAGAATTTAGGATTAAAACGTCTTTAACTTCTTGGATATAAACAGGTATTGGAATATCAAAAGTAACACGATCAATAACCCAAATAGCAGGCCCCTCTAATTCGCTTCCTTCTAAATAAACAATTTCTTCACCAAACTCATTAATTTTAAGGAGTAAGCCAGGAATTTTATCTTGAATCGCGCTCGCTAATGAAATGGCGTCTTTATTTAAACTTTTTCCTTCAATATGTCTAACGGTATTGAATTCGGTAGCGTCTTCACCAATATTACTACCTCCTAATTTTAAAACTTTATTTGGCTTTAAGCCAGAGATGCTATTCTCAATTTTTAGATTTATATTCAAAGTTGTAGTAACGTCTTCAATTAAAACCCATATTTCTTTTAACCCAATATAACTAAAACTTAAAGTTTCTCCGGTTTTGGCTTTTATACTATAGAAACCTTTGGCATCCGTTACAACATATCTTATGGTGCCTTCAATAAAAACATTAACATTTGAAAGTGGTTTATTTTCAGAAAAGGCAAAACCTGAAATCGTTTTGTATTCAAAATTTTTTTCTGTTTGCGAGAGTAAAATAAATGGAATCAGCCAAAAGAGTACTAGTAGTTTTTCTTTCATAGTTGTTGTTAATTTGTAAAAAATCATCAAAACCTGTGCCATATTATTTGATGAAAAAGTAAACTTTATCTTTTTTGTTTAAATAGTATTCTTATTAGAAAATTGAAAAAGAGAGTCTCATTTATTTGTAAAATAGTCTATTATTAATTAAAAGCATCATTATCTTTCTTTTATTCCTAGAGCTAATTTCTATATTTTTTTATCATTTAAAGTGTTAAAGTTAGAAATACTTTTGAAGTAGTTACATATTTTAGATTGATGCAATGTAATATTGATGTATCCTTTCTCAAAACTGCTTATTAGTTTGTGGTAAACTCTGGATAAACTTAAGAAAACAATGAATAAAACTATGATATTCATGAAATACTTGTTATCATTACAAAGATTAACTTAAAAATGCATTTAGAAAATTTTCCCAAGAGAATTTTCAAACGTAAACTATCAATAAAAAAATACTGATTTTTTTTTACTCCAAGCAACCTTTTTAAAAGTTATGTAGTCTATATATTTGTAAGGCAGTAAAAACAGAAACGAAAGGCTTGAAAATTATTAAACTTTATAACCCACAGAAATCGCTTATAACAAAGGCGATTAACAACAATAGAGAGGCGCAACAACATTTGTTTGAGGAACATTCTCCTAAAATGTTGGGTGTTTGCAGGCAATATGTAAAAGATTTGCATCACGCAGAAGATCTATTATTGCAAGGCTTTTTAAAAGTATTTACCAATTTACACAAATTTAAACACGAAGGAAGTTTTGAAGGTTGGATTCGCCGAATAATGGTGAACACGTGCATCTCTTATTTACGAAAGAAAAATTTGGTCGAT
This sequence comes from Polaribacter sp., assembly GCA_034110665.1. Classification (GTDB taxonomy): domain Bacteria; phylum Bacteroidota; class Bacteroidia; order Flavobacteriales; family Flavobacteriaceae; genus Polaribacter. The sequence continues at coordinate 74,455 of JAWUYT010000024.1, forward strand.
TTATCTGATGAAGAGTATGTTTTTAATGAGGCGGCTGCAGACAATTTAGAAAACACTTCTCTGGAAGATATTCAAAAATTGATTGATAAATTACCAGAAGGTTATAAAATGGTGTTTAATTTATTCGCCATAGAAGGTTATAAACATTCAGAAATTGCCGAAAAGTTAGGTGTTTCTGAAAGTACATCAAAATCGCAATTATTTAAAGCACGTAAATTATTGCAACAAAATTATATTAAAATGAATAGATCAGTTCATGAAAACAAATAAAATAGATAAAAACATACAAAAAAAGTTCGTGAATAGAACTTTGAAGCCATCAAATTCTGCTTGGGAGCGTTTGTCTGCGCAATTAGACGAGCAACCAAAACAAAAGAAAAACGGTTGGTTTTTTTTTATAGGAGCAGCAGCAAGTATTTTGTTGCTGGTTTCAATCGGAATTCAATTATTTTCTGACGATCAAAAAGATTTTTTGCCAAAAAATGAATTAGTAATTGAAGAAATTGACAAAGATTTAATCGATGAAAAGTTAGAGAAATTTATAAATGAAATTCCTCTTGAAGAAGTTATTGTTAAGAAAGAGAAAGTTGATAAGGAAGTAAATTTTAAAACGAATTTTAATGGAGAAAAAAGCAAGAAGATCATTCTGAAAAATCAAGAATTTCAAAAATTAAAAGTAGTTCTTAAAAAAGAGAAAATAGTAATTGCAAAGATTGAAGAAATACAGAATGTCGTTCCGACGAAAGAGGAGCCTGAAGTTAAAGAACCTTTTAAACAAAAACTAAAAAGTAGTATAAAAATAAATTCTGATGATTTATTATATGCCGTAACACACACCTCAAAAGAGGTAAGAGAATATTATGCAAAATACAATGTAAATAGAGACGATGTTTTAAGAACGATTCGAAATCAGCTAAAAGAATCGAATTTAAAAGTAAATCCGAATACTATTTTAGCAGAAGTAGAACGTACAATAGAGGATGATGTTTTCCAGAATAATTTCTTAAAATCATTAACAAAAAGAGTAACAGATATTGCTTCTGCAATTGTAAGGAGAAACGATTAAATAATTGTTACAGGATATTCGTGAGTATTAAAAGACGTTTTAATGAGAGTCCTGTCTATACATAACAAAAACATTAACTAAAAAAAACAAAATTTTAAAAACTATAAAAATGAAAAGAATACTACTAATATTGGTGTTGTTCATAACAACTATTGCCCAATCTCAAGAGAAAACATTTGAGAAAGAAGTGAGTAAAATAGCGCAACGAATAGAAAATATTACTACGCAACAAAAAGACTCTTTAAAAGTAAAAGTAATTGCAATCGATAGAAGACTAGAGACGGGGGAAATCACAATAACAACATCAGAAACTTTAAAGAAAGAGTTGGCGGCTTACCATGCAAGAAGAATTGAAAAATTAGTGGGCGAGCAAGAACGTTTATTACAATTATTAGTGCAAGATAAAACAAACGGAAAAATTGCTAGTTCAGATGAAGTGAATTTTGATGACGACGATATAAATACCTTTACAGTGGGGCGTAATACCTTCCGTTTTTCTATAAATAATGATGATGATGATGATGATGATGATGATGATGATGATGACTTTGATCCAGAAAAAAAGAAAGATGACAGAAAAAAAGATCGAGGTTTAGAGAACAGAACAACGAGTCAGTTTGTATTCGCTTTAGGCGTTAATAATATTTTAGAGAATAATGATTTGTCGTCATTAAATAATTCAACATATCAATTTTGGCGCTCCCGTTTTTACGAAGTAGGTTTTACATGGAAAACAAGAATTAATAAAAGACCATCTCAATTGTATTTTAAATATGGTGTTTCTTTTCTTTGGAATAATTTACGACCAGAAAACAATCAATTTCATATAAAAAACGATGAAGTGACAGACTTACAAGATTTTCCGGAAAATTTATCTGAAAGTCGATTACGCCACGTGCAAATGAATTTTCCGATGCATTTAGAATGGGATTTATCTAAAAATAGAGTTTTTAAAGATGGCGGAATTTCAGATAGAACCCACCGATCTGTGCGCATAGGAGTTGGTGGATTTGTAGGTTTTAAATTAGGTACAAGGCAATATTTAGAATATTCAGATGTAAACAATATAGACGTAGAAGAAGTTCAGTACGATAATTTTAATATGAATACTGTTAATTATGGATTAAGTACTTATTTAGGATATAAATCTACTAGTTTTTATGTAAAGTATGATTTGAACCCTTTATTTAAAGACACAGAAACTAGAAATATTTCTATGGGAATTCGCTTCGATTTTAATTAAGAATCTAAATTCAACTTGAATTTCTATTCTAAAAGTCATTGCACGGGCAGTGGCTTTTATTATTTATAAAAGTTCTCCAATTTATATTTAAGAATTTTTATTTTTTTAAGATAAAAATTAAAGAATTCTCAAAAATTAAATTTTTGAAGTATTTTTTATTATCTACGTTAAAAAAGATATTATTTTTAGCCTTTTTAAACCTAAAAATATATTTTGTAATGAAAATAGGAGTTCCTAAAGAAATTAAAAATAATGAAAGCAGAGTAGGAATGACTCCCGCTGGTGTTTTTTCGCTCACAAAAAATAAACATACAGTTTATATACAATCTACAGCAGGCGAAGGAAGTGGTTTTTTTGATAAAGACTATACAGAAGTTGGGGCAATAATTTTACCCACTATTGAATCTGTATACGCAGAAAGTGAAATGATTGTAAAGGTCAAAGAACCAATTGCATCAGAATATCTTTTGATAAAAGAAAATCAAATTGTGTTTACATATTTTCATTTTGCCTCTAGCGAGCCTTTAACGAAGGCCATGATAGCAAGTAAATCCGTTTGTATTGCTTATGAAACGGTAGAAGATGATGATGGGTCTTTACCTTTATTAACACCAATGTCCGAAGTTGCAGGAAGAATGTCTATTCAACAAGGAGCCAAGTATTTAGAAAAACCGGTAAAGGGGCGTGGAATTTTATTAGGCGGTGTTCCAGGAGTTACACCAGGAAAAGTATTGATTTTAGGAGCTGGCGTTGTTGGTGTGCAAGCGGCAAAAATGGCAGCAGGTTTAGGCGCTCACGTTACTATTATGGATATTAATATGAAACGTTTACGATACGTAAATGACGTATTACCAAGTCATGTTATAACTGCTTTTTCTAGTGAATACACGATAAGACAATTGATAAAAACACACGATTTAATTATTGGTGGTGTATTGGTAAAAGGAGGGAAGGCTCCTAAATTAATCACCAGAGATATGTTAAAAGACATGAGACCAGGAACAGTTGTGGTTGATGTTGCTGTAGATCAAGGTGGATGTTTTGAAACCACAAAAGCAACTACGCATGAAGATCCAACTTATATTATTGACGATATTGTGCATTATTGTGTGGCTAATATGCCAGGTGCTGTGCCTTATACATCAACAATTGCGCTAACAAATGTTACACTTTCTTATATTTTAAAATTAGCAAATTTAGGATGGGAAAAAGCTTGTGAAGCAGATGTATCTTTATCCAAAGGGTTAAACATTGTAAAAGGTGAAATCGTTTACAAAGAATTAGAAGGTGTTTTTGACTAAAAAATAGCTTTTAAATCTAAAAGTTAAAGTAGGTGTGTTTCATCATATCTGCTTTTTTTCTTCCCATTTTTTTCTCAAATCAGAAGATAAAACGCTTGTACCATCATGTCTCCAGCCGGGAGGTTTTATCAAATACTTTAATTTATTTTTGATGGATGTTTTAGACTGATAAAAATCTTTTAGCATATTTTTCCATTCTAGAAAAGCAATTTTTATCGGGTTATAAGTGTCAATATTTGTAACCAAACCATAAATAGGTTTTTCAGCTTCTGGCTCAAAAGTGCCAAAAATTTTATCCCAAATAATAAAAATACCAGCATGATTTCTATCTAAATATTGAGGGTTTGTTGCGTGATGAACTCTATGATGACTTGGTGTATTAAAAAGTGCTTCAAACCACTTTGGCATTTTATTGATGAATTCTGTATGAATCCAATATTGATAAATTAAACTGATAGACATTTGGACTAAAACCATTATTGGATGAAATCCTATTAATATTAAGGGTAGCCAAAAAATAAACGTATAAAAACTACCAGACCAAGTTTGTCTTAAAGCCGTGCTTAAATTATATTTTTGTGAGGAATGATGTACAACATGACTTGCCCAAAAGAACCTGCTTTCATGACTAATTCGATGAAACCAATAATAACAAAAGTCTTCGGCAAACAATAAAATAATCCAAGACCATCCAGCAAAAGGAAGGGTGAAAAACCTGAATTTATACAAAAACAAGAAAATCCCTAGAATAAGAAATTTGGTAAACAAACCAATCGCAACATTACCTAATCCCATTAAGATGGAAGCGCGAGCATCTTTAAACTCATAATCCTCTAATTTTACCTTCACTGTTAATATAATTTCTAGAATAACAGTAAGTGCAAAAAAGGGAATTGCGTAATGAATTAAATTAGGTATTTCAGGTATTTGCATATCAGTATTTTAGTTAAAATATTAGAGTTCCCTAAACTAGACTTTTTAAAATCAAAAAAGATGCAGTAAATATAAAAAAGTTACTATATTTGCAGCCTTAAAAATAAACAATAAATTATCAATTATGAATCATTACGAAACTGTTTTCATTTTGAATCCCGTTTTATCTGATACACAGATAAAGGAAACAGTACAAAAGTTTAACGACTATTTGGTTTCTAAAGGTGCCGAAATGACTTCAAAAGAAGATTGGGGCTTAAAAAAATTAGCATATCCAATCCAAAAGAAAAAAAGTGGTTTTTATCACTTATTAGAGTTTAAAATTGCTGGTGAAGAAATCAGTGCATTAGAGTTAGAGTTCAGAAGAGATGATAGCGTTATGCGTTATTTAACGGTTAGACTTGACAAACATGCAGCCGCGTGGGCCAAAATTAGAACTGAACGTGTTAAATCTGCAAAAAAATAAGGTATGGCATCAATAGAACAACAATCAAAAGGTGGTAAATCTGCTGACGTTAGATATTTAACTCCGTTAGATATTGAAACAAAAAAAGAAGCTAAATACTGTAGATTTAAGAAAAAAGGTATCAAGTACATCGATTATAAAGATGCAGATTTCTTAATGTATTTAGTAAACGAACAGGGTAAAATTTTACCAAGACGTTTAACAGGAACTTCATTAAAATATCAACGTAAAGTTGCGCAAGCAATTAAAAGGTGTCGTCATTTAGCGCTAATGCCTTATGTTGGTGATTTGTTAAAATAATTAAAGAGGTAGAATCATGGAATTGATATTAAGACAAGACGTAGAAAATTTAGGATTTAAAGATGATGTTGTAGCTGTGAAAAACGGTTATGGTAGAAACTTTTTAATCCCTACAGGACAAGCAATTTTAGCTACTTCATCTGCAAGGAAAGTATTAGCAGAAAATGTGAAACAAAGAGCTTTTAAAGAGGCTAAGTTAATTGATGATGCAAATGCAATTGCAGAAGCAGTTAAAGGATATGAAATACAAATTGCATCTAAAACTGGTTCAGGAGACAAATTATTTGGTTCTGTAAACAACATAGATTTGGCAGCAGCTTTAACAAAAGCAGGTACAGTAATCGACAAGAAATTTATTAAAGTTGTTGGAGGTTCTGTTAAGAGATTAGGTAAATACGAAGCTTCTGTGCGTTTGCATAGAGAAGTAGTTGCTGATATTACTTTTGATGTAATTTCTGAATAATAAATTATCTTCATAATTTATAAAAGCTCGTTAGAAATAACGAGCTTTTTTGTTTTGATTAAGTTTTAGAAAAAAAGGTTTCAATTACTTCCATTTTATGTGCTGAATAATTACAGAACTTATTTCTGGTCAAGCATAGTCGAGACCCAAATTAAGTTCTTCACTGCACTAGAATAGACAGATTATAATTTACTCTTTATAGATTAATACCAGCGTTTTTTATTCTTTTTAGAAGCTTCAGACTTTCTGCCTTTTTTATTTTTGCTAATGGTATTTGGCTGAACTTTCACTTTTTTAGGAGGTGTTAAAGGATACGGATGGTCATCAATAACCTTAATGGTCTTTTGTAAAATTTCTTCAATTTGATGCAGATAAGCATCTTCGTCAGGACTACAGAAAGAAAATGCAATTCCAGATTTTCCCGCTCTACCCGTTCTCCCAATTCTATGAACGTAGGTTTCCGGTACATTTGGTATGTCAAAATTAATAATTGCATCTACGTTGCTAATATCGATTCCACGAGCTGCAACATCAGTCGCAATTAAAATACTTCCTTTACTATCTTTAAAGTTTTCAATGGCCTTATTTCTAATGATTTGAGTTTTGTCACCATGAATACTTAATACATTGTAGTTGTTTTTGTTCAGTGTTTGTTCTAGTTTATCGACTCCGAATTTAGTACGCCTAAAAATTAAAATTCTTCCATTAATTGTGTTTCGTAACAAATGCAAACACAAATCTGTTTTATTTTTTTTAGGAAGCTTATAAACTAATTGACCAATATTTTTTGCGGTAGTTTCTTCAGGATTAATTTCAATCTTTACAGGATTTTTTAGGGTTGATTTTGCAAGGTCTACGATTTTATCTGGCATAGTAGCGGAAAAAAGTAATGTCTGTTTTTTAATAGGACACATCTTTTCTATCTTTTTCACATCGTTGATAAAACCCATATCTAGCATTAAATCAGCCTCATCTAATACAAAAATTTCTATAAAATTTAGATTGATAGCTTCACGCATTTGTAGGTCGATTAATCGACCAGGAGTTGCTATTAAAATATCAACTCCTTCTTTTAAAATCTCTTTTTGAGGATCTAAAGAAACACCTCCAAAAACAGCAGTCGTTTTTAAATCGGTATACTTCGTAAAACTTTTAAAGTTTTCTTCAATCTGAATTGCCAATTCACGAGTAGGGGTTACCACAACAGCTTTTATTCTTTTTTTTCTCTTTCCAGTTTCTTCTTCTTTACTGATTAGCAATTGAATAATTGGCAATGCAAAGGCGGCGGTTTTACCAGTTCCTGTTTGTGCAGCAACAATAACATTTTTCTTTTCTAAAATAACTGGAATTACTTTCTCTTGCACCAATGTTGGTGTTTGAAATCGTTCTTCTTTAACTGCTTTTAAAATTGATTTATCTAATGGTAATTCTGAAAACTGCATTCTTATATTTTTTAACAAAGGTAGTTTAAAAGCATTGAAGGTAATATGATTTTATTGCTCATAAAAAAATCTCAAGCTTAAACTTGAGATTTTAAAATATTTTAAGAAAAACAACTTTACATGGCTCCCCATTCTTTTAAAGACGCTGTATTCATTTTAATATAGCCAGCGTTATTTGCTTTTTCGGCATGCATTAAAGACGCTTTTGCTGCAGCAATTGCACCTTTTGTGTTTCCTGCTTTTGCATGAATTAACGATTGCTGGCGTAAAAACCAAAACTTTGGAGCATCAGAAGTCATTTCTATTGCTTTGTCAATCCAGTTTTGTGCTTGCTTAATGTCTTTGTCCGCTTGTAAATAGTATACAGCAGCTCCATACATATCATCTGCAGAAGGACCCGCCATTGTTTTTTCGATGCTAGTTGAAACCATAGTATCTGTAGGTACTTCAAAATCCAAACCTACATAGGTGTTTTCCCACATAATCCCTAAAACAGCAGAATCGTTGGTCAAATCACCAAAAGTCATTGTGAACGTTTCGATGTCCATAGGCATCACATATGGTGTTACTGTTATTTTAGCAGCAACTTTGGATTCGTCCCATTTAGCTGGAGTTCCCCAATTTGTTGCATCAGAATATAATATGATATCCCATGTTTCTTCTCCAGGAGTGGTAAATAATGCATAAGTTCCTGCTTTTAATGTTTTTCCATCAATCATAAAATCAGTAGAAAAAGTTAATTTTGTATTCTCATTTGCCCCAGTTCTCCATACTTTTCCAAAATCTGCTAATTCACCAAATATTTTTCTACCTTTCATACTAGGTCTAGAATACTCTAAAGTAACCTCTGTTAAACCAACTGTTTGTTCTATTTTTTGAGCTGGACTTGGCGCCGGCGTTTTAATTTGTGCAGTTGCAGAAAACGCAAAAGATGCTACAAATAATGATAAGATAATTTTTTTCATGGTATTGATTGTTTAATTTATTCAAATCAAAAATACAATTTCAAAAAAGGACAATTGTTAACGAAATCTTAAAATAACGAAGGTGTCCAGAACATTACTCTGTATATTTAAAGAATTAGATTTTAGAATTTATAGATGTTTTTCTTGTTTTTTTTGTGACACTAGCAATGATTATAAATGAAATTATTGTTGTAAAAATAACTTTTATAGGAATTGTAATTTATTGTTTTTACTTTAATGTCTTTTCCGAAACTACTAGAACATATTTTAATCTTGCAGTAATTATAACTTTTGTATTTGCTAATAAGTTTTCTTGGAAAGAGATTTTATATGTTTTTTTTAAAATTCTTTTTATTTTTAGAGCTATTTCAATTCGATATTTTCTGCATTTGAGTATTTTTTTGGAAATATCCATTATTTAGCGAGGTATATTTTAGCGATTATTTTTGAAGTAATTTTAGATATGATTTCTGTAAAATTTAGAAAATAGTATATTTAATTTTAGTGAACATGTAAATTGTTCACTAAATACAAAACACGAAGTATAAAAAAAGATCAGTTTTTATCAATATTCATAGATTATGTTGAAAACTTGAATATTAATCGTAACATTGCAATTAAATAATTATTAAGAATGGGATTAGCTAAAACCGAGATATTTACCGATCAGCAAAATAAAATTGCTCTTTTTTCAAAAGTTTTCGGACATCCTGCAAGAGTAGCAATTTTGCAACAACTCTTTAAAATAGATGGTTGCTATTGTGGGGATTTAGTTAATGAAATCGGACTTGCACAACCGACAATTTCACAGCATTTAAAAGAGCTAAAACATTTAGGACTAATTAAAGGAAATGTAGAAGGCACTAGTGTTTGTTATTGTATCAATCTTGAAAACTGGATCAAAATGAAGGAAATTATGTTGCAGTTTTTGGATCAAGATATTTCAGCAACAGATTGTTGTTAAAATAATTAATAGGATCGTAACCAAAAGAACTTTATTTCCAGAAATTATAAATTAAATTACTTCTTTAAACATCGAAATAGTATCGGATGAAGGACCATCGATATCGCAATTGTCAATTCAGTTCATTCACCTAAAAGTTATAAATTACACACGAATTATTTTAAATCTTCTCTCAAAAAAATCATAAAATGGCATCAAAAAAATTAAGTTTCCTAGATAAAAATTTAACACTTTGGATTTTTGTAGCCATGGGAATTGGAATTGGACTGGGTTACTTTATTCCAACATTTCCTAATCTTATAAATTCATTCAATAATGGGACAACGAATATTCCAATCGCTATTGGTCTAATTTTAATGATGTATCCTCCTTTGGCAAAAGTTAATTATGCGCTCTTGCCAAAAGTTTTCAAAGACACTAAAATTCTATCTATATCCTTAATTCTTAATTGGATCATTGGACCTATTTTAATGTTCACTTTAGCCATCACCTTTTTACGGGATTATCCAGAATATATGGTGGGATTGATTTTAATTGGTTTAGCTCGTTGTATTGCAATGGTGCTAGTTTGGAATGATTTGGCAGAAGGAAGTAGTGAATATGGAGCAGGTTTAGTTGCTTTAAATAGTATTTTTCAAGTGTTTGCATACAGTTTTTATGCATGGATTTTTATAACGGTTCTTCCACCTTATTTTGGTTTTGAAGGCGCTATTGTAGACATTTCAATCGTAACAATTGCAGAAAGCGTTGCCATTTATCTAGGAATTCCATTTGTGATGGGAATAATTAGCAGACTACTATTAGTGAAATTAAAGGGCGAAGATTGGTATACGAATACATTTATTCCAACAATTTCGCCAATAACCTTAATTGCACTGTTATTTACAATTGTAGTTATGTTTTCCTTAAAAGGAGAATTAATTGTTGAAATTCCGATGGACGTTGTGATTATTGCAGTTCCTTTATTAATTTATTTTACGTTGATGTTTATCATAGGGTTTTTCTTTACCAAGGCAACAGGAGCAGATTACGACAAAACAGCATCCGTAGCTTTTACAGCCGCAGGAAATAATTTCGAATTAGCTATTGCAGTGGCGATTGCCGTTTTTGGTTTGAATTCGGGACAAGCATTTGCAGGAGTTATTGGACCATTGGTTGAAGTTCCGGCATTGATTATATTGGTTCGAGTTTCCTTTTGGTTGCGAAAAAAATATTTTAAAAATATCAACGATTAAAGTGAGTCATATTTGTTATTTTTTGAACTTTTTGTTTGCTGAAAATTTCAAAATTTATATTTTTATCTTTGTCAAAAGTTTGAACAGATTTAATTTTAGTGTATGAATAAAGTTAGTATTTTAGGTTGTGGTTGGTTAGGAAAACCCTTGGCAGTTTCTTTGTTAGAGGATGGTTTTAAGGTGAAAGGTTCTACAACGACAGAAGATAAATTAGCTGATTTAAAATCACATGGTATTGAATCTTTTATGGTTGATATTACAGACTTTGAGGAGTACGAAGTTTTTTTAGATGCTGATATTTTGATTATTGCAATTACCTCTAAAGATATTGACGGATTTGAGCGCTTAATTGCTCAAATTCAGGATTCAGAAATTCAAAAAGTAATTTTCATCAGTTCAACTTCTGTCTATAAAATGATGAATAAAATAATGACAGAAGAAGACGCTGTTTTAGCAATTCCGTTAACAGAAATCGAAAATCTATTGAAAGAAAATACTTTTTTTGAAACTACAATTATTCGTTTTTCTGGCTTATTTGGAGGAGAAAGACATCCTGCAAATTGGTTTAAAAATGGGCGTAAAATTATACAACCAAGGGGATTTGTAAATATGATTCATCAAGAAGATTGCATTGAAATTATACATGAAGTTATTACTCAAAATTGTTGGAATGAAATTTTTAATGCTTGTTCCAATCATCATCCTACAAGAAGAGAGTTTTATACCATTGCTAAATTAAGCATGGGGTTTGAGCTTCCTCAATTTGAGGAGAATGAAGTATATGAATGGAAAATTATTAGTTCTAAAAAAGTACAGCGAGTTTTAGGCTATGAGTTTATTCATGATGATTTACTAAAGCTAATTTAAAGCCCTAAATCAACTTGTAGATTTGTGAGTATTTTATGAAGCTATTTTTTAATAATTCCTCTCAAATTCATTCCCATTTTTAGAGTTGAGAGATATCCTGAACTAGACTGTAATTTTTCTGTATTATACCATTGAGAATATTCTTCAATAGACTTTTAATTGTTTTTAGGATATAAATTTGAATTTAAATAGCCATTCGTATTTAATTTTCCTAAAAAAACTTTCATAGAGGAATACATCTTTTTAACTGGATATATTACCTCAAATAAATTGATATCTTATAAGTCGCTCTTGGAAAAGGTGTTCACCGCCTTTTAAGATATCACATTCCATTGTTAACTTCTTTAATTCTTTATTTAGTGCTTTAATTTCTTGAACTTTAAGAGATATATCCTTCTTTTTTAAAAAATATCCAGATTTCAACTTGGATTCGCGTTTCCAACGTCCAATCATATTAAGACTTAAACCATAATCCTCAATCATCTACTTGCTTGGTCTTAACATATGAATTTAATAGTTCTACGATCATAACCTTAATTTCATTGTCATACTTTTTTACCATAAGTCAAATATAAAATTTATAAGCTTCAAGGTAGACATTGCATTCAGAGTTAAGCATGACCGAAGAATCTTTGTATTGGCTAATAACATGTTGTGATATAGATTCTTCACCTTGTGCCTAGTTCTGAATGACAATTACATTCAGCTTGTCATTTAGAGGGAACTAAAACTAAGAATCTCTTAACAAACATAAATAAGTGTAGTAAATAGCTTTAAAACAATCTTTTATTATGACCGTTGTTGCCAAATTATTTAATAAACGTTGATTTTAACTGACATATCTGCGGACTCCTATATTTATTATGAGATTCTTTTAACGAAACACTAAAATTATTCTTGACTGCTATGAGCGGTTTATAGCGTGTTTTTTACATTTTAAACCGATGGATTTAGAAGTTTGTAAGTTTTCATAGCCCATATTTTGTTTTATGGCTTGATTTTCGCTGCTATAATTACTTTAAGTTTAAATAAAGAATATTTATTGCGTAAGACTTATGTAAACAATATTTTTTGAGATTAAATATAGATAGTATGATTCAAGTAAAAGAGAGCAACACAGTGAAAGTGAATTACACAGGTAAATTGTCTGATGGAAGTGTTTTTGACAGTTCTGAAGGTAAAGAACCGATAGAATTGACTTTAGGTTTAGGACAGGTAATACCTGGATTTGAGGCAGGGCTAATTGATATGAAGCTAAAAGAAAAAAAAACCATCACAATTGCTAAAGAGGATGGATACGGCGCAATCAATGATGCATTAATACAAGAGGTTCAAAAAAGCGAACTTCCACAAGATATGACTCCAGAAGTTGGTATGGGATTAGTGTCGAAAACACCAGACGGCAGAGAAATGAATTTATTAGTGGTTGAGGTAAAAGAAGCTACTATTGTAATTGATGGTAATCATCCTTTAGCAGGTAAAGACCTTATTTTTGATCTTGAAGTTTTAGAAATTAAAGATACTGTAATTAAAGAATAACGTAAGTTACAGTTTTAAAATTATTAAATAGCCTCTGTAAACACTAGCATTACAGAGGCTTTTTTTATTTGCTTACGCACTACCTACTTTATAGTTTTTATATTAAAAAAGATGCTGTGCTTTGTGAACTTTGCGCTGTAATTTAAATCAAGGTACATTTTGATAATTTTCTTAATAAATCATGCCCGCCTTTTACACTCATAAAATCAGAGGTAAGATTAAATGTGCTAGTCTAAAAGAATTTTCTAACCTTCTTTCTTGGTGTTTTCGCTGAAATTGAATAAATGGTCATAGCCAAGTTTATTTGTTTGATGATCCATTTGCTAATTGCCCTGATACCATCTTTGTAAAAGGATATGATCATAGTTGTATCGGTAATTCATTTTAAAATTGCCAATGTGAGGCTCAAGATTTTAGTATTATTGAAAACTGGAGTAGGTATCTAGTTGTCAAAGGCCCTCATTTATTGCTGGTTAATCGATAATTTCAATACCTGATAATCCCAGTTTAGCAGCTATCCATAAAGCATCTACTCGAGAAATTTTTGGATCATAGTAGCCCAAAAACTGCCATAATTCAAACCCATGTAACACATACAAGTTTAAAAAAGAGTAAAAATCAGTTTAATGATTTGTTTTAATCCCTTATTTTTATAAAAAATAAGTGAGATGTAAAGACACTAAACTTCTGTATATCCTGCCGATAAGGAACAAAATGCAGATAAAAGGTAATCATATAAACAAGTTGGCAAACATATGGAACAGAACCCAGTAGAAAATTGGATAAATTCAGATAAAAAGCTCAATGACCTAATTATTGAAATAGAATCGACTAACAAAACTCTGACTGAAAAGGCTGAAATCGCATTCGAGAGACTTTCTGAATTATATGAAATTCCAAGAATGCCGTCTGACATTGTAGAAAACGAATTTGATGATGAAGAGGACTTTGACGGAGTAACGGACCAAAGGTCTCTTTTTGAGGAACACGCTCTGTTAAAATATTTGGCGGACGAAAATGAAGACCCTCGTGGAACGGCTTTATCTGCAGCTTTTCATTTGCTAAATGACTATCGAGTTGACTTATTTCAAGTTGCGGAAAAAGAATTTGGAAAAAATATTCCCGAAAATTGTAAAATTGGAATAAAAGGAGAAGGCTACAACGGAGAAGTTGTTTTCCCTCAAAAAGAATCAATAAGTTGGTTTGATTTAGGATGTAAAATAATGAAACAAATTAATTAAAATACGTTTGGTAACACCGTATAAAAAAAATTGCTGGTAAAAGTTTACCTACGAAGGTTCTCGCGGACTTTCTTGGACGGTAATTATTTACTAAATTAGTTGCTTAACCGCGGAACTAAACTATGCACAAATACCCTGGTAGCAATTAGAGTTGAATACAAAATCTTAATTTTTAATAAATGAAATTATCCAAAAAACATCATTATATCCCAGAACTTTTTATAAAAGGGTTTTGTGGTGATGATGATAAAATTTCTATTTATTATACTGGTAAAAATAAAATAGAAAAAATTCGCAGAAGTCCTTCACAGATATTGTTTGAAAGGAATAGAAA
>JAWUYT010000025.1:0-21879 GCA_034110665.1 Polaribacter sp.
GCTTCAGCAATAGCATATACTTTATCGTATGCCATATCATGCACCTTTTTCTCTAACTCTTTATCTTCTCTTGCACCTTCATATTCACGAACTTCTTTCTTTCCGAATGCTTCTGCCAATCTTATTTGAGCAGCACATTGAACTTTAATAGCTTCGTGTGCAAACTTAATTGCGTCTGCCATTTCTTCTTCAGAAATTTCATCCATTTCACCTTCAACCATCATTACAGAGTCAGCAGAAGCTCCAATCATCATATCGAGATCAGATTCTGCTAATTGAGCTCGTGTTGGGTTGATCACAAATTCACCGTTTATACGACCCACTCTTGCTTCAGAGATTGCGCATTCGAATGGGAAATCTGATAATTGAATCGCTGCTGATGCGGCTAAACCTGCCATTGCATCTGGCATCACGTTTTCGTCATGAGACATTAACTGAATCATTACCTGCGTTTCTGCCGTATAAGCTTTTGGGAATAACGGACGCAAAACTCGGTCTACTAGACGCATTGTTAATACTTCACCGTCACTTGGTCTTGCTTCTCTTTTAAAGAAACCACCTGGATAACGTCCTGCGGCAGCAAATTTTTCTCTATAATCTACTGTTAAGGGTAGAAAACCAAGATCTTTTTGTTCGTAATTGGAAACCACTGTACACAACATCATACATTTTCCTGATTGCACAACAACACTACCATGAGCTTGTTTTGCTAATTTTCCGGTTTCGATAGAAATTTCTCTACCATCGCCAAGGTCTATAACCTCTCTAAATACTTTTGGAATCATAATTTTAATTCTAAATTTTTAATTTGTTTGTTGTTGTGGTGTTTTCTGCTGTTGCAATGGAAATACAGGATTATTGTTGGTAATTCTGACTTTTTATATGTTGGCTGATGATGTTAGTATCAGTTTTTAACTTTTATGCATAAAAAAAGAGGCACGTTTATAGCTCCTCTTTTTTATAAGAATTATTTTCTAATTCCTAATTCTTTAATAATCTCACGATATCTATTGATTTCGGTTTTCTTTAGGTAATCTAGTAAACTTCTACGTTTACCTACCATCATTACTAGTGAGCGCTCTGTGTTATAATCTTTACGATTTCTTTTTAGATGCTCTGTTAAGTGGTTAATTCTGTGCGTAAATAACGCAATTTGTCCTTCTGAAGAACCAGTATCGTTTTTACCTTTACCGTGTTTTTCGAATAAACTTTCTTTTGCTTCTTTAGTTAAGTACATGCCAATATTATTTAAATGATTTTTATGTATATCAATGATGTATTCATTGAAGGTGCAAATATACCATTATTTTTTAAAAACAAAACCAACAAAATTATTTCTTTTGTTGGTTTATAATAAGTTTAAAAGCTTAGGGTCTTTATATTTTTATTTCTGTTCTAACAGGTATATTCTGTATTAAATCGATATACAAATTTACTTGTTTTTTTAAGTCTTTTCTCTCGTAAATAGCATCTAAAAAGCCATGCTCTAAAACAAATTCAGATTTTTGAAAACCTTCTGGCAATTCTTTTCCTGTAGTATCTTTTACAACTCTTGGTCCGGCAAAGGCAATTAATGCGTTTGGTTCTGCAATATTAATATCACCCAACATGGCATAAGAAGCAGTTGTACCTCCTGTTGTTGGATCTGTACATAAAGAGATGTATGGAATTTTAACTTCTGCTAATTGTGCTAATTTTGCGGATGTTTTTACCAATTGCATCAAAGAAAGTGATGCTTCCATCATTCTTGCTCCTCCAGATTTAGAAATCATTAAAAACGGAATTTTATGATCTATTGAGTAGTTGATTGCACGTGCAATTTTTTCACCTACTACAGAGCCCATAGAACCGCCAATAAATGCAAAATCCATTGCTGCAATTACAATATCTTTCCCTAAAGATTTTCCAACTGCCGTTCTAACCGCATCTTTTAATTTTGTTTTTTCTTGAGCAGCTTTTAATCTATCTGGATATTTTTTTGTGTCTTCAAATTTTAAAGGATCTTTGGAGGTTAATGTCTCATTTAATTCTTCAAATTTATTATCATCAAAAAATAACTCAAAATACTCTTTACTTCCAATTCTTACGTGATATCCATCTTCTGGACTAACATACAAGTTCTTTTTTAGTTCTTCAGTATCTATAATTTTACCGCTAGGAGTTTTATACCAAAGACCTTTTGGTGTATCTTTCTTATCCTCTGTTGCAGTTTGTATTCCTTTATCAGTTCGTTTAAACCAAGCCATAGTTAGTTTATTATATTATTATTGCGCGTTTTTCACCATCTTTGTGATAAGAAAAGTAAGTTACAAATGTAAAATATTTTTGGTGACTATTGTTTTTTCTTGAAATAATCTTTTTTATCATTTAATGCTAGTTTCTAGCAAATTCTTACACGAATTTAATTTTATAGGGTCGTGTAAATAAATTGAATTATTTTATAATTAATTGAAATTAAAAACAAGTTACCTATCTTTTGTTACTGTAATTTTGTCACTAATAAGTGAGCGAATAAGAAATGATTTATCAGGGAATTATATGGTTAAATTGGGTTACTTGGAATCTAAAAGTCTTATTCTGTGCCTTAAAAAAAACTAGTGATTGAATTATAATTTAATTTTTGAAAAAGAACCTCCAATTTTTACTATTACTTGCGCTATCAATATTATTGGTTTAAAAAAGAACATTAATAGGTAAAGTAAAATGGCATTTTAACTATTTTTTGCATTTTAGCAGCTGCTACTTTTTCTCAAAACTCCTACGAAATAGATCAAAGAAAAGGAAAATTAATTTTTTCTTCGGGTACTGAATTAAGACCCTTACCATTTAGATCTAAAAATACAGTTTAGAACTCAAGATTTGATATGGCATCAAATAGTGATGTTCAAAGTGCAGGCATGGCTGTTTCTTATTCTTTGGATTTTTTTATAAATAAAAATTTAGCAATAAGTTTTTCTCAATCTGCTAGATATAATTTAATTAAAGAGTCATTAGATGAGATTTTAGATAATTTTGGTGTTCGTCCTGTAAATAATGATTTAATTTTTGATTATCACTATTACATGGATTATCATGTCAAAATTTTTAAAAATTCAGAAATATTTGCTAGAATTGATATTTCTTTTTTTAGTAGGGATAAAGAGTTTGTCTCTAAACGATCTTTTTTTGACAATAATGGAAACCCATTGTTTAGCATATTAAGTTCTATGGATGCTAAATATCAACCAGGGAATTTGCTTTAGGTTATAAAAAAAATAAAACTAGTTTAATGATTGGGATGTATTCTTCTACAATTTCAGAATATCTTGTTAGCTGAACTTATATTATACCTTATTTTGGTTTCAGGTATACTTTAGGTAAATTATACATATAGTAACAGTTAAAAACTAAATGGAGTCTTGGGTTGTTACTTTTTAGTTTTCTGTTAGAAATGCTCTTTTTTTATCAAGAACAGCGATGTTTCGTGTCGGTCTTAATTTGTAGATTTCAACTCGAGATAGCAGTAAAAAAAAGCATCTTGAAATTAATCAAAATGCTTTTGTGTAATAAGTGTGTAAATTTTTATAAAGTATCTACGTTATTTACTTAATTATTATAATCACCTTAAAATACTAGTTGATCTTTGAATTGCGCCCCAAGTTAAAGCATATTATATCAATTGTTATGATGGTTTATAAAACATAAAACCTTGTAAGTTTTGGGACTTACAAGGTTTTAATTCTGTTTGATATTGTTTTTTGTCGGGGTGGCAGGATTCGAACCTGCGACCTCCTCGTCCCAAACGAGGCGCGATGACCGGGCTACGCTACACCCCGAAAATGATTGCTCATTTAAGGAGTGCAAATATAACATAATATTTATATATTGTAGTGTAGTTTTACGAATTTAAACTGTTTTATAAATGTGATTTTTCAGTTACTCTTCTCTTCTTGTTTTTATTTTGTCATCTATTGTTTTTGCTCAAAAAAAAGGAAAAGATTATGGTTGACCTGTAATTAGTTATGGCTTAAATTATTCTGGATTAAAATTTACAGAAATTACCGAGAAAGAAGAAATGGAGCAACCCTTGCATTACTGGATACCAAATTATTGCGCCAAGTGGAATGGCTCTTGTGAATCCTGATATTTATCCAAACTAGAAAGGAAATTTATTATTAGGTCCTCTGAAGTTTCAATACATTTCTAATTGTACTTTAGAAAACAGAAAGGTAGTTGAAGAAGAAAAAATAGTAGAAGGTTTAGGGAGAGTTCGCTCTATAAAACAGGGAAATGATGGACATATGTATTCGGGAATAGAAGGTTTTGGAATTATTAAAATCATTGTGAATAATATGAGAAAAATTCTGCTTTTCTTATTTTTTGGGTTAATAATTTCCTCCTTTACAGGTAAATCAGAAAATTATATTGTAATACAGCAAGACTTAAAATTAGCAGCAAGTATAAAAAACGGAAAAGAAATTTATACAGATATGTGTATGTCTTGTTATTTCCCAAATGGTAAGGGTAAGCCTAAAATATATCCGCCTTTGGCGTAATCTAACTATTTAATGCAAAAAAGAGAAGCTAGTATCAGAGCCATTAAATATGGATTAAGTGGTGAAATTACTGTAAACGTAATTTCTTACAAAACAAGGATTTCTAGATTAGGATTGAAGGCGGATGAAATTACAGATGTTATGAATTGTATAACAAATTCTTGTTGGAATAAGAATTTTAATAGGATTACCATCGAAGAGGTAGAGGCTATTTCTAAAAACTAAAGGCTCTATGTTGTTTGTAATTGGTTGTGTGTTTTTCAACAAACAACAATGTAAAGTGTTTAAAGCGAATCAACTGTATTTATAAGATTACAAAAGCTATAATTGTTAAACTGAATATCAATTTTATCCACGCTATTTGACATAGAGCCAAACTAAACTTTTATTCCAAAACAATCTATAAATTTTTATTATCAATCTATTGTAATTATTCATTCGAAAAAATAGTGTAGATAAATCTAAAAAATTAGATTTGTTGTTCAATTGAAAGCAGATTATGTCAGAAAATATAGAAAAAATAAAGTGTCTAATTATAGGTTCAGGACCAGCAGGATATACAGCGGCAATTTATGCGGCAAGAGCAGATATGAAACCAATAATGTATACAGGAATGCAAATGGGAGGTCAATTAACAACCACTACAGAAGTTGATAATTTTCCTGGTTATGCAGAAGGTACAGACGGGCCAGCGATGATGGAGGATCTTAAAAAGCAAGCGGAACGGTTTGGCACAGATGTCCGTTTTGGAATGGTGACCAGCGTGGAATTAAGCGATCAAGTTGGCGGAATTCATAAAGTAATTGTAGATGAAGATAAACATATTGAAGCGGAAACTATCATTATTTCTACAGGGGCAACAGCTAAATATTTAGGAATAGAAAGTGAACAACGTTTGATTGGTGGAGGTGTTTCTGCTTGTGCAACTTGTGACGGTTTTTTCTATAAAGGTCAAGATGTTGTGGTTGTTGGAGCAGGAGATACGGCGGCTGAAGAAGCTACGTATTTAGCTAATATTTGTAAAAAAGTAACTGTTTTAGTTCGTAAAGATTACATGAAAGCTTCTAAAGCCATGCAACATCGAGTTACTAAAACTCAAAATATTGAGGTGTTATATAACACAGAAATTGACGAAGTTTTAGGTTCTAATGTGGTGGAAGGAGTCAGAGCAATCAATAATAAAACAAAAGAAACATTAGATATTCCTGTGATGGGAGTTTTTATAGCGATTGGTCATACACCAAATTCAGACTTATTTAAAGGTGTTTTAGATATGGATGAAACAGGATATTTAATCACTAAAGGAAAAACAACAAAAACAAATATGCCAGGAGTTTTTGCTTCTGGAGATATACAAGATAAAGAGTATAGGCAGGCTGTAACAGCTGCTGGCACTGGTTGTATGGCTGCTTTAGATGCTGAACGTTATCTAGGGGCTTTGGAATAGCAAGAAAGCTACATGTGTCACTAAAAAAAGAGATTTCAGAAATGAAATCTTTTTTTTAGTCCAATCCTAACGCTTTACGTTCACGAACATCAGCAACTCCATTTTTATTCCAATAGGCAGATTGTATCGTTTTAATTTTTTCAGCTTTTGTTGTGAGTAATTTTCCTCGACTAGAAAAGGTTTCTTCCCAAGATTCAATTGTATAAGGAAAATTTTTGCTAACTTTTATGGTAAGCGTTCTTTTTAATATTGGATAGTTAATTGAGTAAAACTGAAAATTTCCTTTTTCTTTTAAACTAGTAGTTGCTTCATAAGCTTGAACTTTTTTATGATTCAAACCTAAATACTCAAAAGAAGGAATTATTTGTAATTCTCCTATTGGCAATGCTGTTGGAGAAATTCTAATGATATTCCATAATTCATTTTCTAAAATATTCTTTTTTAAAGAAATTTTCTTGTCATAATTACTTTCAAAATAAGAATAAAAGTCAATTTGAAAATTTGCTTTATTATTCAACTGAACAAAAGTATTTCCACACCATTCTTGTGCGGAAAAAGAAATTTTAATAGCTTTATTATTAATGCTAATAGGAGAAAAGGTACTCGTCATTAAGGAATAAGGATAAATTCCTGTTGTATAATTTTTTGTACTATTAAGCTTTAAAACAGGAATATTATTTTTATCCAGATAATCTGCTTTTACCTGTTTATTTGGCAAAAAATCCTCTGTTACAAAAATATTTACGGCCAATCCCTGATGAATTTCACCATATCTGACTTGGGTGAGTGTGTAGGAAGTTATTTCTGCTTTTCCTGCATACCAATAGGTATTAAATTTTGAGCTTTTTTCAATTTTTTTAAAAGATGTTTTAGGTTTTATTTCTTTTTGTTGTTCAGGTTTTATGCAGGAAAGGAGCAAAAAACTGAGCATAATAGTTGGGTATATATGCATGATTAGTTTCTTTATTAACTTTGTACTAAACTACAATAAATAAGAATAGTTTAAAGCTATAAAACTAAAAAAAGAGAGTACTTATAAAATAGTCTCTTTTTTGAACCTGTAGTATCAAATAAAATATCGTTAAGCCATTACCGAAGCTTTTTTCGATTTTCTGTATAAGAATGAATTGAAAATATTTCTTTTTCCGAAGTTATTCATTGATTTTGAGTTTACAAATTTCCCGAAAAGTATTTTACTAACACCAAAATATTCGTATGTATTTCCGTCTGTAAAAGTAACTTCTAACTGCATACTTTTGTGATGCCAGTCTGAAACTTTAAATTCGGTTATAGTGGTTTTGTAGGTGTTTAAATTTGCTTCTTTTGTTTCTGGAGCAATACTCACTAAAAAATGATATCCATCTATAATTCTAGTACTAACTTCTTCTGCTTCAGCTTTTTTTTCTTCGTCTAGAAATTTATCAGGATGCCACTCTTTAACTAAGCTTCTGTAAGTAGTTTTTAATTCTTTTAGGTTGATTTGACCTTCTACTTTAAAAAGTTTTTTATATTCTTTTATACGTTTCATTTCTTTGATTTCAAATTGCGTGCAAAAGTATTGATAAAAAAGAGATTAGCTATTTTAAATTTGATTTACTTTTAAATAAATTACTATTTAAAGAGTGATTTTTGAAATGATAATTGAATTTACCTAAAAAAAAGACACTACAGATTTATAACCTTTTTTTTTAATTTTTAGTCAGTTAAATATTCATCGAGATTTTCTACAGCCTGAATAATAACTTTAACGGCTTCTATATAAAATTCAGTATTTATGGAACCGTAAGTATCTGTCGATCTGTGATAATCTTTGTGATCTTCTACACCAAAATAGATGAATGGTATTTTAGCCCTATGAAAAACTCGGTGATCAGAAGAAAAAGTCCAGTCAGATTGTTCTTGACTTTCAGGGTCATCATGACCAAATAGTAAATTTATTTTATCTGATTTTATTTTTTCTAGTGGCCTTCTTAAATTCGGGTAATAATAGAGACCACAAGCAAATAATTCAGGGTCATAATCACTATGAGCAATCATATCTAAATTAATATTTAGTTTAATATTTGATTTATTGGAGTAGTCTTTTAAGAAGTATTCAGCACCTAAAGAGCCAATTTCTTCTGCATCTAAAGCGGCAAAAATTAAATTATGATTTGTCGGTTTGTTTTTAAAGTATTCGGCTATTGTAAATAATGCTGCAGTTCCAGAGGCATTATCATCTGCGCCATTATAAATAGTGCCATTTCGAATTCCTAAATGATCGTAATGAGCACTAATTACTATACTTTTATTAGTTTTTCCTTTTAACATTCCAATAATATTTGCTCCATTTGCAATGGTATCAGAGACATTAGAAAAATCTTCTTTAGGTTTTTCTATAGGAAATACTTCTTGCCTATTTTTACCTTCAAAAGTATGCGAAAATTCTTGAAATAAATTATTTCCAGTAACGGTTTTCAACTCAAGTTTAGTAAATTTATCAAGAATAATAATTTGAGTTTTCTGATTTCCTGGTGTAGAAAAAGCTCGTCCTTCAAGAGTATCATCAGAAAGAATCTGAATCATTTCTAATAATTTTTTGCTATCAATTTCAATTGGTTTGTGTGGAGTACAACTCCCTAAAAGAATTAAGAAAGCCACAACAGAAAATAAATTTAGTTTCATTGTAAAATTTTTATTTATGAAGTGGGGGATTTCTGGCTAATATACTAAAAGACCATCGATTAAAATGGTCTTTTTTACACAAACAAATTTTAAAACTTTTTTCGCTTTACATTTTTTTAAATATGATTTTAAAAGCAATATTTGTTTTCAGCTTTTAATTTTTCTGCAATTAAATTACGAAGACCAACAACATTTGGGTAGTTTGTATATTTGGTAAAACGCTTTAAGCCCATCAACAACATGCGCTGCTCATCACCTTCAGCAAAGGAAATAATACCTTCTTTGCCGTTTTTAATAACAATATCTACGGCATTGTACAAGTATAATCTTGCCATTGCAATTTGTCCTTCTTGTGCATCTTCTCCAAAACGTTTTGCATTTTTCTCTGCTCTTAATATTGTAGATTCAGCCATGTAAACTTCATTTAAAATATTAGCTGCAGCCATAAGTAATTGTTGGTGTTGATCTAAATCTGGTCCATATTTTTGAATTGCAGAGCCCGCAACCATTAAAAATACTTTTTTCAATTTAGAAATTATTTCCTTTTCTTCTGCAAATAATTCAGAATAATCTGGCACATCAAAAGAAGGGATTCCTAATAGCTCATTGCCAACGTCAGTTGCAGGACCTAATAAGTCTACCTGACCTTTCATGGCTTTTTTAACTAACATACCTACAGAAAGCATTCTGTTAATTTCGTTAGTTCCTTCATAAATACGAGCAATTCTTGCATCTCTCCAAGCGGCTTCCATAGGTGTTTCTTCCGAGAAACCCATTCCTCCAAAAATTTGTATACCTTCATCTGCACAGGCTTGTACATCTTCAGAAACTGTTACTTTTAAGATGGAACATTCAATTGCATATTCTTCAACCCCTTTTAATTCAGCATCTTGATGCGAATTTCCAGCAGCTATTCTCATTTCAATTCTATCTTCAATATTTTTGGCAGCTCTATAACTTGCAGATTCACCTGCGTAGGTGTTCGTTGCCATTTCTGCTAATTTTGCTTTAATAGCACCAAAATCTGCAATCGGCGTTTTAAATTGTTTACGTTCAGTTGCATATTGCAAAGCAGTATCTAAAATTCTTCTTTGAGAGTCTAAACAGGCGGCAGCTAATTTAATACGACCAACATTTAACGCATTTACAGCAATTTTAAATCCACCGCCTCTGACCGATAACATATTATCTGCAGAAACTATCGTATCATTAAAAAATACTTGCCTCGTTGATGAAGCGCGAATTCCTAATTTGTGCTCTTCTTCACCCATCGAAATACCGTTAGCATTTGTAGCATCATATTCAACGATGAATCCAGTAATGTTTTTATCATTTTCAATACGAGCAAAAACAATCATTAAATTACAGAAGCCTGCATTTGAGATCCACATTTTTTGTCCGTTAATTTTGTAGGTTGTTCCAGCAGCAGATAGTGTTGCTGTAGTTTTTCCTGAATTTGCATCAGAACCAGCTCCAGGTTCTGTTAAACAATATGCACCCATCCATTCGCCAGTGGCTAATCTTGGTACATATTTTTGTTTTTGCGCTTCTGTACCGTATAAAGTAATTGGCATCGTTCCAATTCCTGTGTGTGCTCCAAAAGCGGTACTTAAAGAACCATTTCCACTAGAAATATACTCGCAAGTAATCATTGTAGAAACAAAACCCATTCCCATTCCTCCATATTCTTCAGGAACAGCAACGCCTAGAAAGCCAAGTTCGCCCGCTTTTTTCATTACCTCTTCTGTTAAAGCGTAATCTTTGGCTTCAAAACGATCTCTATGTGCAATAATTTCACGTTCTGTAAATTCTTTCACAGCGTCTTTCATCATTATTTGCTCTTCTGAAAAATCTTCAGGAGTAAATATATCTTCGCATTTGGTTTCTTTTACCAAAAACTGACCGCCTCTTAAAATGTCGTTTCCTACTGTTTCCATGATGTGTTTTATAAAATATGTTTATTAGTTTAAAAATTCGAAAATACCGGCAGCACCTTGACCTGTTCCAACACACATGGTAACCATTCCGTATTTATTTTTCATTTCTAGCTTGCGCAGTTCATCAAATAACTGAACTGATAACTTTGCTCCTGTACAGCCTAACGGATGCCCTAAAGCAATTGCGCCACCATTTACATTGATAAGTTCAGGATTCAATCCTAATTCACGAATAACTGCTAATGATTGAGAAGCAAAAGCTTCATTTAATTCAATTAAATTAATATCATTTTGTTGCAAACCTGCTTGTTTTAAAGCCTTTGGAATTGCAGCAACAGGTCCAATTCCCATAATTCTAGGAGGAACACCAGCAGCGGCATAACTAACCATTCTTGCAATGGGTTCAAGATTTAATTCTTTTACCATGTCTTCCCCCATGACCATAACAAAAGCAGCACCATCACTCATTTGTGATGAATTACCAGCAGTTACACTTCCGTTTGCTGCAAAAACAGGACGTAATCTTGATAAACCTGCAAGATTAGAACCTACACGTGGACCTTCATCTTTGCCTACTGTATAAGATTTTGTTGCTTTTTTTCCATTCGCATCAACATAAGTTTGTGAAACATTAATAGGAACAATTTGAGATTGAAAGCGACCTTCTTCTTGTGCTTTTAAAGCTTTCAAATGAGAGTTTAAAGCAAATTCATCTTGATCCGCTCTTGAAATTTTAAATTCATTGGCAACCGCTTCTGCAGTATTACCCATTCCCCAATAATATTCTTCATGACCAGCAGCAACTGTATCATAATTTAATTCTGGTTTAAAACCTGTCATAGGAACAGAACTCATGCTTTCTGCACCACCTGCAATAATACAATCTGCCATTCCAGATTGAATTTTAGCAACTGCCATACCGATCGTTTCTAATCCTGAAGAGCAAAAACGATTTACAGTTACTCCAGGGACATCAACAATATCCAATCCCATTAAAGAGATTAATCTTGCCATATTTAATCCTTGAGCACCTTCTGGCATTGCATTTCCTACAATAACATCATCAATTCTCTTTTTATCAAAATCTGGCAATTCCTTCATCATATACTGAATGGTTTCTGCCGCTAACTCATCAGCTCTCTTAAATCTGAACAATCCTTTTGGTGCTTTGCCAACTGCTGTTCTATATGCTTTTACTATATATGCTGTTTTCATTTTTTTTTAGCTTTTAGCTAATAGCTTTTGGCTTTTAGCATTCTATTTATATATTAATTACCGATAGCAAATTACTAAAGGTCAATAGCCAAGTACTTTTTAGTTTCGTAATGGTTTACCTGTTTTTAACATGTGCTGAATTCTTTCTAAAGTTTTACGTTCTGTACATAAACTTAAAAAAGCTTCTCTTTCTAGATCCAAAAGATATTGTTCAGAAACCTTTGTCGGTTCAGATAAATCTCCTCCAGCCATTACATATGCTAGTTTATTTGCAATCTTTTGATCATGGGCAGAAATGTATTTACTGTCTTGCATAGAGTCAGTTCCTACTAAAAACATTCCTAAAGCTTGTTTCCCCAAAACTAAAACATCATTACGCTTAACAGGTTGTGTGTAACCAGCTTCTGCCATCAGTATTGCGTGTTTTTTTGCTTGTGCAATTTGACGGTCTTTGTTTACCACAACGACATCTTTTCCTTTTTGCAATAAACCTAAATCAAACGCTTCGTAAGCAGAAGTTGCTACTTTTGCCATACCAATTGTTAAAAAATGCTCTTGTAAAACATTTAATTGAACATCTCCTTTACTAAAGATATCTGATGCTCTTAGCGCCATTTCTTTAGAACCACCGCCACCTGGAATTACACCAACTCCAAATTCGACTAATCCCATATAGGTTTCTGCCGCAGCAACTACCTTGTCTGCATGCAATGAAATTTCACATCCACCACCTAAGGCCATTCCGTGAGGAGCAGAAATAGTGGGAATTGCAGAATAACGCATGCGCATCATGGTATCTTGGAAATATTTGATAGCCATATTTAACTCATCATATTCTTGCTCTGCCGCCATCATAAAAATCATTCCAATATTTGCACCAACAGAAAAGTTTGCTGCTTGATTACCAATAATTAATCCTTGGTAATTTTTTTCAGCCAAACAAATTGCTTTATTAACGGCAGCTAAAACATCACCACCAATCGTATTCATTTTAGATTGGAACTCTAAGTTTAAAATCCCATCACCTAAATCTTCAATTACAGCGCCAGAGTTTTTCCAAACTTCGTTTGATTTTCTAATATTATCTAAAATGATAAAAGAATCTTGACCTGGTTTTTTAAGGTGTGCTTTTGCAGGAATGTCGTAATAATGAGTAGCACCCTCTTTTATAGAATAGAAAGATGTTTGTCCATTCGCTATCATTTCTGTAACCCAAGCTGCTGGTTCTTTCCCTTCAGCCTTCATAATTTCTACACCTTTTTCAACACCAACGGCATCCCAAATTTGGAAAGGTCCATGTTCCCAGCCAAAACCAGCTCTTAAACCATCATCTATTCTGTATAATTCATCAGAGATTTCTGGAATTCTATTTTGAACATAGGCAAACATTGCGGCAAAGCTCTTTCTGTAGAATTCACCAGCCTTGTCTTTCCCTGCGACTAAAATTTTAAAGCGATCAACAACATTATCAATCTTTTTCGTAAGTTCTAAAGTTGCGAATTTTGCAGATTTTTTTTCTCGATATTCTAAAGTATTTAAATCTAATGATAAAATATTTCTTTTACCATTCGCATCTTTGGTCATTTTATAAAAACCTTGTTTGGTTTTACTTCCTAACCATTTATTTTCCATCATTTTGTTTACAAAATCAGGAATTACAAATTGGTCTATCATCTCATCTTCAGGACAATTGTCTTTTACTCCATTTGCAGTGTGCACTAATGTATCTAAACCAACAACATCAATCGTTCTAAAAGTGGCAGATTTTGGACGACCAATAACGGGTCCAGTTAATTTATCAACTTCTTCAATAGTTAAGTTCATTTCTTTTACAACATGAAACAAACTCATAATGCCAAAAATCCCAATTCTATTTCCAATAAATGCTGGCGTATCTTTTGCTAAAACAGAAGTTTTACCTAAAAATTTATCACCATACATCATTAAGAAATCGGTAACTTCTTGCTTACAATTTGGTCCCGGAACCACTTCAAAAAGTTTTAAATATCTTGGTGGATTAAAAAAGTGAGTAACCGCAAAATGACTTTGGAAATCTTTACTTCTTCCTTCGTTCATAAACTTAATAGGAATTCCAGAAGTATTAGAAGTTATTAAAGTTCCTGGAGTTCTGTATTTTTCTAATTTTTCAAAAACGATTTTTTTAATATCTAATCGTTCAACGACAACTTCCATAATCCAATCTACATGGGCAATTTTTGCAATATCGTCATCTAAATTACCAGTGGTAATTCTACTTGCAAATTTTTGACTATAAATAGGAGAGGGTTTTGATTTTAAAGAAGTAGTTAAAGCATCGTTTACCAAACGATTACGAACTATTTTATCCTCTAACGTAAGTCCTTGTGCCTTTTCTTTGGCATTTAATTCTCTTGGAACAATGTCCAATAAAAGAACTTCAACACCAATATTTGCAAAGTGACATGCAATACCAGAGCCCATGATGCCAGATCCTATAATCGCTACTTTTTTAATTCTTCTTGTCATTTTATTATTGTTTGTTATATTTCTTATTTAACTTGTTTATCAACATCGTAAATCTTTTTTTCTGCAATTAATTTATTGATAGTGGAGGTTACTTTAAAGAAACTTTCTAGCTCTTGCTCTGTGACATATTCTCTAATTACATCGTTAAATTGATAGACATGACTTTTAGAAAACTTGCGCATTTCTAGGCCATAATCCGTAAGTTTAATAATTACACTTCGACCATCATCTGGGTTTTTTTCTCTAGAAATAGCACCTTTAACTTCCATAGATTTTAAAATTCTAGAAAGACTTGTAGGTTCCATTCCCATTAAAGGACCCAATGAAGTAGAGGGTGTCCCGTTTTCTTTATCAATGGTTAATAAAACAAATGCCATTGCCATTGTGCTGCTATAATTAGCAGCTTGCTCGTTATACATTTTTGCCACTGCTTGCCAAGTTGCTCTTAGTTGATGGTCGATTGATTTATTTTTATCCATTTTGTCAAAGATATAAAAATTTATTATGCGTGCATAGTAAATTTGGAAAAAGTTATGCACGCATAATAAATTTTAACAGAAAATATAATTAGATGTCGAATAAATAAGATGGAAGACAGCTGTTTTTTAATATTTTGTGGTCTTTTTCTCTATAGACAAAATGAGTTGATACTGTTTAAACTATAAAGTTGGTGCAAAAAAGATAGAAATAAAAGAAGAAAGGAATTTTTTAAAATCAGTGGTAGTTCTTCTGAAGCTATCGTTTTTTTGAATTTTAACACAATTTTAAAAATAATTAAGAGATCGATGTAACATAATAAGTGCTTGTTGTACTAATAAGTAGAAAATATGTAGATTTGTGTTCCTTAATATCTTAAAAAAATAGAGCGAAGTCAATGAGTAATTTATTAGAAATCAATAATATAGTAAAAAATTATGGAGATTTTAGAGCATTGAATGATGTTTCTATCCATATACCTAAAGGAAGTGTTTATGGTTTATTAGGACCAAATGGTGCAGGAAAAACATCTTTAATAAGAATTATTAATCAAATTACTATGGCAGATTCTGGTTCTATTCTAATTGATGGAGAACCATTATCCTCCAAGCATACAGCAGATATTGGTTATTTGCCGGAAGAACGTGGTTTGTATAAATCGATGAAAGTAGGTGAACAAGCTTTGTATTTAGCCCAATTAAAAGGACTTTCTAAAACTGAAGCTAAGAAACGCCTGCAATATTGGTTTGAAAAATTTGATATTTCTGCCTGGTGGGGAAAGAAAATTGAGGAACTTTCTAAAGGAATGGCGCAAAAAGTACAATTTATTGTTACTGTTATGCATAAACCTAAATTATTAATTTTTGATGAGCCTTTTTCTGGTTTCGATCCTATAAATGCGCAGTTAATTGCGAAAGAGATTTTACAGTTGCGTGATGAAGGCGCAACTATTATCTTTTCTACGCATAGAATGGAATCTGTTGAAGAAATGTGTGATGAAATTGCTTTGATTGATAAATCGAATAAAATTTTAGATGGAAAATTAAATGACATCAAACGACAATTTAGAACAAATACGTTTCAAGTAGGTTTAAATACATCAATTCCAAATGAGGTAAGAGCTTCTTTAAAAGAAAATTTTGAGGTATTACCTGCCGATTTTAAACTATTAGGAAATGAATTAACCTTAAACGTTAAATTAAAAAATACAAGTTCGGCAAACGATTTACTATCTTTTTTAACAGGAAGAGGTGAGGTGCAACATTTTGTGGAGTTAATTCCAAGTGCAAACGATATTTTTATTGAAGCCGTAAATAAAAACAGGTAAGAAAATGAGTAAGTTAAAACTAATTATTCACAGAGAATTTATTGCAAAAGTGCGTAATAAATCATTTATAATGATGACTTTTTTAAGTCCGTTATTATTGGTTGGCGTTGGTGCTTTAGTCTTTTTTTTGATGAAAAAGAACAAGGAAGTAGAAAAGAGAATTGTGTATGTAGATAATTCTGGGTTATTTTCGAAGGAGGACTTTAAGGATACTGAAATTGTTTATTATGAAGATTTTACAGCATTTGGTATTGAAGAAACTAAGAAAAAAGTTGAGAACGGCGATTACTATGGAGCCTTAATCATACCAAAAAAAGATAGTTTAGAATTGTTGGCAAAATCTATTGAGTTTTACTCAAAAGAATCTCCGGGAATGTCTGTTATTAATTCTTTAGAATCTAAAATAGAACGAAAATTAAGAAATGAAAAGTTGAATTATTTTGGCATTGATATCGATAAGATTAATGCCTCTAAAATTCAATCTAATATTAAAATGGTTAATTTTTCAGGAGAGGAATCATCAAAATTAATTAACGGGTTAAAGGTCGGTGTTGGTGCGATTGCAGGATATATGCTCATGATGTTTGTCATGATTTACGGTACCTCAGTAATGAGAAGTGTTATTGAAGAAAAAACAAGTAGAATTGTAGAAATCATCGTGTCTTCTGTAAAACCCTTTCAATTAATGTTGGGTAAAATAATAGGGAATGCCTCTGCAGGTCTGCTGCAGTTCTTTATTTGGGGTGTTTTATTGTTTGTAATTTTTGCGGCAGCTTCTTCTTTTTTGGGAATAGATATGATAGGAATGCAAACATCTCAATTACCAGCAGAACAATTAGAAGCAGCAAAACAAGCCGCAGGAGTTGATAAATTTCAATTGATTATCCAAGAGCTTTTAAGATTACCCCTTTTAAAAATGTTTGTTTTATTTATATTTTACTTTTTAGGTGGTTATTTATTATATAGTTCACTTTTTGCGGCAATTGGAGCAGCAGTAGATAATGAAACAGATACACAACAGTTTATGTTACCAATTATGGGACCTCTGATTTTGGGAGTATACGTAGGTTTCGCTACTGTAATTAATGATCCTCATGGTCCTATACCTGTGCTCTTTTCACACATACCATTAACATCACCAATTGTCATGCTCATGAGAGTTCCTTTTGGCGTTTCTTGGTACGAATTGGCATTATCAATGTCATTATTAGTCGTTACGTTTGTGTTTATGGTTTGGTTAGCAGCTAAAATTTATAGAGTAGGTATTTTAATGTACGGTAAAAAACCGACTTACAAAGACTTGTATAAATGGTTAAAATATAAAGGATAAATGCAAGATAAATTAGAGCAAGTTACAAATTCGATTGTTGAGGAAGCGAATTCTATTTTAGATTTTTCTTTACCGATAAGTAAAGAAATTAGCATTACCATTCAAGGACTTTTGTTTGTCACTGTTGCTTTAATTGTAACTTCTTTTATCTTAAAATTTATAAGAAGGTTTGTAACAAAAAAAATGCCTGATAATGATAAACTTAAATTTGTGAGTGTTTTTAGTTACATTCGGGGGTTTGTTTTTCTTATTATTTTTTTAATTGCTATGCATACTTCAGGCGTAAATGTTACTGCAATTTTTGCAGCATCAGCAGCGCTGCTAATTGGTGTAGGTTTAGCATTACAGACACTTTTTCAGGATATTCTTTCGGGTATTTTTATTCTAGTAGATCAATCGGTGCATGTTGGAGATATTATTGAACTCGAAGGAAAAGTTGGCAGGGTTTTAGATATCCGTTTAAGAACCACTAGAGCGGTTACAGTCGATAATAAAGTCTTGGTGATTCCTAATCATTTGTATTTAACTAATATTCTATTTAACTGGACAGAAAATGGAACAACAACGAGAGAGTTTGTGGATGTTGGTGTTGCTTACGGTTCAGATGTAGAGTTGGTAAGGAAAATTTTAGTAGAAATAGCAGAAGAGCAAACAACCGTTTTAAAAGAACCGAAACCCATGGCTTTGTTTACTGATTTTGCAGACAGTTCTTTAAATTTTAGAATCGCATTTACATTAACCAACAGTTTTGATGTGCGTTTTACACAAAGTAACATTCGTTTTGAAATAGACAAAGCATTCAGAGAAAATAATATATCAATACCATTTCCTCAAAGAGATGTTCACCTTATAAAGCAAGTATAAAAAGTATGCCAAAAATATTAATTATAGAAGATGAAGCGGCTATTAGAAGAGTTTTAACGAAAATTATTTCGGAAGAAAATGATACTTATAGCGTAGAGCAGGCAGAAGATGGTTTGCAGGGAATTGAAATGATTAAAGATAACGACTACGATTTGGTTTTATGCGATATTAAAATGCCAAAAATGGATGGTGTTGAGGTATTAGAAAAAGCAAAAAAAATAAAACCAGAAATACCAATTGTCATGATTTCTGGACATGGAGATTTAGACACGGCGGTAAATACAATGCGATTAGGTGCGTTTGATTATATTTCTAAACCACCAGATTTAAATCGTCTTTTAAACACGGTAAGAAATGCTTTGGATACTAAAGTATTGATTGTTGAAAATAAACGATTAAAGAAAAAAGTTAGCAAAAATTACGAAATGATTGGCGAGAGTGATGAAATTAGTCACATTAAAGAAATCATTGAAAAAGTTGCAGCAACAGACGCAAGAGTTTTAATTACTGGGCCAAACGGAACGGGTAAAGAATTAGTTGCGCATTGGTTGCATGAGAAATCAGATAGATCTAAAGCACCAATGATTGAGGTTAATTGTGCTGCAATTCCTTCAGAATTAATAGAAAGTGAATTGTTTGGTCATGTAAAAGGATCTTTTACCGGAGCAAATAAAGACAGAGCAGGGAAGTTTGAAGCTGCAAATGGTGGTACTATTTTCTTGGATGAAATTGGTGATATGAGTTTGTCTGCACAAGCAAAAGTTTTACGTGCTTTGCAAGAAAGTAGAATTTCTAGAGTTGGCTCTGATAGAGATATTAAAGTAAATGTTAGAGTAGTTGCGGCAACAAATAAAGATTTAAAAACAGAGATTGCTGAAGGGCGTTTTAGAGAAGATTTGTATCATAGATTAGCCGTTATCCTAATTAATGTTCCTGCGTTAAATGAGCGCCGAGAAGATATTCCTTTATTGGTTAATTTTTTTACTACAAAAATATCCAAAGAACAAGGAACTCCTGAAAAAATGTTTTCTTTAGAAGCTATACATCTTCTAAAAAAATATGATTGGACAGGAAATATTAGAGAGTTAAGAAACGTTGTAGAGCGATTAATGATTTTGGGAGAAAAAGAAGTTTCGGCAAATGATATAAAGTTATTTGCAAGTAAATAGATTTTAGTAAAGAGGATAGAAGAGATAAGAGAAGCAAGAAACTAGAAACTAAAACAAATCGTAAAAACTAAACAGCCAAAATTATTTCTTTGGATAAAGAAATAATAATTGAAAACTAAAAAAGGGAATCAAAATATTTTGATTCCCTTTTTTTTGCAAAATTTAGTATCTATTATTTTTTAATATCAAATAAACCTAGTTGCATCACTTTTGTCCAAGCAGCTACAAAATCATTTACAAAAAGTTCTTTAGCGTCATCTGCGGCATATACTTCTGCAATAGCTCTTAATTCTGTGTTAGACCCAAAAATTAAATCGGCTCTTGTTCCTCTGTATTTAATAATACCTGTTTTTCTATCTGTTCCTTCAAATAAGGTATCATCTTCAGAAGTTGCTTTCCAAGTGGTGCTGAAATCTAAAATATTGACAAAGAAATCATTAGAAAGAGTACCTACATTCTCTGTAAATACGCCATATTTAGAAGCATCATAATTGGCTCCTAAAACTCTTAAGCCACCTACTAAAACTGTCATTTCGGGAATAGAAAGCGTTAATAATTGCGCCTTATCAATCAACAATTCTTCTGCAGCTAATTTTAAATCTTTTTTAATGAAATTTCTAAATCCGTCTGCTTTTGGTTCTAAATAGCCAAATGAAGCAACATCTGTTTGTTCTTGAGAGGCATCTCCTCTTCCAGATATAAAAGGAACAGAAATATCGTAACCCGAATTTTTTACTGCTTTTTCAACGGCTACATTTCCTCCTAGAACAATTAAATCTGCCATAGAAACGCTGCCCTTAAAATCTTTTTTAATTGCGTCTAAAACAGCAAGCACTTTATTTAGTTCATACGGATTATTTGCCGCCCAACTTTTTTGTGGTTTTAAACGAATTCTTCCTCCATTTGCACCACCTCGCATGTCTGAACCTCTAAAGGTAGAAGCAGAAGCCCAAGCGGTAATTACTAATTGAGAGATCGATAATTCACTAGTTGAAATAACATCTTTCAATGTTGCAATTTCTATATCAGAAAGAGTTGTTCCTTGAGGAATTGGATCTTGCCAAAGCAATTCTTCTTTTGGAGTTTCTGGACCTAGATAACGAGAAATTGGTCCCATATCTCTGTGGGTTAATTTATACCATGCTCTTGCAAAAGCATCTTCAAAAGCTTTGTGATCTTTATGAAAACGTTTAGAAATTTCCAAATATTTAGGATCTACTTTTAAAGCGATATCCGCAGTGGTCATCATTAAATCTTGTGTGTCATTTGCATTGCCAGCTTTAGGTGCTCTTTTCGCCTTAGAGGCAGTTGTTGGTTTCCATTGATGCGCACCTGCAGGGCTTTTGGTTAATTCCCAATCGTAATTTAGCAACATATCAAAATAATCATGATCCCAAGTTACTGGGTTTGGTGTCCAAGCTCCTTCTATTCCGCTTGTAATGGTATCATCTAAAACACCAGATTTATAAGAATTTTTCCAACCTGTACTCATTTCTTCTATCGGAGCTCCATGCGGTGATGGACCAACATATTTATCGGGGTCTGCAGCACCATGTGCTTTACCAAATGTATGTCCGCCAGCAACAAGAGCTACCGTTTCTTCGTCATTCATTGCCATTCTACCAAAGGTCTCTCTTACGTCTTTAGCAGAGCCCATTGGATCTGGATTTCCATTGGGCCCTTCAGGATTTACATAAATCCAGCCCATCATTACTGCTCCAAGCGGATCTTCTAACTCACCCTCTTTATAACGTTCTTCATTCTCTCCCATAACGGTTTCAGAACCCCAATATATATCTTGTTCTGGTTCCCAAACGTCTTCTCGTCCACCTGCAAAACCAAAGGTTTCAAATCCCATGGATTCCATTGCGCAGTTACCTGCAAGAATCATTAAATCTGCCCAAGATAATTTGTTTCCATACTTCTTTTTAATAGGCCAAAGTAATAAGCGTGCTTTGTCTAAATTACCATTATCTGGCCAACTATTTATTGGCGCAAA
This sequence comes from Polaribacter sp., assembly GCA_034110665.1. Taxonomy (GTDB): domain Bacteria; phylum Bacteroidota; class Bacteroidia; order Flavobacteriales; family Flavobacteriaceae; genus Polaribacter. Next base: position 21,470 of record JAWUYT010000025.1, read on the forward strand.
ACGTTGTGAACCAGAACGCGCGCCACCACGCCCATCTCCAACTCTATAAGTACCAGCACTATGCCATGCCATACGGACCATAAAAGGACCATAATTCCCGTAATCTGCTGGCCACCAATCTTGTGAGTTAGTCATAAAATGGTTTACATCTTTTTTTAATGCTGCATAATCAATGCTGTTAAAAGCAGTTGCGTAATCAAAATCTTTCGCCATTGGGTTTGACGCTTCTCCGTTTTGACGCAGAATGTTTAATTTTAACTCATTTGGCCAAAAAGCTCGAACAGCAGTTCCGCTCCCAGCTGTTTGGTTTTGAGTACCACCCATAAATGGACATTGGCTAATATTTCCGTCGCTATTATTCATTTTATTGACTATTTAAAAGATTGATATAATTCAAAACTACAATAATC
>JAWUYT010000026.1:0-14614 GCA_034110665.1 Polaribacter sp.
ACCTACTGCAGACATGGTGAATGTGAAAGCATATATTGAAAATAAAGATTGTAGATTGGTTGGTCCTAACTGTCCAGGTGTAATTACGCCAGATGAAGCTAAAGTTGGTATTATGCCAGGTTTTATTTTCAAAAAAGGGAAAGTAGGGATTGTTTCTAAATCAGGAACGTTAACATATGAAGCTGCTGATCAAGTTGTAAAACAAGGATTTGGAATTACAACAGCTATTGGTATTGGTGGTGACCCAATTATTGGAACAACAACAAAAGAGGCTGTAGAAATGTTAATGAATGATCCTGAAACAGAAGCAATTGTAATGATTGGTGAAATTGGAGGAAATCTTGAAGCAGAAGCTGCAGAGTGGATTAAAGCTGATGGAAACAGAAAACCGGTTGTTGGTTTTATTGCAGGTCAAACTGCACCTGCTGGAAGGACAATGGGTCATGCAGGAGCAATTGTTGGTGGGGCAGATGATACTGCACAAGCAAAAATGGAAATTTTAGCTGCAAATGGAGTTCACGTTGTAAGTTCACCAGCAAAAATTGGAGAAATGGTAGCAAGTGTTTTAAAGTAAGAACTATTTTTAAATTAGGAAACATATAGAAATTCCCGTTAATATTGAATTAATCTCAATATCTCGGGAATTTCTAATTTATATTTGAGAACAATTAGTTTGAGATTAAAGAAAACAACTAAATACAAACATGATGAAATTACTAGAAAATAAAACGGCAATAATTACAGGTGCAACAAGAGGCATTGGTCGTGGTATTGCAATTGAATTTGCAAAACAAGGAGCGAATATTGCTTTTACTTATAGTTCTTCTGTAGATGCTGCAAATGCTTTAGAAGAAGAATTAAAATCATTTGGAGTCACTGCAAAAGGATATCAATCGAATGCAGCAGATTTTGACGCAGCTCAAGAATTAGCAAAAGAAGTTCAAAAAGAATTTGGTTCTATTGATGTTTTAGTAAATAACGCCGGTATTACAAAGGATAATTTGTTAATGCGTATTTCTGAAGCAGATTTTGATAAAGTAATTGAAGTAAATCTAAAATCGGTTTTTAACTTAACAAAAGCAGTTATTAGACCCATGATGAAACAAAGAGCAGGCTCTATTATAAATATGAGTTCTGTTGTTGGTTTAAAAGGGAACGCAGGTCAAACAAATTATGCAGCGTCAAAGGCAGGTATTATTGGTTTTTCTAAATCTGTAGCTTTAGAGTTGGGGTCTAGAAATGTAAGGAGTAATGTTGTTGCACCAGGATTTATAGAAACAGAAATGACAGATAGATTAGACGAAAAAGTAGTGCAAGGTTGGCGAGATTCAATTCCTTTAAAAAGAGGAGGCAAACCAGAGGATATTGCAAATGCCTGTGTGTTTTTAGCTTCAGATATGAGTGCATATATTACTGGCCAAACGCTTTCTGTAGATGGTGGAATGTTGACTTAATCTATTTTTCAGTTTAGCGAACCAATAGTGCCGCTCGTCTAAAGATTAATTACATCTGTCTAATATGTGCGTTTTAAGTTTTTAAAGACAGTATCTTTATGATATAGAACAAAGATCCTGTAAGTTCTAAAAGTATGACAACAGGTGTAAAATTTGTGAATAAACTAAAAAAATAACATTTAATAAGTTTTTAATTTTATTTAAAATTTAAAAATATTTCGTTAATACTTCTATTTTAAAGTATTTTAGAGTCCCTAAATAGCATGGGAGTATTATAAAAGTTATTTCAAAGAAAATAAAAAGTATCATTAAATAGTTCAAAATTAAAACATATAATTTATTAGTCCCCCATTTACCTTTAACGCTTTCCCCAGATTTTGAATAATTTATTAAAAACCTATAACATTTAACGTTGTAGGTTTTTTGTTTGTAGATAGTTATTTATATCTTTCCCATAAAATAGAAGTAGTGCAATCAACTTTAATTTCATACATCTTTTTAGCGTTTTTATTAAGTTTATCAATAGCTTATTTTCAATATTACTTCAAAATAAAAAACAGGATTAGCATTACGCCAATACTGTTTGTTTTAAAAGGATTGAGTCTTTTCTTGTTGCTTCTTTTTCTGATAAACCCTAAAATAGAAAAAACAGAAATAAACAATATAAAACCAGTTTTATCTGTTTTGGTTGATAATTCTAAATCCACTTCCTTTTTTAATGAAGTTAAAAATGTGGCAAATTGTATCAAAAAAATTGATGAAAATGATGATTTAATCTCTAAATTTAAGATTCAGAAATTTACTTTTGGGAATTCCTTACAAGTTTTTGACAGTCTTTCTTTTTTGGAAACGCAAACGAATATATCAGGAGCTATTTTTGGTGTTGAAAATCTTCAAAAAGATAAAATTGCTCCCATTATTTTAATTACTGACGGCAATCAAACAATAGGTTCAGATTATGAGTTTATCAATTCAAATCAGCCTGTATATCCTATAGTTATTGGCGATACCGCAACCTATGTAGATGTTAAAATATCAAGGTTAAACGTTAATAAATACAGTTATATAAAAAATAAATTTCCTGTAGAAGTTATTCTAAATTATGAAGGAGACGAAAATACAACTACTCAACTTTCAATTTATAGCCAAGGTAAAACTGTTTTTAGAAAAACAGTACGATTTTCATCCTCTGAAAACTCGACAACAGTTACTACAAATTTAACATCGACAAAAGAAGGTTTGCAATATTACACAGCTTCGGTATCAAAAATTGAAAATGAGAAAAATATCAAAAATAATACTAAAAACTTCTCTGTAGAAGTTATTGATGAACAAACAAAAGTACTTCTTTTAACATCAGTTTTACACCCAGATATTGGTGCTTTTAAAAAATCGATTCAAAGTAATAAACAACGCTCTGTAGATGTTTTTGGGATTGATAAATTTAAAAGTAAAGTTAATGATTATCAGTTAGTTATATTGTATCAGCCAAATAGTGATTTTAGTAAAATAATTACTCAATTAAAACAAAGTAATACTAATTATTTAGTGGTTTCTGGCACAGAGACAGATTGGAATTTTATCAACCAGAAAAAGTTAGGCTTTCGTAAAAGTGTTCTTAATCAAACAGAAGATTATGGGGCAATTTATAATGATTCATTTTTAACTTTTTTACAACAAGACATTGGTTTTAATAATTATCCGCCCTTGAAAGATAAGTTTGGAGAGGTGCGTATCTCGAAAGAATATCAAACTTTATTATTTCAAAGTATTAACGGAATTCAAACACAGCAACCTTTACTTGCTACTTTTGATTTAAACAATCAGAAATCTGCTATTATATTGGGAGAGGGAATTTGGAAATGGAGAGCAGCTAGCTATTTAAATTCTAATTCTTTTGAAGCTTTTGATAAATTAATGGGGAATTTAGTCCAGTATTTAGCTTCTAATAAAAAGAGAAATCGTTTAGAAGTGAATGCAGAAACTTTATATCCTGCAAATTCAACCATTAATATTTCTGCCTCTTATACCGATAAAAATTATCAATTTGATGCCAGAGCTTCGTTAGAAATTACAATTACAAATTTAGAAACTAAAGAGGTAGTAAATGTTCCTTTTTCGTTGATAAATAACTCTTATAAAACGGAAATAGAGAATCTTATGTCTGGAAATTATACGTTTAAAGTCTCTGTTTTAGGTCAGGAAATCAATAAATATGGTCGTTTTCAAATTACAGATTATAATATTGAAGAACAGTTTACAAACGCAAATGTAAACAAGTTGCAAAAGTTAGCTGACAAAACAGGAGGGAAGTTGTTTTTCAAAGACCAGACTAGTGAAGTTATTAGAGAAATTTTAGAAAATGACTCGTTTTATACGGTTCAAAAATCATCAATTAAACAAAAAAAATTGATTGATTGGAAATGGATTCTATTTATTGTTCTTGGTTTATTTACAACAGAATGGTTTCTTAGAAAATATTTTGGAAAAATTTAAGAAACATATGATTCCTATCAATTGTAAATGATATTTATAATTTGTAAATTTGAGCGAATTTAAAAATAAATAAAATGGCAAATAATCAAATGGAGTTCAAGTTCCCAAAAGGTGGAATTTTTCTTATTATTGTTGCAGTTGCAGTAATAATTCTTTTTTCGAAATCGACCGTTACAATTGGACCAGGTGAAGGAGGAGTACTTTTTGAAACTTTAGGGGATGGTATTAATACAGAAAAAACATACGGAGAGGGCTTTCAAATTGTAGCACCTTGGAATAGAATGATTGTATTAAAAGTGCGTCAGCAATCGATATCTGATGAAATGAATGTGCTTTCTGTTAACGGATTAGAGGTTAAAGTAAACGGTACAATTTGGTATGAGCCAGAGTTTGTGAATTTGGGTTCATTAGTGAAAACAAAAGGTGAAGATTATGAGCGTGAATTGTTAGATCCTGCTATTAATGCAGCAGCAAGAAGTGTTGTTGGTCGTTACACACCAGAACAACTGTATTCTAGTAAAAGAGATGTAATTGAGCAAGAAATTTTAGATGAGATTCAAATAGTTTTAAAAGATCAATTTTTATCTGTTACAAGAGTTTTAGTAGAAGATGTTAAATTACCAAGCACTATTAGAATCGCTATTGAAACAAAATTAAAACAAGAGCAAGAGTCTTTGGAATATGAATTTAGGCTAACCAAGGCAAAGAAAGAGGCGCAAAGACAAAAAATTGATGCAGAAGGTAAAGCGATTGCAAACAAAATTTTAAGTGCTTCTTTAACAGATAAAATTTTACAGGAAAAAGGGATTGATGCAACTTTAGAGTTGGCGAAGTCTCCAAATAGTAAAGTAGTAGTCATTGGTTCTGGAAAAGACGGTTTACCTCTTATATTAGGGAATCAGTAAAAAAATATTTTAGGTATAAAGAATCCAGCTTTTTAGCTGGATTTTTTTAGTTTAAACAATAAGTATATTGTGTTTTTATAAAATTTAATTGACTTAAAGTCTATTTTTGTGGTTGGAATTTAAATATCAACAGCAAAAACCGGTTGCTTTACAAACGCTCTTCAATCCACGATTTAAAACTATAAAAATTTTGTGGAGCTACACCGTGACCAACAGGATATTCAGAATATACATTTTGAAATCCTAAATTATCTAAAAAAGGTTTACTCTTTCTTGCCCAGTCAACAGGTAAAACTTGGTCTACAGAACCATGAGAACAATAATAATCTGTTTGTAATTTATGATCAATGTTTTTTGGCAATAGTTGCTTGTTTATATAGCCACTTAATGCAATCACATGATTTACTTTATTCGGGTAAAAGAAGCTTAAAGAATAACTTAAAATTGCTCCTTGACTAAAACCTAGTAAAAAAGTTTTACTAGCATTTGTGTTGAATTTCGACTTTATTTCATCAATAAAAGAAGCAATTTTATCAATAGATTCTTTGGCTTGTTTTAAATCTGAAAACTTTCCGTTTGCATCATCAAAATTAATAGCATACCAGGCATAAGCATTATAGCCCATCTCAAAAGGTGCTTGTAAACTTATGATTAATAATTCTTTTGGTAATTCCGCTGCAAAAGAAAATAAATCTTGTTCATTACTACCATAGCCATGCAATAAAATTAATACTGGAGGATTTGCTGTTTCTTTTAGAGGTTTTCTTACAACATATTGTAAACTCATAGATGATTTTTATTTTAGTGAAAGTCAATTTTGAAAAATAGTGAAGTTAATAATTCAAAATTACGCTTTGAAATAATCCACTTTTCAGCGTGATATCGTGCTTAAAAGCTCTTCGAAATTATTTAAACAAGCTATTTTACATTAAATTCCGTTAAACCACTTTTGAAAATATTCGCCCACATAAGGGATTTCTTTTTCTTCTCCTTTAATGGCACTAAATAATGAAAGAACCCATAGTATAATTACTAAAACTCCTATAATCCATCCTACTGTTCCTCCTATATATTTGTATATAATTGCGCTATTAATAAATTGAATTAAATTTAATCCAATCATTTGTCTAATATAGAAACTGGTAAAATAATTCTTTTTGCTTGTATTCATCACAAACGCGATAATTAAACCAATAACCCAAAAGTGACTTATAATTGCGGCCGTTTTTCCTTCGTTTACCGTTGTATTTTCCATGTTATCTTAATTTATAATTAACTGATTATTTGCAAATATTCCGTACACCTTGCCTTTTAATTTTTTATTGATAAAAGCACTGTTTTTAGAGGTGGATAAAATATGTTTTTTTGTGAAAATAATTTTTTGTGTTGGGTTAAATAAGGTAATATCTGCAATACTTCCTTCCATTATTGTATGGTTTTTAATTCCGAAAATAGCTTTCGGTTTCACTGTTAAGCAGTCGATAAAATCGTCTAAATTTAAAACAGAATTAATTGCACCAAAAGCACTTTCTAAACCAATAACTCCATCTTCAGCCTCACTAAATTCAACTTTTTTATGTTCAATATCAATCGGGTTGTGGTCTGATGTAATCACATCAATGACACCTGTTTTTACCCCTTTTTGCATTGCTTTAATGTCCTCTTTTGTTCTTAAAGGTGGATTTGTTTTAAAATTACTATCAAAGCCATGTAGCTCATCATCTGTTAAAACCAAGTGATGCGCTGCAACACTGCAAGTAATTTGTAATCCTTTTTTCTTTGCATCCTTAATTAAGTCGACAGATTTTGCAGATGAAATTGTTGGGATGTGTAATTTACCCCCAGTATATTCAAGTAAAAACAAATCTCTTGCTATTTGAATATGTTCTGCTAAAGCAGGAATGCCTTTAAGTCCTAATTTTGTACTATTAATACCTTCGTTTGCGATTCCTTCTCCTGAAACTGCATTATTTTTAGGAAAACTCAGGACCAAACCATCAAAGTTTTGTGCATACAAAAGTGCAACTTTCATGAGGTTATCATTTTCTATAGGTTTGTTGTAATCTCCAAAAGCAATTGCGCCGGTTTGATGCATATCATACAATTCGGCCATATCAGCTCCTTCGCTTTTAAGAGTTAATGCGGCAACAGGGTATAAGTTGGTCGCGCTATTTGTAGCTTGATTGATTAGAAAAGCTACATCAGATTTGGAGTCGATGACTGGACTTGTGTTTGCATTTAAGGCAATCGCTGTAAAACCACTTTTTGATGCCACTTTTAGTCCATTTTTTATGGTTTCTCTCTCTTCAAAACCAGGTTCGCCCAGAGAAACGCTTGTATCAAACCATCCACATGAAACATGTAAATTATCCAAGGAGATAACAGAATATTCCGGTTTTTCTAGAATTAAATCTTCAATTTTTTCAAGCTTACCATGACGAATTAAAATATCTTTTTTTTGATGATGAAAAGGACTTGTTGCATCTATAATTGTTGCGTTTTTAAGAAGCGTGCTCATGGTTTATAAAATTTTAAAATCAAAATTTCTAAAAGCAAAGATACAATTGCCAAGGCTAAAAACCATTTCCAAAGCCATTGAACTTCATTTTTTTCGTTTAAATTTATAAAAAAATTTTTAATAGAAGAAGAAAAATTATTGGCTGCATTTAATTTATTTACAGTGTTAATGTTTAAAAAAGTAAGTGAACTTTCTTCTTTTGGATTATTAAACGCAATAGTTTGCAAAGTATCTTTTTTTCTGATAATATGATAAAAGCCAGCATCAGAAGGATTATTTTTTGTGGTGATATTTACTTTGTTTTGAAACGTTTGTTGGGGTGGTATAAAAGAGGAATTTGAATTTACAATTGATAAAATTTCATCTTTTTCTATTTCAGTTTCTATATCAATCATGTTTTGCTCGTCTAAATAATAGTATAATTTAGAATGTTGAAAGCTTAATTTTCCAAAATTATAAAAAACAGGCACGATTAAAGGTGAATTTAAGAAGTTACTGTTCTCTTTTGATAAAGAACTTGAAATCCAAAAAACATTACTACTAGCCCCCTTAATTTGGCTTATAAATGTAGAATTGTTTTCAAATGAGATGATTTCACTCTTGTTTTTAGAAATAATAGGATAGTAGCTTTTTACAATCGGATATTGGAAATTATTTACTTTTTTAGAAAATACATTTTTAAATAAGGGATGGCTAAAATTGATGTTGGTAATCTTTAACGTGTCTACAATTTTAGATAAAATTTTTGCATTTGCAATTCTATCTAAAAATACATTATACGATTTAATGTCTGATTTTGAATTTGGAATAATTACAATTGATCCTCCTTTTTTAGAAAAATCTAACAAGGTTTTTAAGATACTTTCCGGTATTTTTTCTAACCCATTTAAGATGATAATTTGTTGTTTCGGAATGGTATTATAATTCACACTTTGAAGTGAGGATTGCACAAAATTAAAATCTTCTTTGGAGTAAATTTTTGATAAAAAATTAGCCGCTTTTCCAATACTTAAAACGTTAACTTTTTTAGTAGAATTTAAACTAAAATAAAAAGTGTTATCAAAAGAAAAAGTATCGCTAAAAGTAATAGTTATTTTACCTAAGAATTTTGTTTGATTCTGAATGGTAAATGAAACAATTTTATTCGTGTTCTCAACAATGGAGAAGGACTGTTTGCTAATTAATTTTTCATCATTAAAAATAGCTATAGGAATGTTGTTTTTAGTGTCACCTTGATTTTTTACAAGTACATTTACGGTTAGGTTTGTTGTATTTGTATTGTAGATAAAAACACTATCTATAGAAAGATTATTTTTTTTACTAGCGGTTAGTTTTATTCCCGAAAAAGCAGCTGTTACATTTGTAAACTCATTCGTGTAAGTATTCTGAAAATCAGATATTAATGTGCTTTTATATAAAGTGTTTGTTTCTGTTTTATCTAAATTGTTGATTTTAAGTAATACAGTCTTTATATCAATTTTTTTTGAAGTATTTTTAACGTTTAACAGCTTCTTTTTAAGTTCATCAAACGTAATATCCTTGTTATAATCAGTATTTGTTTGTAACGAATAGCGATCTTTTTTAGAAGCATTTTCAATAATTTCTTGCGCTGCTATTTGTAATAAGTTACCTTTCTCGCCTTCTGTATTTGTACTTAAAGAGGTATCTAAATATACAAAAGTATGTTGGTTGATATCTGTTTTTTTTTCACTAAAATAAGGTTGAGAAAAAGCAAAAATTATCGCTAAAAATAATAAGAGTCTTGTTGCTAGAATTAACCACTTTTTTATGCGTGAACTTTTACGTGTTTGCTGTACTAATTTTTGTAGAAATGCAACATTGGTAAATGGCATTTTTACAAATTTTTGCAACTGAAAAAGATGCACTAGAATTGGGATGATAAGTAGTGCTAAAAAATATAAAACTTCAGGGTTTTGAAACTGCATTTATTTAGTATTTAGCAGAGGTTTCTTTGGACAAACTATTGCTTATAAATGTTCTTAAATCGTTGTTTGCTTTTTGTAAATCTTCATTTCGTAAATACATCATATGTCCACTTTTATAGCCTTTAAAAAAGAAACGATCTTTCATTTTGCCACTAGGATCTGTTTTCCACATCGTATATTTTGCACTAAAATAGGTCGTTGCTCCATCATAATAACCAGATTGAACTAGCACCTTTAAAAAAGGGTTTTGAGCCATTGCTTGTCGCAAACCTTCTCTAACATTATTGTTGTTATTGTCCCATGGAGAAACAGGTCCAAAAACATTGTATTTTACATCTGTTTTAAAGTTTAACTCTTCTCTTATGTAATAATTTATAGCAGGGGTAAAAGAATGCAACCAAGAAGTTAATTCTGAATTGAAATCTGGTTTTATACCTATTTCACGTTTATCAATTCCTAAATATCTAGAATCTAATCTGCCAATAGTGTGTCCGGTTTTATTTCTTAAAAGCTCTTTCCAGAAGAAACTTGGTGCTACTTCCAAATTATTTTGAAGAATTACTTTTTTATCTAATCCAGAGTAATAGGCTACTTTTTCTGCCACCTTGTTTTTTTCATCTTCAGAAATAAAGCCGCCTTTGGCAATAGCCGGTAACAAATTATTAATAGCATACTTCTCTGATTCAGGTAAAATTTCTAACAGCTCTTTATTTTGTAGTCCAGGTGATAACATTTTATGATACCAAGCTGCCGCTGTAAAATATGGAAGATTAAGTGCATAATCTACAGAGCTTTCTGTTCTTAAAACCTTATAATCTGCTGGTGAAACCATAATCACACCATTTAAATACATCCATTGGTTATTTTGTAACTCCGCCGCTAAACCCATAACTCGTGTTCCTCCATAGCTTTCACCAATAATATATTTTGGAGATTTCCAGCGGTTATTTCTAGTAATAAAGGTGTTTAGCCAATTTGCTAAATATTTTATATCTGCATTAATACCAAAGAATTTCGATTTGTCTAATTTTTTTCCTTTTGCAACTACAGGTCTAGAATACCCTGTATTTACTGGGTTTATATAGACAATATCTGCGACATCTAAAATAGAATTTGGATTGTCTTTTACTCCGTAAGGTTGTACAGGAAATCCTTCGTCATCTATTTTTAAAACTTTTGGACCTGTATATGCAATATGCATCCAAACAGAGGCGGATCCGGGACCACCATTAAAAGACATGATAATGGGTCTTTTTTCATCATTTTTAACATCGCTTCTTTTGTAATATGTATAATATAAAGAAGCTGTAATTTCACCTGTATCACTCCAAACTGGTTGCATTCCTGTAATTGCTTTATAGGGTACTGATTTACCTTTAATAACGACGGAATTTGTAGTTGTAACAATCGTATCTAAAGGAATTCGATGGTCTTGAGCAGAGTTTAACTGAAAGCAAAATAACGCTAGGATAAAAAGTGTTTTTTTCATTACTGTTTATTTGGAATACTAATTTATTATAAAAAAAACAAATAGCATCACGTTGTTTGTTTCTATTTAAAACTTTTCGAAAACTCCCAATCCAAAAAGTGCAAAATCGTATTTTACAGGATCATTTTTGTCGAGTTTTCGAAGGTTTTTGTCTAATTCAGACAGTGCTTTCCAATCATTTTGTTTTCGTAACAATAATTTCAATTTTCTTGCAACATTGCCTGAATGTACATCCAAGGGACAAGATAAGTTTGCAGCATGATGCGTTTTCCATATACCAAAATCTACACCAGCTTTGTCGTCTCTAACCATCCATCGTAAAAACATATTAATACGTTTTGCGGCAGAATTTTTTAAAGGATCAGAAATATGTTTCTGTGTTCTTTGTTGATGGTCAACTTCAAAGAAAATTTTTTTAAATTTATGAATCGTATTTTGATACGTTTTGGAATTATCTTTAATTAATAAGGCATTTTCTAATCCATTATGATGCTGGTAAATATGTTGTAAGGATTTGATAAATTGTTTAAAATCAATGGAATTAAAGGTTCTATGAACAAAACTATCAAAGGGTTTTAAATCTTGCTCTTGGTGATTTAAAATAAAATCATGTGGAGCATTGTCTAATAATTCCATCATTTTATAAGAATTTTTAATAATCATCGTTCTGTTTCCCCATGAAATCGTTGCTGTTAAAAAGCCGGCTATTTCTATATCTTCTTTTTTAGAAAACAAATGCGGAATCTGAATAGGATCTGATTTTATAAATTTGGGATTGTTGTACAAGACAACTTTTTCGTCTAAAAATTCTTTGAGTTCTGTTTTCTTCATTTTAAAATAGATCAGTAGAAAAAGCAAGTAGCATTAGAATTCCGTTATAAAAGGCATGTAAAGCAATGCTCCAGCCTAGACCAAAACGAATTCTTGTAAATCCAAAATAACCGCCTAATATAGTTTGAGGCGCCACTAAAAGAGGTGCTAATATCAAAACATTTTCAGTGATTTTAAAATTAGATAAATGAGTTAAACCAAAAATAATGGCAAAAGCGTAAAAAGCAATTTTGAAACCTTTGGCTTCTTTAAATAAAGTTAAAGGTGCTCTGAAAATTAGTTCTTCTGAGATTGGTGCTAAAACAACCGCAAAAAATAAAATTACAGGTTTAGAAAAAGTTCTCATCAGATCTTCCATGGCATGTTCCTCCATATTTATAAGTCCCAAAGCTTCGATAATTGAAAAGATTGGAGAAATTGCGATGGCTGTTAATAAGGAAATAATTAATATAAATCCAAATTTCTTAAGTCGATATTTAAAATCTGTATTTGAATCTTTTTCTAAAACAGGGTTTTTAAGGTAACTTATGAGTTCAAGAAATGTTTTTTTCATGGATGTTTTAGTTTCACTAATTAGTAGTAAAAACATTGCTAGTGTTACAAATGTTAAAGAATTTTACCATCTTTCATAGTTAGTTTTCTGTCTGCCATATTTGCTAACATTTCGTTATGTGTTACTAAAACAAAAGTTTGTCCGAATTCATCTCGAAGTTTAAAAAAAAGTTCGTGTAAGTTTTTAGCAGATTCGCTGTCTAAATTGCCACTTGGTTCATCCGCTAAAATAACAGCAGGATTATTAATTAAAGCTCTTGCAACGGCCACTCTCTGTTGTTCTCCGCCAGAAAGTTCGCTAGGTTTATGATTAATTCTGTGAGACAACCCTAAAAATTCTAATAATTCTTTGGCTCTTGCCTCTGCTTCTTTTTTTGATTTTTTTCCAATAAAAGCGGGAATACACACATTTTCTAAAGCAGTAAATTCTGGTAATAATTGATGGAATTGAAAAATAAAACCAATATGTTTATTTCTAAATTCTGAAAGTTGCTTATCAGAAAGATTTTTTAAAGAAATATGATTGATTGATAATTCAAAATCTTCTTCCTTTACAGGTTTGTCTAAAGTACCTAAAATTTGCAGTAAGGTTGTTTTTCCTGCGCCAGAAGGACCAACAATAGCCACAATTTCGGCCTTTTTAATATGTAAGTCAAGGCCTTTTAAAACTTCTACATCACCATAATATTTATGGATATTTTTAGTTACAATCATAGTTATATATCTAAATACGAAAATATAAAAAAACGGATATACTTTGGTAAGCATATTCGTTTTTATTGAAATTATAGTATATAAAAAATTGATTGAAATAATTATTCTTAAGATAGCTTAAAAATTCTATATTTTAGATTCCTCTTATTTAATTGGGTTGAGTGTAAATTTCACGAAAACCTTAAGAAAGCGCCTAGGTAATTTTTTTATTTGTGGTAGTTCAGATTTATGCAAACGAATCAGGATGCGATAATTTTTTTGGAGCCAAATTATAAAAGGCCAAATAGCTAATTAAAATTTACTGTATTTCAGTTATCGACTGTTAACTAAATCTTAAAAGAATTTATTTGCAACGAATTTAAAGAACAAGAATTCTGCTATTATTAGCTTTAAAAATGATCGCTGGAGCGGAGATATATTATTACAGATAATTTTATTGAAAAATTTATAAATTTCTTCTTTGAATTTGTATTTTTGTTTCCGTTTTAAACACGATACACATGGACTTACACGAATATCAAGGAAAGGAAATTTTAAATAGTTTTGGAGTTAGAATTCAAAGAGGAATTGTAGCAAGTAACCACAAAGAAGCAGTTGATGCTGCAAAACAGTTAACCGCAGAAACTGGTACAGGTTGGCACGTAATTAAAGCGCAAGTCCACGCAGGTGGTCGTGGAAAAGGAGGAGGCGTTAAGTTGGCAAAAAATCTGACTGAAGTAGAAAGTATTGCCAATGATATCATAGGTATGATGTTAATTACACCTCAAACTTCTGCAGAAGGTAAAAAAGTAAATCAAGTTTTAATTTGTGAGGATGTTTATTATCCCGGCGATTCTGAACCTGAAGAATATTATATGTCTGTTTTATTAAACAGAGCAACTGGAAGAAATATGATTATGTATTCTACGGAAGGTGGAATGGATATTGAAACGGTAGCAGAAGAAACTCCGCATTTAATTTTTACTGAAGAGATTGATCCTTTATTAGGAATTATGCCTTTTCAAGCTCGTAAAATAGCATTTAATTTAGGTTTGTCTGGAATGGCTTTTAAAGAAATGACAAAGTTTGTGACTAATTTATACAAAGCATATATTGGTTCAGATTCTTCTATGTTTGAAATAAATCCTGTTCTAAAGACATCGGATTCTAAAATAATGGCTGTTGATGCTAAAGTTTCTTTAGATGAAAATGCATTATTTAGACATAGAGATTATGCCGCAATGCGTGATTTGCGAGAAGAGAATCCAATTGAAGTAGAAGCAAAAGCAGCAGGTTTAAATTATGTAGATTTAGAAGGAAACGTTGGTTGTATGGTAAACGGAGCTGGCTTAGCAATGGGAACCATGGATTTAATTAAGGAATCTGGCGGAGAACCTGCGAACTATTTAGATATTGGTGGTACGGCATCTGCCCAATGAGTAGAAACCGCTTTTGGAATTATTTTAAAAGATCCAGCTGTAAAAGCTATTTTAGTAAATATTTTTGGAGGAATTGTTCGTTGTGACAGAGTTGCACAGGGAGTGGTAGATGCTTACAAGAATATGGGTGATAAAATTACAGTACCAATTATTTGCAGATTACAAGGAACAAACGCTAAAGTAGCAAAATTATTAATTGATTATTCTTGAATGGAAATTATTTCTGCTTCAGATTTTCAAGATGCGGCAGATAAGGTGGAAGAAGTTTTAGAAGCATCTTAACTTATAAAT
>JAWUYT010000027.1:0-9657 GCA_034110665.1 Polaribacter sp.
TGTTATCACGGACATCAAGACTCATTATTAGTGGCGGCTGGATCTGGTTTAGCAACTTTAAGTTTACCAGGCTCTAAAGGTGTTCCAGAAGGAGCCGTGAAAAACACGTTAATTTCTACTTATAATGATTTAGAAAGTGTAAAAAAACACTTTGAAGAACACGATGATATTGCGGGTGTAATTATAGAGCCAATTTGTGGTAATATGGGTGTTGTAATTCCGCAGAATAACTTTTTAATAGAATTAAAAGAGTTTTTAGAAACAAAAGGAGCGCTATTAATTGCTGACGAGGTGATGACAGGTTTCCGTTCTAAATTTGGTGGGGCGCAAGAGTTATTGGGAGTTGAAGCTGATATTACCTGCTTAGGTAAAGTAATTGGTGGAGGTTTCCCTGTAGGAGCTTATGGAGCAAGAAATGAAATAATGCAAGAAGTTGCTCCTTTGGGAGGCATGTATCAAGCAGGAACATTAAGTGGAAATCCGATTGCAATGGCTGGTGGAATTTCTACATTAACCGAAGTAAAGAAACAGAATCCATATGATCAGTTTAATGAAACAGCCAGTATTTTAGAGGTGATTTTATTAGAGACTGCAAAAAAATACAACGTAGATTTAGTTGTGAATCGTTTTGGTTCCATGATGAATCCATTTTTTACAAAAGGAAAAGTGACGAATTTTGACGAAGCACAAACTTCGGATACTAAAAAGTTCGCGATTTTCTTTTGGGAAATGATAAGAAACGGTGTGTTTTTGCCACCAAGTCAATTTGAAGCTTGGTTTTTATCATCAGCAATTTCAGACAAGGACATAAAAAAAATAGCAGAAGCGGTTGATAAAGCAATGTTGGCAGTTTCAAAAATGTAAATTATGAAAATAGTCATTACGATTCTTTTTAGTTTGTTATTAGTAGGGTGTCCTAAAACCGAAGAAGGAGGTTTTACTTCTTTAATTAAAGGGAATTTATTTGGAAACGGCGTAGAAGGATTTAAAAAAGAAAATATTGTAATTTCTTCAAAGGATCAATGGAAATCTTTTTTATCAAAATTGGATACCACAAATAAAGTATCTAAAACATTTGAAAACGCGATCGATTTTTCAAAAGAAATGGTTATTGTTTGTATGGATAAGGTTCGGAATTCAGGAGGGTTTTCAATTGAAATTAAAGAAGCTGTAAAAGAACGTGAAACTTTTTTGATTAAAGTAAAAACAGAAGGCCCAAAACCAATGAGCATGGTAACTTCAGTAATAATACAGCCTTATCATATTGTAAAAATTAAGAAGACAAATAAGAAAATAAAATTTATAGAGTTATAAAAATTATGATTAAAAACGACTTATTTTTAAGAGCTTTAAAAGGAGAAACTGTAGATAGACCGCCAGTTTGGATGATTCGTCAAGCAGGAAGATATTTGCCCGAATTTCAGGTAATCAAAAAGAAATACGATTTCTTTACCCGTTGTAGAACCCCAGAGTTGGCTTCAGAAATTACCGTGCAACCTATTCGAAGATATGGAATGGATGCTGCAATTCTATTTTCAGATATTTTGGTCATTCCACAAGCAATGAATATTGAAGTGCAAATGAAACCGGATTTTGGACCTTATTTGCCCAATCCTATTCGCAATCAAAAAGATTTAGATCGCGTAATTGTTCCTGATGTTCATGAATCTTTGGGCTATGGAATGGAAGCGATAAAAGCAACCAAAGAAAAGTTAAATGATGATATTCCGTTAATTGGTTTTGCCGGTTCACCTTGGACAATTTTATGTTATTGTGTACAAGGTCAGGGTTCTAAAAACTTTGATAAAGCAAAAGAATTATGTTTTACGAATCCTGTTGTTGCCCATTCTTTGCTGCAAAAAATTACAGACACAACAATCGCATATTTAAAAGCAAAAGTTGAAGCTGGTGTAAATGCTGTTCAGCTTTTTGATTCTTGGGGAGGTATGTTATCTCCAGTCGATTATCAAGAATTTTCTTGGCAATATATGCAGCAAATAATTGATGCTTTAAAAGATATTACACCCGTAATCGCATTCGGAAAGGGGTGTTGGTTCGCTTTGGATAAAATGGGGAAATCAGGCGCTTCTGCTTTGGGTGTAGATTGGACATGCTCTGCAAGAAACGCGCGTTATTTATCAGGGGGAAATATTACGTTGCAAGGTAATTTCGATCCATCGAGATTGTTATCGCCGCCATCAGACATTAAAAAGATGGTACATCAAATGATTAACGAATTTGGAAAGGATAAATATATTGTAAATTTAGGTCATGGAATTTTACCAAATATTCCTGTAGAAAATGCGAAAGCATTTGTAGATGCTGTAAAAGAATATAAAGTTTCATAAAAAGATAGTATTATTTTGGGCGTTACTTAAGGGTCGCGCTTTTCATTTTATCTGTTATTCGTAAACTCATAAAAGGATGTCATTTCAATCGCTAACGCAAACCAACGCTAATGATTAAAAATATACTTTCAGGAATTAGAGGATACTTGGGTGCTATTGGTTTAGTCTCTAAACTAAAACTTTGGAAATATTTTATAATTCCGATTGTAATTAGTATTCTAACGGCAATAATTATTGGGTTTATTGCGTATGGATTGTCCGATAATATTGGTCGCTTTTTAGCAAAAATATGGGTTTGGGACTGGGGTAAAGAAACTTTTATTACAATTAGTTCTTTTATAGGTGCCATTTTTCTTTTAGTAATTGGACTTATTTTATACAAGCACATTATTTTAGCATTATCAGCACCTTTTATGAGTGCTGTTTCAGAAATAATAGAAATTCATATCAATGGAAGTTTACGGAGTAATCAGAGAAAGACTACTTTTCAAGAGCAATTATGGAGAGGGATTAGAATTAATATTAGAAATTTAGGAAAAGAGTTATTGATTACAATTCCTATTCTGTTATTGAAATTTATTCCCGTAGTAAATATTTTTTCTACTATTTTATTGTTTTTAGTGCAGGCATATTATGCCGGTTTTGGAAATATGGATTATACGTTAGAAAGACATTTAAACTATAAGGAAAGCATCAACTTTGTTGGAAAGAATAAAGGAGTTTCTATCGGAAATGGCATTGTTTTTATGTTGTGTTTGTTAATTCCTGTTTTAGGGATTATTATTGTGTTGCCATTGTCGGTAACTGCTGCATCTGTTAGAACAGTGGCCTTATTAAATAAACAAGATGAAAGATCAGTTTTATAAATACATAGAAAACTTACAAGACACGATTACTTCTAAAATCGAAGCTGTTGATGGTTCTGGCAAGTTTGAAGAAGATATTTGGGAAAGACCAGAAGGTGGAGGAGGAAGAACGCGTGTTATTGAAAACGGTGCTATTTTTGAAAAAGGAGGTGTAAATATTTCTGCGGTTCATGGAGAATTACCAGAAGTATTAAGAAATCAGTTTAAGGTAAAAGAAGGAAATTTTTTTGCCTGCGGGTTGAGTTTGGTTTTACATCCCACAAATCCTTTTGTGCCAACTGTGCATGCAAATTGGCGTTATTTCGAAATGTATGATGCAGAAGGAAACATTGTAACACAATGGTTTGGTGGAGGTCAGGATTTAACACCTTATTACTTATTTGATGAAGATGCCACTCATTTTCATACTGTTTGTAAATCAGCTTGCGACAAACATCATTCAGAATTTTATCCGAAGTTTAAAAAAACATGTGATGAATATTTCTGGAATTCACATAGAAATGAAGCACGGGGAATTGGAGGTTTATTTTTCGATTATTTAAAGCAAAACGAAGATTTTTCTATTGAAGATAGATTCAATTTCGTGACTGAAATAGGCGATAGTTTTTTAGAAAGCTATGTGCCAATAGCGGAAAAAAGAAAAGAAATTCCGTTTACAAAAGCACAAAAAGATTGGCAAGAAGTTAGACGTGGCCGTTATGTAGAATTTAATTTAGTGCATGACCGAGGAACACTTTTTGGTTTAAAGACTAACGGAAGAATAGAGAGTATTCTAATGAGTTTACCGCCAATTGTGCAATGGAAATACAATCATCAGCCCGAAGAAAATTCTGAAGAGGCAAGACTTTTGGAGGTACTTATGAACCCTAAAGATTGGGTTTTGGACTAAGTTAATGCAAGGTTAATGAAGCTTATTTCTAACTATACAGAAAATGATTTTCTTATTTTTGAAGATGTACAAAAAAATTAGGCTTCTAATTAGTATCTCTATTTTAGGTTTATTAGCTTTATCTGGTATTCAAGGATACTTAATAAATAATACATATAAATTAGAAAAGACGGCCTTTATTTCTGAAACCAAAAAATCTATTTCTAGATTGGATGATTTATCTCCAAAATTAGATGGAATTAACGAAACCCTGCGAGACAATTTCTTAAACTTGATTGCAGATTATTACGTAAAAAAAATCACAAAAAAACAAGTTTTAGAAAAGCTGAATGCTTATTCAGATTCGATCAATCGCTTTTATATTACATCGTATGAAAAAGAATTAAAAGAGAAAGAAATTGGGTATGATTTAAAATTTCAAAAGATCGTAAACACCATTATTGTTTTAGATACTACTGGTATCAAAAATGATACTATTTTTTCATCGACAAAAACGCCCTCTTTTCAGTTGCTTGGGCATAAATTTAGCAGAGAAGAAGGGCATGAAGTTAGCAACTCTTTGTGGTTAACTGATCATGATTTTAATAGAGAGATTGATGGGAAGATGACATCCATTATATTTAATCTTCAATTGGAGACAGAAGATAGAATGAATATCGATGGTTGGGAAAAAATTATATTGGGTAGAATGGCCAGTTTACTGCTCATTTCAATAGGTGTCTTTTTATTAGTTTTTGGTTTGTTATTTTATTCCATCAAGAGTTTAATCACACAAAAGAAAATTGCAGATATTAAAACCGATTTTGTAAACAATATTACACACGAATTAAAAACACCACTATCAACTTTAACTTTAGCGACAAAAATGTTACAAAATGATGAAATGATTGTTGTCTCTCCAAGATCAAAAGGTATCGTTAGCACTATTGAAAGACAAAATATAAGATTGCAAAAACTAATCGATCAAGTTTTAAATAATTCTTTAGGCTATCAAGAAATTCAATTACACAAAGAGATCTTACATACCCAAGAATATTTGAATTTGATTATCAATGATTTCCAACTTTCGTTGGATTCAAAAAGGATTAAAATCAATAAAAACATCAAGATTAAGGAACAAATATCTATTGATAAATTTTACTTTACAACCGCTATTTTAAATGTTTTAGAAAATGCTGTGAAATACGGAAAAGAGCGCGTAGAAATTAATGTTTCTGCCACTTTTGATGGTGCTTTTGTTTTATCAATTTCAGACAATGGAATTGGGGTTCCGAAAAATGAAGTGCCTTTTCTGTTTGATAAATTCTACAGAGTGGGAAATAAAGAAGTGCATAATGTAAAGGGTTTAGGTTTGGGACTCTATTATACAAATCAGATCATAAAAGCACATCAAGGTAAAATAGAAGTTAAAAGTGAAGAGAATTCAGGAGCAACGTTTACGATTACGATCCCTTCTAATAATTAAAAATGATAGCAAACAAACATATTTTATTGGCTGAAGATGATGCTGATTTTGGAGGGATTTTAAAACAGTATTTAGAAATGTCTGGTTTCTCTGTGGAATGGGCGAAAGACGGAGAAGAAGCCTTGTTGTTATTTGATAAAGGCGGTTTTAATATGTGTGTTTTGGATGTGATGATGCCAAAATTAGATGGTTTTTCAGTCGCAGAAAAAATGATAGAAATCAATCCAGAAGTTCCTTTTATTTTTTTGACGGCTAGAAAAATGAAGGGGGATAAATTAAAAGGATTAAAGTTGGGTGCGGATGATTATATCGTAAAGCCTTTTGAAGCAGATGAGTTGGTTTTGCGACTCAACAATATTTTAAAAAGAACGCAAAGAATTTCTGTTGCTATTATATCCGAAGAGATTATTCAAATTGGGAACTACAAATTTAATACGAAAAGGTTAGAACTTCATATACATAAGAGCTCACAAAGACTCACAGAAAAAGAGGGTGCGTTAATTCAATTTTTGTATCATCATAAAAATCAAGTAGTAAAGAGAGAGGAAATTTTGAAAGCAGTTTGGAGTACGGATGATTTTTTTTCAGGCAGAAGTATGGATGTTTTTATCAGTAGATTGCGTAAATATTTTAAGGAGGATAGCTCTATTTCCATAGAAAGTATTCGCGGAATTGGTTTAGAATTTAAAGTAGGTTAATACTTTTTTCTATGAAGGTTAATAGTGGGTTAAGGAACTGTAAATCCTTTTTTAAGGTGAAATTCAGATTTATATTTGCGTCATAATAATCTTAAAAATCATACTATGAAAAATTTATTTTCAACAACAGTAGCCATCTTATTTTTATCAGGTGTTACGTTCGGACAAGCAACACCAAAACCACCAAAAACGCCTAAAACGACCTCTTCATCAACAACGAAAAGTAATTCTTATTCTGTTAGTTTTGATACCGATGCTAAAGAGGGAAACTCTTCAGTATCGATCAAAAGAAATGACAATATTTATAAATTTTCGGCTAAATTCCATGAAAGTAAATTTAAAAGTCTTAAAAAATTAGTAGTGGATCAATTAGGAGATAAAAATTTGACGGTTTCAGAAGACATGTACAAATGGATAAAAACTGAAAATGGAGAAAAAATTTATGAGTGTAAACTTACCGAGGATAGGTTAAGAATTTACGTGGATAAAGAATATGCAAGTTCGAATATTATTAATATGATGAACGATTTTGGAGACGTTCTTAAAGATGCAATTTCTGGAACAGATTCTGAACAACAAGATAAGGAAGATGCTGAAAGAGCATTAAAAAAGGCAGAAAAAGCACTAAAATTGGCTCGAAGAGAATTAGAAAAAGCAAAAATTAGAGTAAATAATTGATGCACTCTCTTTAGTGAATATTTAAATTTTTAAGCTAAAACATATATTATGTCTTATAATAATTATAATTTTAGCTTTTTTTTACGAATAATATAATTTATTTATTTTTTGTTGATAAATTAAAAAGGTAAAAAAACATTAAAATCATCGCTTTATTGTACTTTTGCATTCTCTTAAATTAGATAGAAATGGCAATTTTTGAATTAAAATTACCCAAAATGGGTGAAAGCGTTGCAGAAGCAACCATTACTTCTTGGTTAAAAGAAGTTGGAGATACTATTGAATTGGATGAGGCTATTGTGGAAATAGCGACTGATAAAGTAGATTCTGAGGTGCCAAGTGAAGTAGAAGGGAAGTTAATAGAAATTTTGTATCAACAAGATGATGTTGTTGCTGTTGGAGAAACAATTGCCATTATAGAAATTGCGGGAGAAAATTCTGGAGAGTTTAAAACTGAAACTAAAAAGGTTGATGAAACTCCTATTGAAGCAAAAGAAGTTGAAAAAACGATTGAAAAAGCAGTAGAAATTATTTCTACTCCGATTTCTAAAACATCAGATTCTGGTAAATTTTATTCGCCATTAGTAAGAAATATTGCACAAACAGAGAATATTTCTATGCAAGAGCTAGAAACTATTTCGGGCACAGGTAAAGAGGGTAGAGTAACGAAATATGATATTATATCTTATCTAGAAAATAGAGGAAAATCAGCTCAAAAAGAAGCAGCGTCGATTAAAGTTGAAACTCCAAAAGTAACTGAAAAAGTAATTGAAAAAACTGTTTCTAAAGCAATGCCAATTTCCGTAAATGGAGGTGATGAAATCATCGAAATGAGCAGAATGGGTAAATTAATTGCGAAACATATGGTAGATTCTGTTCAGACGTCTGCACATGTGCAATCGTTTATAGAAATTGATGTAACCAATATTGTAAGGTGGAGAGCGAAAGTGAAAGATGATTTCTTGCAAAGAGAAGGAGAGAAATTGACGTTTACGCCAATTTTAATGCATGCCATCGCATCAACGATTAAAAAATATCCGATGATAAATATTGCTTTAAATGGCGATACGATCATTAAAAAGAAAAACATCAATTTAGGAATGGCGGCCGCCTTGCCTGACGGGAATTTAATTGTGCCGGTGATTAAAAATGCAGATCAACTAAATTTAGTAGGGATGACAAAAGCTGTAAATGACTTGGCAACGAGATCAAGAAATAATGCCTTAAAACCAGATGATATTCAAGGAGGGACCTATACGGTGACAAATGTTGGTAGTTTTGGTTCTATAATGGGAACACCAATAATTAATCAACCACAAGTAGCGATTTTAGCTTTAGGGGCGATTAGAAAAGTACCGGCAGTGATAGAAACACCTGATGGAGACTTTATTGGAATCAGACAGAAAATGTTCGTGTCTCATTCTTACGATCACAGAGTTGTAAATGGTGCTTTAGGAGGAATGTTTATCAAAACCTTAAAAGAAACTTTAGAAGCTTGGGATTTGAATGCCGATTTCTAGTAAAATAGTATAAATTATAATGTAAAACGCCCGAATTTTTCGAGCGTTTTTTTGTTAAATAAATATTAGTTACGCGAATCTCAAATATCGGTTTTAAAGATTTACAACTATAGTCTTCAATCACTTTTGCATAACCTGTTACTGGTTTTCCTTCTCTATTTTCAATGGCAATTACCACTCTAATTTTCGTAGCTGATTTACTACGACCTTGTTCCCCTTTTTTTGGTGTTCCAATCTCAAATTTATCAACATGGACTTCTTTTTCTAAAGGATATTTCTCGCTACTTTTCATAGTCTCTTGTACTTTTCGTCTAAACAACCAAGCTGCCATCTGTTTAACACCATGCCTTTCTGCTAACCAAATACTATTCGCTCCTTTCTTACTTGCACCTATAGTATATCCCATTTCAAAGGCTTTTACAGTACTAAATTTAATTTTATGAAATAAGGTATTTGCTTTTGGGGATTCATCATATCCACATTTTGTACAACGTTTATTATACTTTTTTTTACCTTTTGAAAATTTAGTATTTGTACATTTATTTTAAATTTTAAAAATGTAATTTAGCTTTTGAGGAAAAAATATTAAATAACATACTATTTCTTTGTTTTTTCAATTCACAAAAGAATACTTATGAGCACGTACGCTGACCAAACAAAAGAAAATAAAAGTGAATCCGTGGCTAGTGCTGTATCTCAAATGCAAACTAGGGACGAGCCTACTTTTGAATTCATGGATAGTAGACCTGAAGCAGTTGCTCAAAGGAAATTACAACATATAGCAGATCGTAGTTCGCAAGTTTCACAACTGAAATCTTTTCAGGAACTGGCAGATAATAGTTTTCAGGCAAAAGAAGTGGCTCAATTACAATCGAGGGCTGATGCTTTTTCAGGACAACAGCATCCTACAGTTCAACGTCAAGAAAATAATACAGGTTTACCAGATAATTTAAAAACAGGGATGGAGGATCTGACAGGGCACTCTATGAATGATGTAAAAGTCCACAGAAACTCAGACAAACCTGCTCAGCTAAATGCTCATGCGTATGCACAAGGAACCGATATTCATTTAGCGCCTGGGCAAGAAAAACATCTACCTCATGAGTTAGGAGATGTAGTTCAGCAGACGGAAGGAAGGGTAACACCAACCAAACAGCTAAAGGGCAACACAAATATAAATGATGATGCAGGTT
>JAWUYT010000028.1:0-12248 GCA_034110665.1 Polaribacter sp.
GGTCCTTGATAGTTTTTTACATTCCAAGCAATATTAATTTCGTTTCTTTCAAATCTTAGACCAAAATTACCTGAAAACTTGCTATTTAAACCAAAATCTACATTTGCAAATGCAGCCATACTTGTCATTTCTGCTGTATAAGCATCTGGTAACTGCTCTACAATTCTTAACCGAGGGTCTGCAGTTTGTGCGTAATTAGCAAGATCAGAGAATGTATTGGTGATAGCATCTACCGAAGGAATTAAAAAACCGGAATTGGCAAATCCTGGAGTAAATCCTGGTGTAGAAACACCAACAAATTGCGAACTAAAATCTCTTTCTTTATTTCTAAAGTTTAAACCTACATTTAGTTTCATTGGCTTCTCATATTCTTCTACTGTTGTTTTTCCAAAAGAATATTCATTAACTACAAATGCATTAAACTCATTGTCTTGAATTCTTTGTGTAGACTTTCTTTGAGAAAAATCTGATACATCCGCGAAGGTAACTTCCGTATTGTTTAAAATAATTGCTTCATTTCTAATACGATTAGGTTCTTCTGCTAGAACAAAATTATAACCACCAGCCCAATTTAATTGATTGTTTTCTGAAAGTTGATGCTCTCCTGTAAGTTGATTTACAAACATGATTGTTTGTTTGTAGTTTTGATCTCTAACAAAAGACCCTCTTTCTTGAGGCTGTTGATCAAAAACGTACCCTAAACCATTTCTTCCTTGCTCATATAAGTTATCTGTTCCTGTGTTTACAAATAAAGTATTATACCCGATTTTATTAGTATCATTCAATTTTAAATCTCCTCTAATATATCCTGTCGTATTAATTCTTGTAATATATTGCTCTACAGACGGAGAGTCGTTTAAAGCTTGTGCAGGATCAGAAGATGAATCAGGAAATGCATTATCCAAGATATTTGCTCTGAAGGTTCTAAATTCTCCTTCTTGATATTCAAAAGATTTGCTATGAGATGCCGTTGCAAAAATTGCTAAATCTTTTCCAAAAACATTAAATTTATGCGCCGCATTCAAAGAAAGTGAGTAGTTAGCAGAATTATTTGCAACAATAGGATCCCAACCTTGGTAAGAAATAGCATCTGTAAGTAAAAAAGGCTTTTTATGATAACCGAAAGTAACATCATTCATATTTAAGGTATTTCTAAAACCTGAATCTAAACCTATAACAGCTGTATTAAAACCGCCGTTTAAACTAATAGAAAAACCGTTTTTAGAATATTTTTTTGAGGTAACATTTACGGTTCCTGAAGCTTGATCTGAATATCCACTTGTACTGTATGTTTTAGATATTCCGATGTTGTTGATCATGTTCGTAGAAAACAGCGCTAAATCTATATTTTTATTTGCAACATTATCAGACGGAATTGGCAATCCATTCATCGTTGTAGACAAATAACGATCTCCAAGACCTCTTATATAAATATCACCTGTACCTTCACTTTGTGTAACTCCAGATATTTTTGTTGTTGCACCAGCAGCGTTAGAAACTCCGATTGCAGATAACCTTTCTGCACCAATACTTTCAATAATAACTACCGCTTTCTTTTGCTGTAACAATAAAGCTGACTCTTTTTCTTTACTTATCGTTGTCCTTATTATAATATCATCTAAAGCAACACCTTCTTCAGCAGACAATAATTGATTAATTGTAATCGTTTCTCCTTCTTTTATGGTGAATGATTTTTCAATGCTTTTATATCCTAAAAAGCTAAAAACCACAATATGACTTCCAGCAGGAACTTGTATAGCATATAGACCATCAAAATCTGTAGTGGTGCCTATTGTTGTACCTTTAATAATTACATTCGCAAAAGGCAGTGACTCATTGTTGGTTTCTTTATCGGTTAACAACCCTTTTAAAGTACCCTTATTTTGAGCTGTTATACACTGACTTAAAATTAATAAAATAACTAATAAAATTTTTTTCATTTTAACCGTAATTTTTACAGTGCAAAAATATACCTGCATCTGTAAACTGAATGTTAGTTATAAATTATGGTTGAGTTATTGAAACATTAACTAAAAGTAAAATTGAAAAATTTGTTAACCTTTTCTTAATTTAAGTTAAACGTTAAGTTCAACTACTAGACGCATCTTTGTAAGAACCTTTAAAGACAATGTCATTATAATTTTATTAGTTTTTGTCAACTATTTTATATGACGAACTGCCTTTGGCCCAGGCAGTTTTTTATCTCTTAATGTTCCATTAACATTAAGTTAACATTGTTGTTAGTTCTTTGTATCGACAAAAACTAATAATAATAATAATAATAATGAAAATATCAATACTACACAAAGTAGTACTAATCTTCTGCACGTGCATGTTTTTAAACACAGAAGCACAAAAAACCATTGCACCAGAATTTGGCAAAGGCCTTTTTAAATTAGTAGGTAAAGATAATAGTTGGTCAATGAAGGTTGGTTTAAGGTTTCAAAGTCTTGCAACTACTAATTGGAATGCTAGTAATGGTATTTCAAATCCATCTTCTTCCATGCTAATCAGAAGATCTCGTTTAAAATTTGATGGCTTTGCATATTCACCAAAATTAAAATATAAAGTAGAATTAGGTTTATCTAACAGAGATCAGTCTGGTGCTTCAGCATACACAAGCAATGCCCCACGATATATTTTAGACGCGCTTTTAAAATGGAATTTCTCTGGGAACTTTGTTTTATGGTTTGGACAAACTAAATTACCTGGAAATAGAGAACGTGTAATTTCTTCTGCAAACTTGCAACAAGTAGATCGATCTTTATTAAATAGTAGGTTTACGATTGATAGAGATATGGGTTTTCAATTAAGACACCATTTTAAACTTACCGATACTTTTTTAGTAAAAGAAATATTTTCTATGGCGCAGGGTGAAGGAAGAAATATTACTACTGGAAATATTGGTGGACATCAATATACAACTAGAATTGAATTATTCCCTTTTGGAGATTTTACAAGTAAAGGAGATTATAAAGGAAGTGACTTAGCGTTTGAAGAGCAACCAAAATTATCTCTGGGTATTGCATATGACTTTAACAATAACGCATCTAAAACTAGAAGTAATCAAGGTTCTTATATGTTTATTGATAACACAAAAGATAAGATTTTAAACGATAGGGTATACCATAGAACAAATATTTCCACACTTTTTATTGATGCAATGTATAAACACAAAGGGTTTTCTTTAATGGCAGAATACGCAAATAGAGATGCAAAAGACCCTTTAGCAAAAAACTCTGATGGTTCTTTAACAGGCGATGAAGTTCAAGTTGGTCATGGTTTAAACATACAGACAGGATATTTAGTTTGCAAAACTGTAGAAGTTTCTGCACGTTACACCAACATATCTTTAGATAAGATTATTACTGGAAAAGATTCAGAAAATCAATATACCTTAGGTTTATCAAAATATGTTGCTGGACATAGTTTAAAAGTTCAAACAGACTTAAGCTACACTGATATTGGGTTTAAAACAAATCAATTATTGTATAGACTACAAGTAGACATACATTTTTAACACCAATTAAGATAACATAAGCATAACATTCATGATTTTTTGTGTTTGTAGATTTGCGAAACCAAAATTATAAAGAAAAATGGGAGATCCGTATATTTTAATGCTAGTTGCTTTAGCTGTCCTAGCTATCGTTGATTTAGTTGTAGGAGTTAGTAATGATGCTGTTAATTTCTTAAATTCTGCAATTGGTTCAAAAGCTATTTCTGTAAGAAATATTATGATAATTGCTAGTTTAGGTGTGTTTTTTGGCGCTATTACTTCTAGTGGAATGATGGAAGTTGCACGTAAAGGAATTTTTAACCCTAACATGTTTATGTTTCAAGACATTATGATCATTTTTATGGCCGTCATGATTACAGATATTCTTTTATTAGATATCTTTAACTCACTCGGAATGCCTACTTCAACTACAGTATCGATTGTATTTGAACTTCTAGGAGCTGCTGTTTGTATTTCTTTAGTTAAAATATCTGCTAGTGATTCTCAATCAGTTTCTGATATTTGGAATTACATCAACCATAAAAAAGCAATTGAAATTATTAACGGAATTCTATTATCTGTTGTGGTGGCCTTTTCTGTTGGAGCAATTGTGCAATTTGTTTCTAGGTTAATTTATTCTTTCAATTTTGAAAAAAGAGCTACCTATATTAATGCTTTATTTGGTGGTTTTGCCATTACTGCGATTACCTATTTTATCATTATAAAGGGAATGAAAGGAACTCCTTTTTATACAGATATTAAGTATTTAATTGAAGGCAATACCATCGCCATTATAGCGGGTAGCTTTGTAGCTTGGTCTCTTATTTCGCAAGTATTAATTAAAGTATTTAAAGTAAATGTGTTAAAATTAATTATTGGAGTTGGTACCTTTTCTTTAGCAATGGCTTTTTCTGGAAATGATTTGGTAAACTTTGTTGGTGTGCCAATTGCTGCTTGGAATTCTTATGAAGCTTGGAGTGTTTCTGGTATTGCTCCAGATGCTTTTTCTATGGGGATTTTAGCTAAAAAAGTACCATCGAATGTTTGGTTATTATTATTTGCTGGTGGAATTATGGTCGTTACTTTATGGACTTCTAGTAAAGCTCAAAATGTTATAAAAACAGGAATTGATTTATCACGTCAAGGAGAAGGACATGAAAAATTCAAAGCAAATCCATTATCTAGAGTTGCAGTAAGAACTGCAATGATTCTTAATGCAGGTATCACTTATGTGGTTCCAAAATCTGCTTTAACCTTTATGGATGCTAAATTTCAAAAACCAGTAATAGAATTGCCGAAAGATAAAACATACGAGTTGCCTGCTTTTGATATGGTAAGAGCTTCTGTAAACTTAATTGTAGCAGGTATTTTAATATCTATAGCCACCTCTATGAAATTACCTTTATCCACCACCTATGTAACTTTTATGGTGGCTATGGGAACTTCTTTAGCAGATAGAGCTTGGGGCAGAGAAAGCGCTGTTTATAGAGTTGCAGGAGTTTTAAATGTAATTGGTGGCTGGTTTTTAACGGCAATCACAGCATTTTTAGCCGCCGCAGTCGTTGCATATCTAATTAGCTGGAATATGGTTATGATTCCTATTTTATTGGCATTAGTTGCTTTTTTAATTGGAAGAAATACATTAATCCACAGAAAAAAAACAAAAGAAGTTAAAAAACAAGTTTATATTGAAAGAGTAGAATTAATTACCATAAATGGTGTAATTGAAGAAAGTGCTGATCATATTTCTGAAGTAGTAAATCGTGTAAATAAATTATATACAAATGTTGTAAATGATTTAACAAGTCATGATTTAAATAAATTACGTAAAACTGATAAACATGTTTCTAAACTAAACGATGAAATTGATGGTTTAAAAGATGGTGTTTTTTATTTTATTAAATCTTTAGATGAAACTTCCGTGCAAGCAAGTAGATTTTACATTATGGTGTTAGGATATTTACAAGACGTAGCACAATCTATTAGCTATATCTCTAGAGCAAGTTATAAACATGTAAATAACAATCATAAAAACTTAAAGAAAGGGCAAATAAACGATTTAAAAGAAATCGATAATCAATTATCTACATTGCTTACTAGAGAAGCAGCTATTTTTGAAAATAGAAATTTAGATGATTTAAATGCTTTGTTAATTGAAAAAAGTCTGTTGTTAAAGAATGTTTCTAATTCTATAGAAAACCAAGTAGCAAGAATTAGAACCGACGAAACAAGTCCTAAAAACACAACATTATATTTTAGTATTTTACTAGAAACAAGAGATTTAATAAAAGCGTTAATGAGTTTATTAGAAACTTATGAAGAATTCTATTTAAGTACAAAAAAAGTAGAATAAAAAGAGGTTTTCACTTCTATTATTTTCTGTAACTGCATGAACAATTACACCTTAAAAATTAAAGCCAGTGAAATTATTTTCACTGGCTTTAATTTTTAAAACCAAAAACCCAAATTAAACAACCAATAATTTTGTTTAGTATCTGGAGACCAACTATATTTTAACTCAATAGGTCCAATTAAAGAATCATAACTATACCCTAAAGCATAGCCAGATTTTATGTTTTTAAAAATATCGATATCTTCAAAAACATTGTCGTCTAAACGTGCATAATTAGCGATAACACTGGCATAATGCTTTTCATAAAAACGATATCTTATATTGAGTTCTGACTTTATAAAAGAATCGTTAGACAGATCGGCAAACTCATATCCGTAGAAAGAAATAAATGTATTAATATAGTTTTGATTATAGCCACCTAAATAAAAATCAAAAACGTCTGAAACAGGATTGTTTAAGGTAAAACCAGCTTCATTGGTGTTTTGAAACGTTAATCTATCACCAAAAGTAGTTGCAAAACCAATTGTACCTTTAGTTTGAGAAAATGGTTTAAAATCTTTATTATAGTCAGATGATGCCGTGTACCATTTAAAATTTAAATCGGCAAAATACCCTTTTGTGACAAAATATTTTTTATCGTACGTATCTAATGTTAAATAACCAAAAACACTGTAATAATCGCTATTGTCTAATACTGTTACCTCATTATTCGTTGTAATGGTTGCTGTTGTTGCACTTAAATATTTATGTTCTGCACCTAAACCAAGTGCAAATTTTCTATTAAATGTCGTTTGCACAAATAATTGATTCGTAATGTCTGTATAACTTAAATTGATATTCGTAATATTAGGAATTTGCGTTGCTACTAAATTAAATTTTGCGTTGTCTCTAAAATGATCATATCGAGATCTAAAACCGTAACTAATGTAGAAACCATTATCAACAAAATAGTTTAAATTATATCTTAAATTATCTCCTAAAACTACATTTAAAGAA
This sequence comes from Polaribacter sp., assembly GCA_034110665.1. GTDB lineage: Bacteria > Bacteroidota > Bacteroidia > Flavobacteriales > Flavobacteriaceae > Polaribacter. Next base: position 6,849 of record JAWUYT010000028.1, read on the forward strand.
AATAAATCGTTCTTATTTAAAAGGTGTTTTTGAGTATAATTTACTAACACACTAGATTTATACAATAAGTCGTAATGCGCACCCATGCCAAGTGTTGCATTTTCGTTAGTTTCTTTTAACGTAAAATTTAATTGATAAGAAGTATCCTCTAGCTTTTTTAAACTGTACACTATTCTTTCGTAATTTTTAGTACCTGATAACAGGTGAATTCTTTTAGAAATCTCTTCTCTAGAGATACTATCACCTTGTTTAATCCTCAATTTACCCAAAACAAAAGCACGGGTATAATCTTTATAACCGGTAATATTTATTTCAGAAATACACCTTTTATTTGTATTAATTTTAATAGGTTTTATCTCCTTTTTAAGCACTTGTTTAGCGGCTATTTCTTTAAAAATTTTTCTATATTTTTTTGCTTCTTCCGCACCCTTCTTAATGATTTCGTCTTTTTTATCAAAATCTACCACTTTATATTTAAAAATATCAGGGTGAATATAAACATCTAACCTTTTTTTTTCTTGCTTCGTTTTATCATACATTTTATAGCTCACAATCTGGTTTAAAATAGCAATTGCAGACGTTAATTTTTCTTTTTCGTATAATCTTCCCTCAACATCAACCCCGATTACAATATCTATACCTTTAGCTTTCATAACGCTTACAGGAAAATTATTTGCAATACCTCCATCTACTAAAAGTTTATCGTCTAAAATTACAGGGTTTAATAATGTAGGAAAAGAGCCACTTGCTCTTAATGCCAATGGCAAAGAGCCTTTTTCTAACAACACTCCACCTCCGTTTTCTACATCTGTTGCAATACAAAAAAACGGAATTGGTAATTTAGAAAAATCGGTTATGTCTTCTGTTGTATCTAGTAGTTCAAAAAGTAAATTCAAAATATTTTGTCCTTTAGAAACTGCTCTAGGTAAACCAACAGCACCTTTATTTACAGGCAAAGTAATTTTTGTGTTTTCTCCATATTTTTTTTCAAAAAAAGTAGAAGCACTTCTTGGCAAATCATCTCTTAACAAAGAAATAAAATCTGTTTTTTGCACAATTTCTTCTATTTCTATAGCAGAATAACCAGCCGCATACAAACCACCAACAATTGCACCCATACTGGTACCACCTATATAATCTAGATGAATTCCTGCTTTGTCTATTTCTTTTAAAACGGCAATGTGTGCAAAACCTTTAGCGCCACCACCACTTAAAACCAAACCCACTTTTGGTTGTTTTTGTTGTGCAAAAAAAAAGATTGGAAGTATGAAAATTAAAAGAGCTAATTTATTTTTCATTTTCTTTTTTTGGATGATAAAACTGGTGTACTTTCATAGCCCTTGCATTTCCAATGGCTTCTTTTATCTCATCAAAAGCAGCCTCTTTAACGCGCTTTGCTGATTTAAATTTACGCAATAAAGTTGTAATAGTCTGTTTACCAACATCCGGAATTTGTTCTAATTCTGATTGTATAGCCCCTTTACTACGCTTATTTCTATGAAAAATAATACCAAATCGGTGCGCTTCGTTTCTTAAATACTGGGTAATTTTTAAAGTTTCAGATTTTTTATCTAGATATAATGGTATCGGATCGTCTGGGTAATAAATTTCTTCCAAACGTTTTGCAATACCAATAATGGCAATCTTTCCACGCAAACCTAAAATTTCTAAACTTTTTAATCCTGATGATAATTGTCCTTTTCCACCATCCACAATAATAAGTTGTGGTAACGATGCACCCTCCTCTAACAAACGTTTGTATCTCCGATACACAACCTCTTCCATCGAAGCAAAATCATCGGGGCCTTCTACTGTTTTTATATTGTAATGTCTGTATTCTTTTTTACTAGGTTTACCATCTCTAAAAACCACACAAGCCGCCACGGGATTTGTACCTTGAATATTAGAATTATCAAAACATTCTATATGTCTTGGTTCTTCATGTAAACGCAAATCTTTTTTCATTTGCCCCATAATTCTTTTTACGTGCCTGTCTGGATCTACAATTTTAATCTGCTTAAATTGCTCCATTCTGTAATATTTCGCATTTCTTTCTGAAAGCTCAACAATACGTTTTTTATCGCCTAATTTAGGAATGGTTACTTTTACGTTTTCACCAATATTTACTTTAAAGGGCACATAAATTTCTGGAGATTGAGAATTAAAACGTTGTCTAATTTCAACAATAAACAACTCTAATAATTCTGTATCGGTTTCATCTAACTTTTTCTTTATTTCTGTCGTATTCGACTGAATAATTGATCCGTTTGAAATCTTTAAAAAATTTGCATATCCATGCGTTTCATCAGAAATCAAAGAAAAAACATCTACATTGTTTATAGATGGATTTATGATGGTACTTTTTGACTGATAATTGCCTAATAAAACTAATTTTTCTTTGATTTTTTGAGCTTCTTCAAACTCCATGTTTTCAGCAAAACGCAACATCATTTCCTGAAATTTATCTAAACTTTCTTTAAAATTTCCTTTAACGATATTTCTAATTTCTTTAATAGACTCATTATATTGTGCTTCTGTTTCTAAAGCTTCACAAGCACCTTTGCAGTTTTTTAAATGATATTCTAAACAGACTTTGTACTTGCCTTCACTTACATTTTTATAGCTTAAATCGTGCGCGCAAGTTCTTATGGAATACAATTCCTTAATCAAGTCTAATAAGATTCTTACCGTTTTTATAGAAGTATAAGGCCCAAAATATTCAGAACCATCTTTGATCACTCTGCGCGTCATAAAAATTCTAGGAAAACGTTCTTTTTTTATGCAAATCCAAGGATATGTTTTATCATCTTTTAAAAGAACATTGTACCGTGGTTTGTACTTTTTGATTAAATTATTTTCTAATAAAAGTGCATCTGTTTCTGTATTTACAACAATGTGTTTTATGTTGACAATCTTTGTCACAAGAACTCTAGTCTTGCCGTTTTCATGGGTTTTGGTAAAGTAAGAATTAACTCTCTTTTTTAAATTTTTTGCTTTACCAATGTAAATAATCACATCGTCTTTATCAAAATATTGATACACTCCAGGTTCATTTGGTAAAGTTTTTATTTGAAGTTCTAAAGGTGCAGACATTTAACGAAAATACATCTTTTAAAAATAATTACTCTATAATCAATTGGTAATTTCTTTAGGTTAAGAAATAATTGAAAACTCAAATAGGTTTAAGTATCTGGTTTGATTTTAAATATTTAGATTCTTTTCATTTTAAAAATATACTTTACAAGATATCTTAAAAACGTTAAGGCCCTTAAAATTATCACTTTTTACCTTTTATCCATTTTAATAGTTGAAATGATTTCAGGTTACATGTTTTTGTATGTTTTCAACAATCTATTTATTTAACACGTCTATTTTATTGGGCAATTTATTTTTTTAAGCCTCTTTTGAGCTGTCTTTAGAAAATAATAAGTAAGTAAAAAATAGCTCAACCCTCAAAATGAACTGCATTTTTTTTAGGATTGTACAAGAGTTAATTAGCAACTCTATACGTCATGAAAAAGCAACAGAATACGATGTTTATATAACCTGTAACAATAACATTTTCACTTTTATGTATAAAGATAACGGTGAACGCTTTAATCAAGAAAAAAAGACACTTAAAGAAGGTTTAGGAATGAAAAACATAGAGTTTAGAGCCGTTTTTTATTAGAACGAGAAGTTGCATTTAATGTTATTTTTGAAGCCATGTTAATTTTAATCTCTATATGTTTCGCGGCAATCATACTAAAGGAATCATAACTGAATCTTCTTTTGGTATCGATTTTATGGCTAAATTTTTATCCAAATTAATTAAAACACAGAAAATCTTCTAATTTTGAGCATTGTACATACTTAAAATTAGAAGATCTTAAAGAATACTATTTATAAATTATTGTTTTCGTTTTGCCTCTATGCTTAAAGTCGCATGCGGCACTATTCTTAAACGTTCTTTTTGTATTAGTTTATTCGTAACTCTGCATACACCATACGTCTTGTTTTCAATACGCAATAAGGCATTTTTGAGGTCTCTAATAAACTTTTCTTGTCTAATTGCCAATTGTACATTAGCTTCTTTGTTCATCACTTCAGAACCTTCATCAAAGGATTTAAAAGATGGTGACGTATCGTCTGTACCATTGTCTGCGTCATTTTTGTATGCCGCTTTTAGCAAGGTTAAATCTTCTTGTGCTCTTGCTATTTTTTTATCAATAATTTCCTTAAATTCTTGTAAATCTTGTTCTGAGTACTTTACTCTGACGTTTGTCATAAAGCTACATTTTTTCTATTAATATTCTACTTTTAATGGCATCAAATTCAATTTCTGTCCCATTATTTAATTCATCCACAAAAACCAATTCCTTGGTTAATGTTTCACTCATAATGTAATCTCTATTATCAAGAATAGATTGTTGTAAGTTTTGAGATTTCAAAACCGTTAACTTAATTTTATCTGTTACTTCTAAACCAGTGTCTTTACGTGCATTCTGAATTCTATTCACCAATTCCCTGGCGACTCCTTCTTTTCGTAATTCTTCCGTTAAAGTAACATCTAAAGCTACTGTTAGTGCGCCTTCATTTGCAACCAACCAACCTTCTATATCTTTTGATGATATTTCTACATCTTCGAGACCTAAAGTAATATTTTTTCCATTAATTTCGATAGAAATGCTTTTATATTTCTCTATTTTGTTAATATCTTCTTGGTTAAATTTCTGAACTGCCGCCGCTACAAATCGCATCTCTTTTCCAAACTTTGGTCCTAAAGCTTTAAAATTTGGCTTAATTCGTTTGATTAAAATATCGGAAGCATCCTCTAAAATCTGAATTTCTTTAATATTTACTTCGTGCTTTATTAAGTTTGCAACCGCTAAAATTTCTTCCTTTTGTTGCTCATTGTCAACGGGAATCATGATTTTTTGCAGTGGTTGACGCACTTTTATCTTTTCTTTTGCTCTTAATGATAAAACTAAAGAAGATATTATTTGCGCATTTTCCATTTTACGCTCCAAGCTTTTATCAACATAACTTTCGTCATATTTTGGGAAATCTGCTAAATGAATACTTTCTGATGTTTCTTTACCAGTTACAGAGTTCAAATCTTGATACAATCTATCCATAAAAAATGGCGCAATTGGCGCACCTAATTTTGCAATTGTATTCATACAAGTGTACAACGTTTGATAGGCAGAAATTTTATCTGTTTGATAATCTCCTTTCCAAAAACGTCTTCTACTTAGACGCACATACCAGTTACTTAAATAATCTTGTGTAAAATCTGATATTACTCTTGCAGCTCTCGTAGGCTCATATGCTGCATAAAATTTCTCGACTTTATGAATTAAAGTATGTAATTCTGATAAAATCCATCGGTCTATTTCTGGTCTTTTTTCTAAAGGAATA
>JAWUYT010000029.1:0-13705 GCA_034110665.1 Polaribacter sp.
GTGGATTTCCACCAACTGTAGTGCCTAAAAACGTAGAACTTGCTAAAAGTAATAAATCATCAGGTGTTGTTTGTCTCATACTGGATAAACCAGGGTTAATAGGCGTTAAGTTTGATAAATTTTCGTCTAAAATTAAAACTGCGTTTTGTCCAGAAACAAAATTAACTTGTCTGCGATCTACCTCGGCCTGATCATAATTTACCAATAAAGGTAAAACTTGAGCTGGAAGTTGACCTGCATTTTTAAGATCTAATATTTGTTGTAATCCTCCATTATAAGCTGCAAAAGCACCATTTAATTGAGCTGCAGTTGCTGCGTCTAATGGAATTGCATTATAAGGAACAGATGTAAAATAAGGTGTATCTGTAAATTTAGGTATATTTAGAACAACTCCTTTTGCTCCATTTGCAGTTAAAGCAGTAACCATACCGCTAAAAAGAGAAGCAAATACATTAGGGTCTGTAAGATCTGAACCGCCATAAGTTGCTGGATTTAAGTTACCTGTTTGATCAGTTCCTACACCTCCACCAGCTGCATAACCTAAAATATCATTTGGCCCTATCTCTAATGAGAAAAATGTTGGATTTTGTGCCAATGCATCTCCCATAAAAGTAGCACCCGCACTAGAAGCCATTCTACCAAAATAAGGGTTCAACGTTCCATAACCAGGAAGACCTATATGAAAACTGTTTAATCCAGGTACACCATAATTATTAAAAGGCCCTGTAACGGGTGCTCCTAATTCCGTTGTTGGTATTGCTGGCAACCTAGCTGGTCCTGCACCATTAAAATAAAGCCTTGGAGGTACTACTACATTCCCGCCAGAAACGAAACCACCAATATTATCATGCATTAAAGGTTGCTTAAAATCTGTACCAAACTTCCCTGCCAAAATGTTTGGAAAAGAATTTTCTTGCGCTGCAATAAACACGCCACCGTCTGTCTGACCCACTGTTAACGAAGTTCCTATAGAAATGTATGTAGAAAAATCTAAACCATTTGTATCCAGTGCTACTTCAGCTACTTCTTCTGCAGGAATTGGATCAAAATCACTATTATCATCACAAGAAACAATGCTTAATGATAAAAGAAACAATCCTATATATTTATAAGTTTTCATGTATTTTATTTTTTTAATTATTAATTGTCCAAGAAAGGTAATATTGAGAACCAATGGCACCAATTCCGGGAGCACTTAAGTACTCTTGACCTGTTAAATTTGCGCCTCCTAATTTAAAAATAGATTTCCAAGTAGGAATAGTATAGTTAATTTGTGCATCTAAAACTACTCTTTCTGTAATGGTACCATCTATAAAAGTAGATTCCCATCTGTACTCATCTTGCCATCTTGCGTTAAAATTGAAACCAAAGTTTTTAAATAAATCTGTTTTACCAAATTGTATTTTAACTTTATTTTCTGGTGTATTAAAACCAGCTTCAAAATCTGGATTTGCTGCCTGATCAAACTCAAATTTAGCATATGTATAGCTCAATGCTAAATCAAAGCCATTTAAAACTTTCGTATTTATACCAATACTTGCCCCATACGAACTAATATCTACAGTTGAGTTACTGTACAATTGAAAAACTCGGCTATTTTGATTGGTTGCATCAAAAGCAATAACAGTTTGATTGGCAATGAAATCTTCATATTGATTATAATATACATTTAAATCTACAGTAAATTTCTTTGTTCCTGCATTCATTAGCCCTCTGTAACCTACTTCGTAAGCCGTAACTTTTTCTGGCTTCACAAAATCTACATTTGCTTTTTGAGTTCCTCCACTTGCTAAAGTATAAGAGTTTTCATAGGCATCTCTACCGGTAATAGTATAGGTCGTTCCTGCTGCATTTTGAGTCGTTAAGGAATAACGATCTAAATTTTCTTCAACACCTCCTAATAAAATAGCGTTTCCTACATCTAAACCAATATATTGATCTTGTGTTGTTGGGTTTCTAAATCCTGTTTGAAAAGAAGCTCTAAAGTTTTGATTTTTATTTTCTCCACCAGCATATGCAAATGAAACTCTTGGTGAAAAATTACCATCAAAATTTTGTGCTTTATCGTATCGTAAAGATGCGGTTACCTTTAAACGATCTTCTTCTAAAAATTTCTTTTGAGCCTGCGTGTACAGACCATATTCATCATAATTAATTGGGCCATCTGCATCTGTAAAAATATTTCCAAAAGAATTTAAAGAATATCTTCTGTAAGAAGCACCTACCTGAACTTCTGCAAAATCTATTTGATCTTGAAAATTATAATTAGCATCTGCATGGTATAATTTAGTTTCGTCTCTAAATTTTGCACCTGTTAATAAATCTGCATCTGAAGTAATTCTATTAAAAGCTTCTTGAAATTCTGGTGATCCTGGCTCGTATCTTCCTGTTTCTGCAGTTTGTCTTGCTAACGCATGTGCCTGCTCTGATGGCAAACCACCTAATGTACCTTGTAGATATGCACCTGTGTACTCACCAAACCACTGGTTATCACCCTTCCATGCTCTGTTGATGTTTAAAGCTGCAAATAGTGTATTGTAAGAGTCTCCTGCGTTTTCTGCAGTTGTATATCCTCTTACAAAAAAGTTTTTACCTCTAACCTCTAGTTTATGCTGCTGCATCAAGAAGTTTTGGATGCTATATTTTTGACCTCCTAGATATTGCGTATCACCAGTACCTACTTTAGAGTTCCAAATTATCTCTAAACGATCATCGCCATAAGGACGATAATTTAAAGAACCTCCAAATTTAAAACTAGACACACCATAATCCATCAAATCTCTTTCATTATAACCTGTTCTACTTATACTTTCACTAGGTATAAGCGCTGCTGCACCATTTGGAATACGTCCTAAAGTTTCAAGGGTTTGCGCAACACCACGAATGTTTGTAGAAACGACATCTCCGTAAACGTTTACACCATTATAATTTCTATCAGACTCTCTAGTTCCTTCGACATACCCACCACCATTTGTATTTCTATAATCTGTTGCATGCCAATCAGTACCTTCTAAATAAGAAACCGTTGCTTTTGCTGCAAACTTGTTAGAAAAAACATGTGCTACTCTAAAATTAAAATCTGTAAACTCATTATTACCTGCTGCTTCTTGACTTGTAATACCTCCTTTAACAGAGACACTTATTCCTTGAGAATCAAAAGGATTTTTACTCGTCATAAACATAATACCATTAAAGGCGTTTGCTCCGTATAAGGCAGAAGATGCTCCTGGTAATAATTCAACTGTTTTAACATCTAGTTCAGACATTCCGAGTAAATTACCCAAGGCAAAGTTTAAGGCCGGAGAAGAATTGTCCATACCATCTACCAATTGCATAAAACGAGTATTTGAAAACGTTGCAAAACCCCTTGTGTTTACAGATTTAAATGTTAAACTGTTGGTATTTACATCTACTCCTTTTAAATTTTCTAAACCGTCATAAAAAGAAGGTGACGAAGTGTTTTTAATTGCTCTAGAATCCATCCTTTCAATGGTTACCGGAGATTCCATGATACGTTCTGGAGTTCTAGATGCAGAAACTACAATTTCGTCTAAAAAAGTTTCATTTTCTGTTAAAAGAACTTCAACTTTTTGATTGTTTTTTGTAATTTCTACATTCTCTATTTTAAACCCTAGCATAGAGACCTCAATCGTAAAGGGTGGCTTGTCAGTAACTTCTAGTACAAAGTTTCCATCAAAATCTGTTGTTGTCCCTACAGCTTTTTTCGAAACTTTAATATTGGCGCCAGGGAGCGTTTCTCCCGTTTTTGCATCTTTAACCGTACCAGTAACCGTGGTTTGAGCCACTATTGTTGTAACACTAAAAGCTATAAATGCAACTAATAATAATTGTTTTATCATAATTTGAATTTTTTATTAACTAGAACGCAAAATACAATTTTTTTTGAATTTCTGAATAATTCATTTGAAAATTTATGACTTTAATAAAATTAAGTTAATTTAATTATTGTATATACACCTTAGAACCTATTCTTAAAACTTCATATTAAGTATGAGTTATTGTACATTTTCATAAAAAAACCCTCTTATAAGGAACTTTTTAACCGTTCATATTCTGCATATTCTAAAACCTTTTCTTTAGAAATCCATGCTAATAAAATAGTTGCCAATTCTTTTGTTTCTTCATTTTCTATTAAAGCACAATATAATTCTACCTGAAAAAGACGATCTTGCGCCAGCACAAAAGCTTGTCCTCTAATTACGTCCTCTTTATTTTCAGCAAGTACATACGCAATTCCGTTTTCATCTCTATGAATTTGAATTGGATGTTTATTTTTAGAAATTTTAAAACTCCCTTCTCTTTTCTAGTTCTTGCTATTGGATGCATACCAAACACCACCCACAATAAATATAGCGACAATTAAGAGTGTATAAAATATTGTTTTTTTCATTTAAAAAAAATTTCACAGAATACACTATTTATAGTATTTCGGGCTGTTTTTTTAGTGATTTTATTTTTTTATATAAGTTTTAATTTTCCGAATTGCTTTTAAATTAGCCCTCTTTTTTGACGTATCTGTTGCTTTTCCTTCTTAAATTTACAACACTTTTAAACATTATTTAAAACGAACAAATTGTACATTTGTACTCTAAAATTTATTTTTTTTGGAAATAATAAAAAATAGTTCTAATTTTTCATCTTCAGAGCAAACATTTGTGACCATAGGTACTTTTGATGGCGTCCATTATGGGCATCAACAAATTATAGAAAAGTTAGTTTCTGAAGCTAAAAAAGCGAATAAAAAGTCAGTGGTGCTTACTTTTTTCCCGCACCCTAGGATGGTACTTCAAAAAGATAATTCTTTAGAATTGATCAATACCATTGATGAACGCGCCACTTTGCTAGAAAAAACAGGTTTAGATTATTTAATTATACATCCTTTTAGCAAAGAATTTTCTAAAATGTCTGCACTCGAATTTGTGAGAGATATTTTAGTAAATCAATTAAATATCTCCAAATTAATTATTGGCTATGATCATCATTTTGGCAAAAATAGAGAAGGAAATATTACACAGCTTTCAGAGTATAGCCACGTATATGATTTTATCGTTGAAGAAATACCCGCACAAGACATCGATAGTGTTTCTATAAGTTCTACAAAAGTTAGACGCGCTTTGCATGCTGGTAGCCTTAAAACGGCGAACAACTATTTAGGATATAATTTTATGCTCAATGGTACTGTTGTAAATGGTAAAAAATTAGGCGGTACAATTGGCTATCCGACAGCAAATATTGATGTAAAAGAAACCTACAAACTAATTCCTAAAACGGGTGTTTACGTTGTAAAATCTACTCTTGATAAAAAAATAGTTTTTGGAATGATGAACATTGGAAGCAGACCGACTGTAGATGGAAATCACCAAACTATTGAAGTTCATTTTTTTGATTTTAACCAAGATCTATACAACCAAAACTTAACCATCGAGCTTATGTACTTTTTACGTGACGAGCATAAATTTGATTCGATCGATTCCTTGGTGCATCAGCTTAAAAAAGATGAAGAAACGGCACGAAATTATATCCAAAGAAATTTATAATCTTTACCACCAATTTAACGATCTAAAACAGACCTCACAGGTTTTAAAAACCTGTGAGGTCTGTGTGTCATAAATAACTTCTTCAATTAATGTCGCAATCTACGTTAAAGATTGAGCAACTGTTTGAGTTCTTTTTTGTTTTTTCTACAAAAAAACGAGTGTGAAAGCCTGACCCTTTGGGTAACGCCCAATAAAAGCCCCTTGAATTCCTTATTTCGAATACGCTCAAGATAAACTCGTGGAAAATACTCTTGAGGTAGCTTTTAGGCTAATTTTTTCCTTTACATTTAACAGAATTAAATTTGTAGTTTTACCCAATTATTTATGTGTAAAATAATTTTTTCACGAAGATGAAGTACACAAGAGTGTTTCTTCCCTTTGGGAAGATTAAGATGGGTTTATTTAATTCGTGAATTCATGTCGGAATTATTTCACAAATTATATATTTGCATTTCATAATTCTTACAGAAAATGTTACAAATACAGTTTATTAGAGAAAATAAAAGCACCGTTTTAGAAGGATTGGCAAAACGTAATTTTGCAAATGCTGAAACGATTATTGAACAAGCTTTAACAGCTGATGAAAACAGGAGAGCTACTCAAGTTGAGCTAGATACTACCTTGGCTGAATCTAATAAAATGTCTAAAGAAATTGGAGGGTTTTTCAAATCGGGAGAAATACAAAAAGCCAATATTCTAAAAGAAAAAACGGGTCAATTAAAAGAAAAATCTAAAGCCCTTTCTGAAGGTTTGGTTGTTTTTGCTGATGAACTACAAACACTTTTATATCAGATTCCGAATATTCCGCATGCTTCTGTAAAAGCAGGAAACTCTGCAGAAGATAATGAAACCATTTTTAGCGAAGGAGCCATTCCTGATTTAGGAGAAAGTGCGCTTCCTCACTGGGAATTAGCAAAAAAATACGACATTATAGATTTCGAATTAGGGACTAAAATTGCGGGTGCCGGTTTTCCCGTTTATAAAGGAAAAGGAGCAAGATTACAACGTGCGTTAATCAATTATTTTTTAGATAAGAATATTGAAGCGGGTTATACAGAAGTACAAGTTCCTCATTTAGTAAATGCAGAATCTGCCACTGCAACTGGACAATTGCCAGACAAAGAAGGGCAAATGTATCATTCTAATGAAGATGATTTATATTTAATACCCACTGCAGAAGTGCCCATTACAAATATGTTTCGTGGCAATTTAATGCAAGAATCAGAATTTCCTATTTGCTGCACGGGCTATACGCCATGTTTTAGAAGAGAAGCAGGAAGTTATGGCGCTCATGTGCGTGGTTTAAATAGATTGCATCAGTTTGATAAAGTTGAAATTGTAAGACTTGAGCATCCTAATACTTCTTATGAAGCTTTAGACGGAATGGTAGAACACATCAAAAACATTTTAAGAGAATTAAAATTACCATATAGAATTTTAAGGCTGTGCGGAGGAGATACTGGTTTTACAGCAGCGTTAACATTCGACTTTGAATTATTTTCTACCGCGCAAGATCGTTGGTTAGAAATTAGTTCTGCATCCAACTTTGAAACGTTTCAAGCCAATAGATTAAAACTTCGTTTTAAAAATAAAGAAGGAAAAAGTGAATTTGCGCACACTTTAAACGGAAGTTCTCTAGCTTTACCAAGAGTTTTGGCGGGAATTTTAGAAAACTATCAAACCGCAGAAGGCATTCAAATACCAGATGTTCTCATTCCGTATTGTGGGTTTGACACCATTTAGTTGCTGGTTTTTAGCCGCTAGTTTGTAGTTTATACGATAACTACAAACTAGTTTAACACCACCGCAACCATTAATCTTTTGTATTTATTCATTTCTAAAAGTGCATTAAAATAAGCACTTATTTGTCCGTTTTGCATCAACTCAATTGAATTTTGTTTTGCGTTTTCGTATTTGCTCGTTAGATCTGTCATTATATGATTTTGATTGGTTATTTATAGTATAGACAGCATCCCTGCCAAAATGTTACAAAGAAATGCTTCAAATAAGACTTGTTTAATAAAATTTTAACATTTATCTTGATTATCTTTGAGTCATATGCAAAAACTTTTTTTATTCACTTTCCTGTTCATTAGCACTTTTACTTTCGGTCAAAAAGAAGATCAAAATAATTTTTTCTTGGCAGAAACCTATTATAGGCAGGGAGAACACGAAAAAGCGACTCAAATTTATAAGAAGTTATATGATAAAAGTCCTTTTAATACTTCTTATTTAAATCGATTAATTAGCTGCTATCAAGAAACAGATAAGTTTAAAATTGCTGAAGATTTACTGAAAATAAAAATTCAAAAAAATCCTAATCAAACGTATTTAAATGTTTTTTTAGGGTATAATTACGAGCGTCAACAGTTAAAAAAACAAGCCAAAATTTACTACGATAAAGCCATTAATTCTTTGGATAAAAATGATTCGTACGGCGCTATTATTGGACGTCTTTTTAAAGAGTACAACTTGTTAGACAATGCGATTTTAGCATATCAAAAAACAATGAAAAGCAATCCAAACGCTAACTACAATTTTCAAATAGCAGAGATTTATGGTGAAAAGGGTGAGTTTAAAAAAATGTTTGAATCGTATATAGATTTGGTTGATAAAAATGAAAAATATTTAAACGTAGTGCAAAGATATGCAAGCAAATATATTTCGGATGATTCAGAAAATGAAACCAACATTTTATTCAGAAAAACACTTTTAAGAAAAGCGTCAAACAATCCAAAAAACGAATGGAACATCCTATTAAGTTGGTTGTTTGCCCAGCAAAAAGAATACGAAAAAGCATTGATTCAAGAAAAAGCATTGTATCAAAGGAATCCTTCAAAGTTATCTGAAATTTTTAGTTTGGGCAAAGTAGCTTTTGAAAGCAAAGCATATGAGCCTGCTAAAAAGTGTTTTAACTTTATTACTGAAAAATCGTTCTTAAAAGAAGAAAAAATTGAGGCTAATTTGTATCTCACAAAAATTGCAGTCACTACTAAAAACCCAGAAACTGAAAGCTTATTTCAATTTTTATTTACGCAATTTGGAAAAAACACACAAACCATAGAAATACTCGTTGAATATGCAGATTTTTTAACGTTCACTAAAAATGAGCCTGAAAAATCAACGACTGTTTTAGAAGAAGCATTAACCTATGCAAACTCTAAATTTGACAAAGCAAGAATCAAATTAAAACTAGGGGATGTGTTGGTTTTTAGAGGAAAGTTTAACAAAGCATTAATTTACTTTTCTCAAATTCAAACACAATTAAAAAACCATGAATTAGCGCAACAAGCACGTTTTAAAGTTGCCCAAACTAGTTATTTTAAAGGCGATTTTACTTGGGCAAAAGCACAACTAAAAGTGCTGAAAGGTTCAACAACACAGCTCATTGCAAATGATGCTGTAGATCTATTTTTAAAAATTACAGACAATGAACCTGTAGACTCTATTGCTTCAGGTTTAAAACAGTTAGCAAGAGCTGAATTACTTTCCTATCAAAATAAAAACGACGAGGCTTTACAGGAAATTTCAAACCTATTTTCATCCAAAGACATCTTTCTCAATGGCTTAATTCCGGGTGAAGTAATTTATGATGATGTCTTGTTTTTAGAAGCAAAACTATATATCAAACAAAAAAAATATGAGGAAGCTATTTTAAGTTTAGCAAAAATTGTTGCTGCTGATAATCAAGGTTTTTTAACGGATGATGTATATTTTATGATGGCAGAAATGTATCATTACGATTTAAAAAATATCGAAAAAGCACAAGAGTATTATCAGAAAATAATTTTTGAACATCCTTCTAGTATCTATTTGGTAGAAGCCAGAAAAAAGTTTAGAAAATTGAGAGGAGATACTATATAGTTTGTAATTTTTGGTTGTCTGTTTATCCAAAGAGATTAAAATCAGTATTGCAACTATCAACTAAAATCAAACCACTACCAACAAAAAAATGTACATATACAATGTAACCATAAATATTGATGAAACTGTTCATAAAGAATGGTTAACTTGGATGGAAACACACATTCCCAGTGTGTTAAACACAGGCAAATTTTCATCGGCAAAATTTACAGAAGTTTTGGTTGAAGAAGACATGGGCGGCAAAACGTATTCCGTTCAATATACTGCAAATTCTAAAAAAGATTTAGACACGTATTACAGAGAAGATGCTGATAAATTACAAGCAGAAAGTCTCAAAAAATTCGGTGATAAAATGTTAGCTTTTAGAACAGAATTAAAGTTAATAAAAGAGTTTTATCCTACAAATGTGAGCAATTAAAATAAAAAAATTCTTTTATCGAAATCGCACTATAATTTTGGCTTTAGGAATTTTGTTAATTCTTACAGGTTTAATTATGAGGTAGATATACTTAGGAATAGAACCACAAGAAACTATTCTTAATTTTCCTTTTGAATTCAGTTTTGGAATGATACCTCTCTACTTTTAGATAAAAAGTTAGTTTGCGACAAGCTCAAACTGAAAACATTTCTTTAATTAAAATTAGGAGACCTTTTTCAATTCATACGAACCTCTGTTTAGAATCTAAATCATTAGTGTCAGATTAAAAATATTTTTAGTTTGATAAACCCGGCTAAAATAAAGGATTCCACGAATTTTTTAAATAACACCTTGCTTTTTTGAAAATAATTTCGTGAAGATAAAGTAGACAATTTTATTGAAAGCCGTGTTTGTTTATCGGATAGTTAGAATCAAATCTTGGTTCCTGGTTCTAAAAGCGGAGCAATCTTGAGACTTTTATCGGACAAAAATGAATCTAAATGTAAAAACTGACATATCGCAGTTCTTTCGATTCTAAAATAGACTAAAAACTAGCACCTACCCCAATAGAAAAAGCCTTTATTTTAGAAACACCAATTTTAAAATGTTCATAACCAGATGAAATATGATAGTTATTTCTATAATATTTTAAGAGGAGTTTGGTTTTATGCACTTCTTGCTGATTAATGCTCGTCCATTTATGAGAAAAATCGATACTGATTGGTTTTGCTATAAATAATTCTGCACCAAACCCCAAACCAAAACCAGTTTTATCAACATCATTGCCAACATGCATCACTCCTAAACCAAACCAAGCGTCAAACCTTTGGGTTCTTATTCGATAATATTTTAATAAAGCCGAGTACATTGAAAAATTATCGGTTGTATTATTTACTTTTTCTGATAAATACAGATGCTCTAACTCCAAAGCAAAACGTTTTAAAAAACGAAAATTCACGCCCAAATTATTGCCATATAAATTGTCATTTTCTCTTACAAAATTGTTTGTAACATCAAACCTTGTAATGTTATAATTTGTAGAATCTGTATAGATAAAATTACCATAGCGATGCTCTTTATAAGGATAATTAGAAATTTCTGCCTCATGCATGCTCCCATTAAACTCCCAAGGAGTTTCTATAGCCACCCCATAAGCAGTATAGGCAAAAGCAAACCATAGAATTCTTGCAAGAGGATTTTCTATTGGAGGATCATTATGAGTAGAACTTGAAGTTTTAGAAGTTCTTTTTCCTTTATTTCCAATTGATTTTTGGTCTTTTAAACTCTTTTTTCCTTTGTCTAATTTTCCTTCTTGTGAAAACGAAATATTGCTAAAACTGAATAAAAAGAGCGTAATTAAAAGAATTTTTTTATGCATTTTGGTTGATTTAAAAGTCTATTCACCAATAATTATGCCGACAATACCTGTATATTTGTTTCGGGAGAATAAAAAAAACACGTGTGTCTGTAAGAGCAAAAAAACATTTAGGTCAGCATTTTTTAAAAGATGAAAGCATTGCAAAGGATATTGCAGATGCCTTAACCGAAACAGGATACGATGATGTCTTGGAAATTGGTCCAGGAATGGGGATTTTAACCAAGTATTTATTGCAGAAAAAGCCTAGAATTACGGTTATGGAATTAGATCGAGAATCTGTCGCGTATTTAAAAGACGTTTTCCCGATAGAGCACCTCACCCTAAACACATCCAAAGAAAAATTTGAAATTATAGAAGGTGATTTTTTAAAGAAAGAAATTCAAAAAATTTTCCCAAAAAAGCAAGTAGCAATTATTGGTAATTTTCCGTATAATATATCTACTCAAATTGTTTTTAAAGCCATAGAAAATAGAGAATTTGTTCCTGAATTTGCAGGTATGTTTCAAAAAGAAGTTGCCAAAAGAATTGCTGAAAAAGAAGGCTCCAAAGTCTATGGAATTCTATCTGTTTTAACACAAGCTTTTTTTGATGTTGAGTATTTGTTTACAGTGCCTCCAAACGTTTTTGATCCGCCACCGAAAGTAGATTCTGGCGTGATAAGGTTCATAAGAAAAAAAGACTATTCGCTTCCTGTAGATGAAAAGTTATTTTTTAGAGTCGTTAAAACCGCTTTTAATCAACGTAGAAAAATGTTGCGTTCTAGTTTAAAATCTTTTAACCTTTCAGATTCTTTGAAAGAAGAACCTATCTTTTCGAAAAGACCAGAACAATTGTCTGTTCAGGAGTTTATTATACTCACTCAAAAATTAGCAGCGAATGGAATTTGAAATTAACAATAAGTTTTTAGATCTCCTTTCAGGATTAATCGTTTCTAAAAATGATACAGAAATTACCTCCTTATTTTCTGAAGTACACTTTGCAGATATTGCAGAGCTTTTAGATGAGGTGAATTTTGACGAAGCAATTTATATTATAAAGCTTTTAGACAGCGAAAAAACATCTGAAATTTTAACAGAATTAGATGAAGTTACGCGTGAAAAAATCCTTGAAAACTTATCTGCAAAAGAAATTGCAAACGAGGTTGGTGAAATGGATTCTGATGATGCTGCAGATATTATTGGTGAACTTTCTGAAGAAAGACAAATACGTGTTATTAACGCACTTGACGATCTTGAATTAGCTGCAGATATTAAAGAATTGCTGTCTTATGAAGATAATACCGCAGGCGCTTTAATGGCAAAAGAACTCGTAAAAGTCTATGAAACTTGGACGGTTGCTGGCTGTATGCGCAGAATTAGAGGCCAAGCAAAAGAGGTAACTAGAGTACACTCTATTTATGTGGTAGACAAAGAAGATAAATTAGTTGGGCGTTTGTCTTTAAAAGATTTGATTATCGCCAAATCCGACCAACAAATTGCAGATATTTCTAAAGCAACCGTAGATGCTGTAAACGTCTATGAAAATGATTATGAAGTTGCAAGAATCATGGCAAAATACGATTTAGATGCCATACCTGTTGTAAATGACCAAAAGGTTTTATTGGGTAGAATTACCATTGATGATATTGTAGATGTTTTAAAAGAAGAAGCCGAAAAAGATTACCAAATGGCTGCTGGTTTAACACAAGATGTAGATTCTGATGATAGTATTTTAGAACTTACAAAGGCACGCTTACCCTGGTTATTTTTAGGTTTACTTGGTGGCGTTGGTGCTTTTTTAATCATGGGTCTTTTCGAAAATACTTTTGAAGAAAATGCAATTTTATTCTTTTTTACGCCGTTAATTGCTGCCATGGCTGGAAATGTTGGTGTGCAATCATCCGCAATTATTGTGCAAGGTTTAGCCAACGACGATATAAAAGGTAGTATCTACAGAAGATTGTTAAAAGAAATGCTTTTAGCGGCTTTAAATGGCTTTGTCTTGGCGTTATTTCTCTTCTTTTTTGTGTGGGCTTATGAAGGTAAACTAACCACAGCATTGGCAATTTCTGCGTCTTTAGTCGTTGTGATTATTGTGGCCGGTTTAATTGGTACTTTTGTGCCTTTGTTTTTGAATAAACGGGGCATTGATCCGGCAATTGCAACAGGTCCTTTTATAACCACTTCGAATGATATTTTCGGAATCTTAATTTACTTTATGATTGCAAAAGTAATTTTGGGTATTTAGAAATTTTGTTTTTTGAAGCTATTTCCTGCTTTCAACTATATCTTTTTGTGAAAAACAAAAAGGATGCCGTTTCAATCAGGGCTAAAAAGAGCCAATCTGTTTTATCATTTAAAAAAAGATAATTTGTTCTCTTTTTTAAGGGTATTCCGAGATGCTTTCTAACAAGTACTCGAACCACATTTCATGGTTAAATGTCGTTTAAGCATAATTTTAGATTTTAATAATAATTTCCTGATAATAATTTTCCAAACGTTTAAATCA
>JAWUYT010000030.1:0-12877 GCA_034110665.1 Polaribacter sp.
ATTTTTTATAGGATGCACCTTGCGGAATTCCTAATTTTCTTTTTAGATAAGAATTGGGCAATTCAAATAACATATACGCGATTCCTAATCCTGTTCCTATAAAAAGAGCATAACGATTTGATGCCTGCAAAGAATCAAATGTAATAGCGTTTAAACAGGCTATAAATCCGCTTAAAACAGGCAGTACTAAAAAACCTCTATAGGTTTTATTAGCCCCAAATAGTGTTGACGAAATAGGAATCGACAAGGCTTTGAGATAGTTTTTCTTTACAATAATCATGTGTAGCACATTCCCGATAACTAATGGTAAGAACAAGAGTAAAATATGTGTTTTGATTCCTTCCATTAAGCAAATTGTTTTTGTTTAATTGCATCTAAAATAGAGAATGATGTTTTAAAAACTCTTTCAATAAAAGAGTAATTAACCAATGTACTTCCTGTTAGGTAAAAATTAACGCGTGAAACCAAAAATAGCTGACCAGATAACTCGAAATCATAAATATAATCATTCCAATTATAGCCTTTATCGTTTATAGATTTCACTAAATTGTAATGGTGTTTTAAAAGGTTTAAGAGGTCTGATTCGTTAATTTCAGATTGTAAAGAAAATGCTAAAAATTCAAAAATATCGCGCTGAGGTACTCCATATACCGCCAATTCCCAATCGTAAATACAAGGATTTCCATTCTTTCTAACGCCAACATTCCTAGGATTAAAATCATTGTGAATTAAGGTGAGTTTCCCTCGGGGTTTGGCTCCATTTTGTTCCCAATTAGCAATAAAATTATTCATTTCTTCAAAACGATTGTCTAATTCGAAATAGTCGTAATCTTTTCTGTTTAAATCAATGAAAACTTGATACAATTCGATAAGCTCCATATAATTAAGTTCCTCTATTTTAGGAATCCTATTATTGTTCTCTAAAAAACTGGCATGCACTAAATGGATTGAACCGATAATATTCTTTAGTGTTGGTACATCCCATTTTTCTGGGGTATCCTCTGCATTAAATACGTCCATTTTTTCGCAAACCAAGCGTTCCATAATTAAAAGATGTATTTCCCTTTTACTCCGGTTTACCGTGCCATACAAACGCGGCATAAAAGGATAGGCTATTTCATTTAAAGCCTCATAAACAGCGATTTCTTTCAAATGGCTGTCTTTGTATTCTAACAAATGCTTGTACCTATTTATGGTATCTGCTAGTGCTACATTTACATTGCTGGCCATAAAACGCAAGCCTTCTAACAGCTCTGCTCCAAGCGCTTTACTTTTTAATAAAATAGGATGCGTTTCTCCACTAATTGTTTTTATTTCAGCCTGAACAAAACCAATCACTTTCTTCGATACTTTGCTTGTTAACTCGGTAAGAATTCCATTGTCTAGTTTCGCTCTATCAATGAATGTAACCGATATAATTTTTTCTTTAAAATAAGGAATGTTTGCTTTGATAAAGGCTTCATTAATCTCTGATGTTAACAGCCATTTTACAGGTTTATTTCTCCCAAGTTTTTGATGAGCACGTGCAAATTGTCCACTAACAATGGCCGCAAGTGTAGATATCTCCAAGGCTAAAGCATATCCAGAAATTAGCTTTGCAAAGCGCGCTACTTTGCCAGCTCCTTTGCAATCCATGAGTTCTAAAATTTTGGAAGCAACGGGTAAATGGGTTCCTCCTCCGACAGTGCCAACGACTAAATTAGGCAAGGTGAGCGAAACATACAAACCGGTTGCCGTTTTTTCCATTTGTAAAACTGCTGTAGAAGATTCATGAATACTTGCTAAATCTTGTCCTGTGGCGCCAAAGATTCCCGCAATAGTATTTGCTACATTAATATTATAACCGATCATACCATCTAACCTGCTAATTGCCATAGAATGATTAAAAGAGCGGAACATATCTTCCGCATTGGTTCTTAATGTTTTTTCTATCACTTCATGTGTCAAAAAACACTCACTAATAGCGTAGGTTCCTCTTCCGTTTTGCAGCGCATAATACGAGACTTTTTTGTCAGAGGATCCGTTTCCATCAATGACAAAATGCAAGATTTCTATTTCGGCCTGTTTTTGAAAATTTTCTTCAATCCATAAACAGGCATTCCAAGTGCAAGAAGTAGTCATGTTCTGACCTGAGGCATCACCTGTAGAATAAATAAATTTTAGGTGAATTATTTTACCAACGATCACACTATTAATTTCATGCAGATTTGCATAATTAGAGTGCTTCTGTGTAATTTTTTTGATCTGTTCAAAATTATTTTTAATCCATACATCAAACTCCAAAGCTTCCTGCATACTTTGAAAAGTAAACATGGGAGTTCTCAACATTTTTTGATGCACAATATGTGCTTTAAAACCTCCACATTCACTAATTGCTTTAGAACCTCTGTTCATGCTTGCTGCAAGCGCACCTTCAGTTGTGGCAATAGCGGCGTGCACCCATTCTGGTGTTTTGTTTTTGTCATTAAATAAAATGGGACCAATGAGCCCAAGAGGAATTTCAATAGTTCCTATAAAACTTTCTATGTTGTTTTGTACTTGAGATAAGGCTATCGTTTCAGAATTAACGTGCTTACCGATATCTTTTGATAAGCTTTCTAGATATTTCATCCGCAGTTCGAAAGCCGTTTGATTCATTAATCCTCTTCCAGGTACTTGTAAATAGGTCGTTTTCATTTGGTTTTTTGGTTTGGATTTAATTCATTGAAGCGGTTTACGAAAATAGTTCTCACATCATTAATGTGCCTATCTAACTCTTCTATTTTCCAGTCTTTGGTTGAAATTTCCGCTAATAATTCAATTCCTAATAATCCGTTTTTAGCGTATTTATGCGCCGTCATATTATTTTCTTCTGGTACGTTTATAAATAACGGTACAATGGGTATGTTGGCTTCTAAAGCCATTTCATAGATTCCTCGATTAAAAGGAGCTATTCCATGAAAATGACTGTGAACTCCCTCGGATGATGCTGCGATGGAATAGTTGGTTTTTTTGATGAATTTAGTTGTTTTCTTAAAAAATTGAGCCCTTCTTTTTGAGTGTTTTTTTTGCGGAATATAAAATGTTCCCGATGCTAAAGCAGAAATAACCAAAGGAATATAGATCCATGTTTTTTCAGAAAGTATAAATCTCGTATTTTGAAGACCTAATGCCGTTAGAAGAAAAATGTCTTGTTCTGCATTGTGATTAAAAGTATATAATACTTGGTGTTTTGGAAATTTATGAAGTGGAGGATAAAAGCCTCGGAAACCTAAAGCCCATAAAACAAAACGAGAAGAAGGCTTAATTATGATGGTTACACAAAGGTTTCGAAGTGTACCGAAACTTATCAGAACAACTAGTAAAGCAAAGCTCCCTGTAATGGATATGATTATCAAAGCGGCAATCCATCGGAAAATTGTAATTAAATAGCTCAATATAAAAGTTGGTTGTAAGATGGTAACAAGTTAGCAAAAAAAAACTTTTACGAGTAATTTCACCTAAAAATAAAGTAAGTACTGTCTAAAATTATGCAATTGTCAATTTTTTCAGAAATTCACTCCCTAAAATACTTAATATGACTACTAGGTTTGCTAAAAAGAAACTTAACTTACAGGCGCATGTCAAAATCAAAGAAATACTTATATTTTTGAACAAGACCGTACATAAAACAACCATCAAATTTTGCATTTAAAGATTCATAAAACATTACTTCTCTATTTTTTACTAATCGGTTCTTTAAGTTTCGGTCAAACCCAGCCTATTTTTCAGAAAATAGATCAATCTCAAGGTTTGTCAAGTTCTAAAATTACAGGGATTATAAAAGAGAGGAATGGTTTTATTTGGGTCAGTACGCAAAACGGCCTGAATCGATATGACGGTCATAGTGTAAAAGTCTACAATCAACAAAATAGTAACATTCAGGCGAATGATATTTCAAGTCTTTATTTAGATCGTAAAAATAGAATTTGGTTAACTTCTTATGGGAGTGGCTTGAATTTATACGATAAAAAAAATGATCAATTTATCTCTTTTAAAAATTCGTTAGAAGATCAAAACTCTATTATTTCTAACAGAGTTAGCACTATTCTAGAAGATGCTAAAGGCCTATTTTGGATAGGCACTGAAAAAGGTTTGTGTTTATTTGATTACGATTTAAATACGTTTTATAGATATGCCTATAAGGAGCAGCAGCAACTTAATATAACGAGCATTTACGAAGACAAAAAAGGGAATTTATGGGTCGGTACTTTTGAAAATGGTCTCCTTATTTTTAATACCAAAACGAAAGAATTTGAAAGGTTACATGAACAAAGCAGACAAATAACAAGTTCAATTAATGTGATTACTGAGTTAAATTCTGATAAAATTTTATTGGGAACTTCAGGAAGTGGATTGCTTCTAGTCGATTTAAAAACACACAAAACATCAAACTTTTTTTATAATAATTTGGCTTTAACAGACAAAGTTAAAATTGTTCGCTCGATAAAAAAAGACAGTAAAGATAATTTGTGGATTGGTACTGATGGCTATGGATTGATAGAGTTACAATACCCAAATAGTATAGCCCCTATTGTAAATAATTACATGTATAATTCTCAACTTGTATCCTCTATTGCAGGGAACGCTATCTATGTAATTTCTGAAGATGATGATGCAAATATGTGGATAGGAACTGCTTGGAATGGCATTAGCGTTTTAGATACTAAAAATCAAACTGAAATAATGTTAAGCGATATTAGCGGTTTAAATCCAAATCCTGTTTTATCTATTTTTCAAAATGATTCAAGTATTTATTTAGGTCTAGATGGCGATGGCTTAAACATCTATAATAAGAATAATAAGCAGGTTGAGTTTTATGACAATGCTAAAATTAAAGCGAAGTATATTCAGAAAATTACCCAAACAAAAGACCAGACTATCTGGCTAGGTACTTTTGGTAATGGATTGCTGAAATTGAATCAAAAAAATAAAAAAGTAACCAAATATAGCAATACCTATAGTGAGGATACCTCTTTAAGTTTCGATGATGTAAGAGATATTATAGAAGACGAAAAAGGTAATTTATGGATTGCAACTTGGGGAGGTGGCTTAAATTATTTTGATGTTAAAAAAGAGGTGTTTTCAAGATTCTATTTACCTGAAAACAATAATTTAGTTTCAATTTTAAAAGACAAACAGAAAATTTGGATTACCTCTTATGGAGGAGGTTTAAGTCTGTTTGATATCCATAAAAAGGATTTTGTAAATTTTAATTTTAAAGAAAATGATGCCACCACAATAAGTAGCAACAATCTTTTTTCGATGCTAAAAGATACAAAAGGATATTTGTGGATAGGAACTTCTGGGGCAGGAGTAAATAGAATGAATCTTGAAACAAACGAAGTAGAGCGGTTTCAGAATTTTGAAAATATAAAGTATAAAACGATCACTTCAATTATTGAAGACGATCAAAACAATATATGGTTTGGAAGCAAACAAGGAATCGTAAAGTACAGCTATTCAAATAACACTTTCACTACTTTTAATAAATTATCAGGAGATTTTCATATAAACTCCGCCTATAAAGACAAAGAGGGTTTTCTTTATTTTGGCGGCATTCAGGGTGTTGTAAAGTTTGATCCAAAGACAGTCAGCAATACGAATTTACAACCATCAGTTAAAATTAGAAACTTTAAAATTTTTAATAAAGAAGTTGGTATTGGAGAAACAACCATTTTAGATAAAAACATAGAACTTACAAAAGAAATTACATTAGAATATTTTCATAATGTGCTTACATTTGAGTTTTCGGCATTAAAATTTCCAACTTCCACGAATTGTGAATATGCAATTCAAATGGAGAATTTTGATGATGACTGGAGAAATATCGGTAAAGATAGGACCGCCACATATACCAATTTATCACCCGGAAATTATATTTTTAAAGTAAAAAGTAAAGAAATTGGCGCTACTTGGGCAGATGCGTACACGGCTATAACGCTGAATATTCAAAAACCTTATTGGCTCACCTGGTGGGCTTTTTGTCTGTATTTCTTCTTATCTTTAGGACTTCTTTTTTTAATTAGAAAGTATATAATTGCTTGGGGTAAATTAAAATCTAGTTTAGAATTAGAAAAACTTACCCACGACAAAGACAGCGAATTATACAATGCAAAACAACTTTTTTTCACCAACATCTCTCACGAAATAAGAACTCCTGTTACCTTAATACTAAGTTCTATCAATAGATTATTTGATGCTGATAAACTTAAAGATAACAAACAAACTAAAGCGGCATATACCATTAGAAGAAATAGTAATTTATTATTACGATTGGTGAATGAACTTTTAGATGTTCGGAAATTAGAAACCAACGAAATTGAATTAAATGTTGCTAAAAGTGAATTTATTTCTTTTGCAAAAGACATCTTTAGTTCTTTTTCAGATATTGCTTCAGATAGAACTATAAAGTATAGTTTTAAAACTGATGAAACTGTGTTATATCTTTGGTTTGATAAAAATCAACTAGAAAAAGTAATTTTCAATTTACTCTCTAATGCTTTTAAATTCACAAATAATAAGGGTGAAATTGAATTTTATATAGACACGACCCCTAAGGAGGTTATTTTTTATATTAGAGATACGGGGATTGGCTTGTCTGTTGATGAAAAAGAAAAAATATTCAAAAGATTTTATCAAGTAAAGTATGTTCATACTGAGCATAATAAAGGTTTTGGGCTTGGTTTGTCAATCGTTAAGGACATTGTTAAACTGCACAAAGGAAAAATATCGGTTGCTAGTCAATTTAAAAAAGGAAGCACTTTTGAAGTAAGATTGTTAAAAGGGCATGAACATTTTAATCATATTGATGCAAAAAATATACAAGAAGAAAAGACACTAGAAACACTACAAAAGAAAATTTCAGACAGAAAAAATAAAGAAGAAACGATTTTAATTGTTGAAGATAATGTTGAAATTCAAGAGTCTTTAAAAGAAATTTTGGAAAATGAGAATTATGAGATACTTCAGGCTTTTAACGGAATTGATGGATTGAAGTTAGCTTCTACGGCTTTGCCGGATTTAATTATTAGTGATGTGATGATGCCGAAAATGGATGGTTTTGAATTGTCAAAAAAAATTAAAAATAGTGGCATTACTAGTCATATTCCAATCGTATTATTAACCGCAAAAACAGCGGAAAAAGATAAAACAGTAGGCTATGAAACTGGCGCAGATGAATACATTATAAAACCATACAATGAAGATTTTTTAAAGAACAGAATTAAAAATCTTTTAAAGAATAGAAAATTATTAAAGCAAAAATTTGTAGCCACTAATTTGTTAAATCCTAAAGAATTGGCCATCAATTCTAAAGATCAAATGTTTTTAGAAAACTTGTACAAAGCATTAGAAGAAAATTTACAAACGAATGATTTAAAAGCACAAGTAATTTCGAAGCAAATTAACAGGAGCCATTCTTCTATGTACAAAAAAATTAAGTCTTTAACGGGGCTTACGTACATGGAGTTTATTAGAGATTATAGATTATCAATTGCAAAACAACTCATTGCAGAAATGGGCTATTCTGTTACAGATGCCTGTTATAAAGTTGGGTATTCAGATAGAAAATACTTTAGCAAATTATTTAAAAATAAGTTTAAGAAAAACCCTTCTTTTTATTTAAAATCTTAATTAACCAAGAGCTTGCTTTCCGCATACAAGTTCTTCGTAAAACTTTTCACCACCTTTTTTCTGATTAAAATCAAAACTCAAGCATATAAACCCATTTGTATGCTATTTTATTCATTTTTATGAGTTTTTTATACGCATTCAATGAATTTGACCCCTTTTGAAACTTTTCTATTTGGCTTACTTGCAGTTGTAAATAGAACTGTTAGAAAATTATCTGTCAGTAAAAATCAATTAATCTAAAATAATATTTAATTATGAAGATTTTCTTAAGGGAAGAAAGGGAATTAAAAAGAATGAAAAAAACAATATGCTTGCTCCTATTTTTATGTTTTTCATTTTCTTCATTTGCACAAAAAATTGATGTAAATGGAGCCATTACAGATCAAAAAATGAATACACCGCTACTTGGTGTTAGTGTCATTGTTAAAGGAACAAACATTGGAAATTCATCTGATTTTGAGGGCATGTATACGATCAATGCAAAAATAGGAGATATTTTAGTTTTCACTTATTTAGGATATCAAACAAAAGAAGTGAAAGTAACTGCTAAAATTTTAAATATTTCCTTAAAAGAAGAAACAGAAAGTTTGGATGAAATTGTTTTAATAGGGTATGGTTCCTCAAAAAAACAAGATTTAACAGGTTCGGTAACAAGAATTACAGAAAAAGATTTTCAAGTAGGCTTTGTTACAAATGCAGAGCAATTGATTGCAAATAAAATTCCGGGATTACAAATTACTCCAGTGAGTGGAAGACCAGGTGCTGGAAGTTCGTTTTTAATAAGAGGAGGTGCTTCTTTGGGCGCATCCAATAATCCTTTATTTGTAATCGATGGGAATCCCATCGGTTTGTCTGATGGTCCCGGGGTTTTAAGTGCTTTAAATCCTGCGGATATCGCTTCTTTTGATGTATTAAAAGATGCAGCAGCAGCAGCAATATATGGTTCAAGAGGTTCTAATGGTGTTATTTTAATTACCACAAAAAAAGGAACAAGTGATCAACTAAAATTTTCATTTTCTACCACGGCTTCACTTTCTCAAAATATGTTTGAGCAATCTGTTTTAAACGGAGAGCAATATAGGGAGGTTGCACAAATTGCGTCCAATGTTTCTGGTACGCCAGTTTCTAATTTTAATTTAGGAGATGCGAACACCAATTGGCAAGACGAAATTTATCAGAATGCATTAACTACAGATACTTCTTTGAGTGTTTCTGGTGGAATCAAAGGATTGCCTTATAGATTGTCTTTAGGGTATTTAGATCAAGATGGCACTTTAAGAACAGGCAATTTTAAAAGAACAACAGCGTCGTTAAATTTAAATCCAACTTTTTTTGATGGTCATCTTAAAATCAACATAAATCTAAAAGGAATTATGCAAGATCAAAGAATTGCTGAGGAAGGTGCAATTTTTACGGCAACAACTTTTGATCCTACACAACCAATTTTAGATGAAAATTCAGTCTTTGGTGGTTATTGGCAATATCAAGATTTTGCATCAAATCCTGCAGTTTTAGGCAGTCATAGCAATCCTGTTGCAAAATTAGAGCAGGTGAATAATCAAAATAAAAGTCTTCGAAGTATTGGCAATATTCAATTAGATTATAAGCTACATTTTTTTCCTGATCTAAAAGTTAACTTGAATACAGGATATGATCTTGCAGAAAGTAGTTGGAGTTATTTTGCACCTGCCGATTATTTTCCAGCAAATATTTCAAACGGAAGCGATTCTACTGGAGATCCTGCTTCAAAAACTGAAAATATTTTTTTAGAAGCAACCCTTAATTACGCTAAAGATATAAAAAATATAAAAAGTAGGGTAGAGGCATTAGCTGGTTATTCTTACAACGATTTTAAAACGACTAATTATTTTTATCCAAGTTTTGATGTTGATGGGGTTTTACAACCCGGTTCTGAACCAAATTTTGCATTTGATATTCCACAAAATACCTTAATATCTTATTTCGGACGTTTAATTTATACATTTAACGACACCTATATTGTGACAGGAACTGTGAGAACTGATGGTTCTTCAAGGTTTTCTGAAAATAATAGATGGGGAGTTTTCCCGTCGGTTTCAGGTGCATGGAAAATAAGTGACGAAAACTTTTTGAAAGATTCTGAAGTAGTATCCAATTTAAAATTGCGGTTAGGATATGGTATTACTGGTCAGCAAGAAGGTATTGGTAATTACGGCTACATCCCTATTTATAATTTAGGAGAAGCGTTCATTCAATATCCTATAGGAAATCAATTTGTACAAGGCGTCAATCCTACTGCAACAGACAGAAATAGAAAGTGGGAACAATCTACAACTTACAATATAGGGGTTGATTGGGGTTTTTATGACAATAGAATTTCTGGAAGTTTTGAAGTGTATGTAAGGCAAACAGATGATCTTTTAAACAATGTTGCTATTCCGTCAGGAACCGATTTTGCAAACAGTATCACTAAAAATATTGGAAGTCTAGAAAACAGAGGTTTTGAGATTAAAATTGATGCAACGCCAATTCAATCTGAAAATTTTAATTGGTATGTAGGTTTTAACTATGGATATAATGAAAATGAAATAACCAGCTTATCAGAGGATAATAGCAGTGATGTTGGTCTTTTTAACGGTAGTTTGTTAGTGAATACAGTTGGGTATCAAAGAAATACTTTCTATTTATACAGACAAGTATATGATGCAAATGGAAGCCCAATAGAAGATCAAATGGCAGATTTAAATGGTGATGGAACCATTAATGAAAAAGACAGATATAGAAGTGAAAGTTCTGTACCAAGACATAATTTAGGTTTTAACACCACTTTTAATTATAAAAAGTTGTCTTTAAATATGGCTTTTCATGCTAATTTAGGGCACTATATTTTCTTTAATCCGAATGATAATTTAGCCTCTATTTATGATGGTATTTTTAGAGGAAATATCCATACCAATTATTACGATTCTCAATTTACTCAAAGTGGGAATGCAAATCAAGCTTTTAGTGATTATTACTTGCAAGATGCCTCTTTCTTAAAAATGGATAATATTAGTTTGAATTATGATTTAGGGAATGTTTTCAATACCAAAAACGCATCGAGTTTTGCGCTTTCCGCCTCCGTTCAAAATGTTTTCGTTTTAACAGATTTTGAAGGCGGCGATCCAGAATCACCTTTTAATTTTGGGTCAAACTTCGGCGGAAACTATGCAGCCCCGAGAACAATCTCCGCAGCACTTAATTTTAATTTTTAAAAACTATAGAAATGAAAAAAACAACCTTTTTTAAAAAGTATATCATTGCCTTATTTGTAGCATTGGGGGTTATCTCGTGCACAGAAGATTTAGAACGTTTTCCTACAAACGCTTTAACAAACGAAGTACAGTTTAGTTCTGTAGAGGGTTATAAACAGGCTTTAGTGTCTGCTTATATTCAATTTGCTGGCGCAAACAATTTCTTTTACAGAGATTATTGGGAACTGCAAGAAGTTACTACAGACGAAATTGTAAATACCTGGGGCGATCATCAAGAAACTACTTTAAACTGGTCTTCAGAACACGACCAATCTACAGGAGTTTATCAAAGTGGTTTGTATTTAATTACGCTGTGTAATAATTTTATTATTGAGTCTGAATCTCAACTTGTTGCCAGCAGAGGTTTATCTGCAGCAGAGCAAGCCGAAGTTGAAATCTTTAAAAGTGAAGTTCGTTTTATTAGGGCGTATTCGTATTGGATGTTGATGGATTTATTTGGAAATCCAACTTTTGCTACAGAAGAAACTTTAAAAGCAGGCGAAGTTCCTGGTCAAATTCAAAGAGCAGATTTATTCAATTTTATAGAAACCGAATTAAAAGAAATTGCTCCTACTATGATTGATGCAAAATCGAATGAATACGGCAGAGCAGACAAAGCGGCGGTTTGGTCTTTGTTGGCAAGATTGTATTTAAATGCAGAAACATATTCTGGTTCAGCAAAATATACAGAAGCAATAACCTACAGTAAAAAAGTAATTGATGCTGGGTATTCTTTAGAACAAAATCATGCTTGGTTAATGTTAGGTGATAATTATCAAAATACAAACGAATTTATTTTCACTTTCAATTATGACAACGCAAATGTAAGAACTTGGGGCGGCACAAATACCTATTCTTTAGGAGCTTCTGGAGTTCCTGCATCGATAAACGGAATGAGTTCTAGCTGGAATTTATACAGAGTTACACCTTCTATACCAGCACTTTTTCCATCCAATAATCCGAGTGCAGACAAACGTGCGGTTTTCTGGACAGAAAATGACGAATCGAGTCGAACTTTGGAAATAGAATCGTTGTCAAATTCTCTAAATGGCTATTCTTTGTATAAATATAGAAATGTAAATAGAGATGGTTCTAACATCAATCAAGAAAATCAATTTAATAATTTAAGTGATATCGATTATCCTGTTTTTAGACTGGCAGAGATGCATCTAATTTATGCAGAATCGGTCTTAAGAGGCGGTTCTGGAGGCGATACTGCGACTGCTTTAAATTACATCAATACGATTAGAGGAAGAGCGTATGATAACAACCCAAATAGTACTGCTGGTAATATTGCTTTAGATGAAATGGATTTAGAGTTTATTTTAGATGAAAGAGCAAGAGAATTAATTTGGGAAGGCTTTAGAAGAACAGATTTAATTCGATACAACAAATTTACAACTTCAGATTATTTGTGGGCTTGGAAAGGTGGTGTAAAAAATGGAGCTGCTGTAGATGCTAAATTCAGATTATTTCCAATACCAATAACAGATTTATTGGCAAACCCAAATTTAAAACAAAATACAGGCTATTAATTTTAAAAATATTATAAAATGAAACATATAAAATTAGTAATCATTAGCTTGATGAGTATCTTTCTTTTCAATTCTTGTGATGAGGAAGAAACAGCCATTTTTATAGCGGATTTAAGCGCTAGTGAAATTGCTTTTCAAAATACATTTGCTGTAGAATATTTATTATCAGAAGAAACAATTGACAATATTGCAGATCGTTTTATTTGGAACAAACCCACTCCAATAACAACAAACAACTCCGCACTAGAGGCTTCTGCGTTTTCAGATTTTCTTACTATTACGTCAATTGGGAATACGTCAAATACAAATCATATTGTTACAGTTGCCCAATTAATGAGTTTGGCTCAAGAATTAAATTTAGATGATGATCCAACAACTACAGATATAAATGGAGAACCTAATAATACAGGAATTATA
>JAWUYT010000031.1:0-19712 GCA_034110665.1 Polaribacter sp.
TGGATTCCTACTTTTCTCACTTGTTTTTATCGCAAACTCTTTTGCGCAAAAAACAAAAGAAGGACATACAAATCAAAATAAATTTCGACAATTAAAACAAGAGTTACCTACACCAAATTTAGAGAGAACAGCTTCTGGTGCTCCGGGAAAAAGCTATACACAACAGAAGGTAGATTATGTTATGGACATTGTTTTAGACGATGAAAAAAGCCGTATTACGGGTTCGGAAACCATTACATATCATAACAATTCTAGAGATGAATTGGGCTATTTATGGCTGCAATTAGACCAAAATATGAGAGCTGCAGATTCTAAAACACCAGACATTCAGCCAAGTAAAATTCCTTCAAAATTAAGCAAAAATAGGTTTGAAAGAGCGTATCCAGAAACGGCCTTTGATGGTGGCTTTAAAATCATGAGCGTTACAAATAATGATGAAACTAAATTATCGCATACGATAAATCAAACCATGATGCGCATCAATTTACCAAAACCATTGGCTTCTGGAGACACCTTTATATTCAAAATTAAGTGGTGGTATAACATTAATAATCATAGAACTCAAGGAGGTCGATCTGGCTATGAACTTTTTGAAGAAAATGGAAATAAGAATTATGTAATTGCACAATTTTTTCCAAGATTATGTGTGTATGATCATGTAGAAGGGTGGCACAATGACCAATTTTGGGGAAGAAGCGAATTTGCTTTAGAATTTGGAGATTACACCGTTAATATTACAACTCCAGGTGATCATATGTTAGGCGCAACTGGAATTTTAAAAAACGAGAAAGAAGTACTTTCTAGAAAAGAGAGAAAAAGACTAGCAGCAGCAAGAATCACTTTTGACAATCCTGTAATTATTAGAACGCAAGAGGAAGCAGAAATAATTGAAAAAGGAAATTCTAAGAAAACGAAAACTTGGAAATTCTTTGCGGAGAATGTGCGTGATTATGCCTTTGCAACCTCAAGAAAATTTATCTGGGATGCGATGGCTGTAGACATTAATGGTAAAACGGTCATGGCCTATTCTTTATACTCTAAAGAAGCAAACCCATTATATGGTGATCACTCTACAAGAGCAGTTGCACAAACTTTAAAAACCTACTCTAAATATACTTTTGAGTATCCGTATCACAAAGCAATTTCAGTTGATGGACAGATGGGTATGGAATACCCTCAGATTTGTTTCAATCCAGGAAGACCAGATCTTCCTGATGGAAGCTACTCTGATAGGATAAAATACATAATGATTAGAGTAACAGTTCATGAAGTTGGCCACAACTTTTTTCCAATGATTGTGAATTCTGATGAAAGACAATGGACTTGGATGGACGAAGGTTTAAACTCTTATGTAGAAATGTTGACAGTGTTAGATTATGACGCTAACTTTCCACTAAGAAGAGGATTGCCTAAAAATATTGTTGGTTATATGAGCGGAGATCAATCTAAAATCGCACCAATTATGTCTAAAGGAGATAATGTATACGAATTCGGAAACAATGCTTATGGCAAGCCAGCAACAGCCTTATGGATTTTAAGAGAAACCATTATGGGCAAAGAATTATTTGACCATGCGTTTAGAACATATTCTCAAAGATGGATGTTTAAACATCCAACTCCTGCAGATTTTTTTAGAACCATGGAAGATGCTTCTGGTGTCGATTTAGATTGGTTTTGGAGAGGATGGTTTTACACCACAGATGTTACTGATATTGGAATAAAAGGGGTTAAAAAATTTCAAACAAATACTACAGGTGAATCTGTTGAATTTGTACAAGATACTTCTGAAGGTATGGGTTTTGCAAAGAAAAATGAAAATTCTAAATTTCATTATGAAATCACGTACAACAAACCAGGCGGTTTGGTAATGCCAATTATTGTAGAATTTAAATATAAAGATGGTTCTACAGAAAGAAAAACATATCCTGCACAAATTTGGAGATACAATGATAAAGAGATTACTAAAGTATTTTCTTCATCAAAAGAAATTGAAAGCATAGTGATCGATCCAGATTTAGAAACAGCAGATGTAGATACTTCAAACAATAGTTTTCCTCGAGAGACCGCAAACAGGTTTGATAAATTTAAAAAAAAAATAAAGGGATAAACTTTATTGAAAACTAAGCAAAAAGGCAATATGTGTACATATTGCCTTTTTTTAATGATAAAAATTTGTTAAAACCGGAACAATCTTTCACTATCTCATCTACTTATTATTAGATTCGTGCAAATTAATTCAAATCAAAACAAATGAGAAAAATCTCTTTATTCGTATTTTCTTTATTCATTGTAGTTTCGGCAAATTTTGCCCAAGAAAAAAAGGAAGCAAAGAAGACACAGCAAGGTCACACAGATCAAAACAAATTCAGGCAAATGAAGAATGTTTTGGCAACTCCAAACGATCAGCATACAGCCTCTGGTGCTCCTGGGCATCAATATACGCAACAAAAGGTTGATTATATTATGAATATTCGTTTAGAAGAAAGTACCAACAAAATTTATGGTGATGAAAAAATAATTTACCACAATAATTCTAAAGATAATTTAGAGTATTTATGGGTTCAATTAGACCAAAATACGAGAGCTGATGATTCTAAAACACCTTTAAAAAAATCTAGCGCAGCCTCTACTTTTTTAACGCCAAATTCCTTTAAAAATGATTTCATGAACGAAGGTAAAGGTTTTGGGTTTAATATAGAAAAAGTAGAAACTGATGGAAAACCATTGTCTCATTTTATCAATAGTACCATGATGCGTATTAATTTACCTTCTACTTTGGCTCCTGGTGAAAATTTTGAATTCCGCATCCAATGGAACTATAAAATAAACGATATCAATAAGGATGGTGGTCGTTCTGGATTAGAATCTTTTCCTGATGGAAATAACAACTACACAATTGCACAATTCTTCCCAAGATTAGCCGTGTATAACAATGTAGAAGGATGGCAAAATATGCAATTTTGGGGGCGATCTGAATTTGCGCTAGAATTTGGAGATTATGAAGTGAATTTAACCGTACCTGCAGATCACATTGTTGATGCTACTGGTGTTTTACAAAACGAAAAAAACGTTTTAACAAAAGAACAAAGAAAACGTTGGGCAAAAGCGAGAAAATCTTTTGATAACCCTGTTATAATTGTGACACAAGCCGAAGCTGAAAAAGCAGAAAAAGGACGCGCAAAAGGAACCAAAACTTGGCAATTTAAAGCACAAAACGTTAGAGATTTTGCTTTTGCATCCTCTAGAAAATATATTTGGGATGCCATGGCAACCGATATTAATGGAAAAACGGTAATGTCAGTCTCTTTATATCCAAAAGAAGGAAATCCTTTATGGGAAGAACATTCTACAAGAGCAGTGGCACATACCTTAATTGAATACTCTAAATTAACGTTTGATTATCCATATCCGAAAGCAATTTCTGTACATTCTGAAAGACAAGGAATGGAATATCCAATGATTTGTTTCAATTTTGGTCGTCCAAATCCTGATGGAACGTATTCTAACAGAACTAAATCAGGAATGTTAGGTGTAATTATACATGAAGTTGGGCATAACTTTTTTCCGATGATTGTAAATTCTGATGAAAGACAATGGACTTGGATGGATGAAGGTTTAAACTCTTTTGTGCAGATTTTGGCTGAATTTACCTACGACAAAGCTTTATTTGAACAAAATCCTGCAAAAAAGATTACGAAATATATGGGTGGTGATCAGCGTAATATTTCGACAATTATGTCTCAAGGAGATTATGTAAAACAATTTGGACCAAACGCATATTCAAAACCTGCAGCGGGTTTATATATATTGCGTAAAACAATTATGGGACCTAAATTATTTGATCATGCTTTTAGAACGTATTCCCAAAGATGGATGTTCAAACACCCAACTCCGGAAGATTTCTTTAGATCTATGGAAGATGCATCTGGTATGGATTTAGATTGGTTTTGGAGAGGTTGGTTTTATACGACTGATGTAACTGATATTGGAATTACTAAAGTGAAACCTATGTATTTAACAGATAAACCAAATGAAAGAATTGCAAATATGATGGCGAACAACCCCAGAGCAAAAGCATATTTTGATGGTTTAGGAGACTTGGTATACATTACCGATAAAAAGGAAGATGCAAATGCGAAAGCAATGGATGCATATGCCGATGGTAAAGAAATACCTTCTTATATTTATGAAGTTGAATTTGAAAAGCCAGGAGGTTTAGTAATGCCTTTAATTGTTGAGTTAACCTATGCAGATGGCACCACTGAAAAACAAACCTTCCCCGCTCAAATATGGATGAGTAATGATACAAGTGCAAAAAGAGTATTTGCTTCAACTCAAGAAATTATGAGTATTAAAGTAGATCCAGATATGGAAACTGCAGACGTAGATACTTCTAATAACAGCTGGCCAAAACCCCAAGTTGATAAGTTTGAAAAATTTAAAGAAAATATAAAAGGATAGTAATTTATTCCTTTTCACTTAAATACAAAACCTCGCAATTTGCGAGGTTTTTATATTGAAGCAATAAGCTTGTTTTTACTTTTGATTATTTGTTTGAAAAAATATAACTTCGCATCATCTGTTAAAATTGTTTCAAGAACAATACATATAAGCTACTTATGCTGCGCTTGAATCTGTATTAAAATATGCTCATCTCTTTAGTAATCGAACCTATATTAAAAAAATAAAATTCAATAAATATGAAAAACCTTCTCATTTTTACCTTATTTGTGCTAGCTACAAACATCATGATTGGACAGCAAGAATCCGTAAAATTAGCCTTTCATATTTCCGTGCATAAAAAACTCAAAGCTTCTTTTAATAGTGCTGGTAGGTTGCTCATTTATATTGCAAAAACAGATAAAATTGAACCGAGAAAATCTTCTATTTATAATGGAAATGGAGTTGTTTTTG
Source organism: Polaribacter sp. (assembly GCA_034110665.1). Taxonomy (GTDB): domain Bacteria; phylum Bacteroidota; class Bacteroidia; order Flavobacteriales; family Flavobacteriaceae; genus Polaribacter. Next base: position 4,915 of record JAWUYT010000031.1, read on the forward strand.
GAACAAACATCAATAACTGGGATAAGAACGAAACCAAGCATTTGAATGGTAACCAAGACTGGACAACAACCGCCAATTGGAATTTTAATTCGGTTCCTCATGGAGATTATTATGTACAATTAGTCTGGAGCCAAAATGGAGCATCAGAATCAAAAGTTAATTCACCTGGAAATATATACAGCGAAAGCTTTAAAATCAATACCAAAGTAAAACAAGAAATTAGGCTATCATTGTCTAAAATTATTCCGGAACGAAAGTTAATCACAAACGATTTGGTGAAATTATTTTCCTTTCAGAGCGATACATTATCCAAATGGTGGAATCAACCAATGAATATAAAAGCGTCTGTTTTACTTCCATCAGGATATGCTAAAAACCCCTCTAAAAACTATCCTATCCGTTACAATGTAGCAGGTTATGGAGGACGCTATACGAGAGTGAATAGACTTTTAAATAATAAAGAATTTATGTCGTGGTGGACCTCAGAAGAAGCACCACAAATCATTACTATTTTTCTTGACGGTGAAGGTCCGTTTGGAGACAGTTATCAATTAGATTCAGAAAATAGTGGCCCGCATGGAGAGATGTTAATTAATGAATTAATTCCGAATATTGAAAAACAATTTAGAGCAATCGGTTCTTCAGAAACTCGTTTTGTAGATGGTTGTTCAACTGGCGGTTGGGTTTCGCTAGCTTTACAATTATTTTACCCGGAAACATTTAATGGATGTTGGTCTTATAGTGCAGATCCTGTCAGTTTTAATAAAATGCAACTCGTAAATTTATATAAAGATGCAAATGCTTTTTACAATAATCGAATCTATTTAAGACCTAGTATGAGAAATCTTAATGGTGACCCACAATTTTCTATTCAAGAAGAAATCTATTTTGAAAATGTAGCTGGAGTCTCGAACACCTACACGACTTCTGGCGGCCAATGGAGCGCTTGGAATGCACTTTATAGTCCTAAAGGAGAAGATGACTTACCAATGCCCATATTTGACCCAATCAATGGAGAGATTGATAAACAAGTTGCGGAGTATTGGAAAAAATATGATTTGCTATTATATACAAAAGCTAATTGGACTGAATTGGGACCAAAATTAAATGGTAAAATTCATATCTGGATGGGTGATATGGATAATTTTTACCTAAATAACGCGATGCGCGATTTTGATAGCTATTTAAAATCAACAACAAATCCAAAATCGGATGCTCAAATAGACTTTTCGCCAATGAAAGAACATTGTGAAGATTATTCTCACAAATATGTATTAGGTGAAATTGAAAAAAGATTGCAAGAAATAAAAAATAAGTAAAAAAAAAGCAGTATTTAAAATAGTTGATTCGCACACTTCAAATTCAAATGAAAAAGAAATTATGTCGAGTATATATTCCATTAACGAGCATTATTAGTTTCAAAGACAAAATATAATTTTTGAAGAAATGAAATCATCAGGCAAATTAAATTTCATAATATCTATTACTTTAGGTATCTCCATTCAAAAATATTATAACCTTTTTTTTAGCCGTTATTAAGCAAGAAGAACTTTTCATTATAACAGTAAAGAAATATTCGGAAAGGGAAAATACCAACCTGAATATAAGTTCTTTTCTTGAGCCTTTACTTCCAAAAAGATGAAATGGAAGTTCTGTACCACAAAACATGTAATTTTAAAAAAATCCTGAATTTAATAAGCTATAACCACAACTAGTTCTTGATTGGAGCGTTAGGGAAATAAATGAATTTAATGCGCGCAAAATAAGAATAAAATTATATCATAAAGTCTTTTTAATTATTGAAATAATTGAGGAATATTTGTAAGCTAAAAAATAATTAAAAGCGAATAACTTGCAGTTTTATTTTGATAAAAGTCTAGCTGGTAAAATCATCACATATTCTATTTGTGATTTATTCCTTAAACTTAATCATGAAAAGACTCTAAAAACATTCAACAACAATACTTTCAAACTGCAAAAAAACATCCAAAATTGGATGCTTCTTTAAATATATAATACTGTGTCAGTATCATTAAGAGCTCCAAAATTCTCTTTTCTTGTTCAATTCCTCTTCTTCTTTTCTTAATTCTTCTAATTCTTCAACAGATAATACTTTTAAGAAAGAAGGATGTTGCTCAATAGCATATTCAATTTTTGTAACAATATCTGAAATATCTTCGTTCTCATAATCAATCTCTATAGGTTCTTTTATAACCATAGATTGCAACACATTTTTCCTTTTAATCGTCAATCCTTTTTTATCGAAAGAACGTCTAAAACCGTCAATAACGATGGGTACTACAATAGGTTTATACGTTTTAATAATATGTGCAGTTCCTCTTCTAATAGGTTTAAAAGGCTTTGTGGTTCCTTGCGGAAATGTAATAACCCAACCATCTCCTATGGCTTTACCAATATTCGAAATATCGGTATTTTTCACCTGTCTATTTACATCTTTACCAGAACTTCTCCAGGTTCTATCAATAGAAACAGATCCAGCATACGCAAATATCTTTGGTAATATTCCTGATCGCATGGTTTCTCCTGCAGCAACAAAATAAAAGTTTAATTTAGGTTGCCATATATAACCAATATTTTTAATGCTATCGTCTCTACCCTTTAACGAAGCATTAAAAACATGAAACATTGCGGCGACGTCTGCAAAATAAGTTTGATGATTGGAAATAAATAAAACCCTTTTATCTGGTAAATCTCTTAATATTTGTGAACCTTCAATTTTAAGATTGTTAAAATTACGGTACCTACCGTGAGAAACAACTCCAAAAAAGCGAATAATCCACTTTTTTATAAATAAATAATGTCCAAAAGGATTCCTTTTAAATAAAGGCATTTTTTGCTGATTTTAATTGATAACAAACAAAATTACAAAACAATTTAATAACATACTATTTTAACAGTTCTTTAATTTCTGAAAGCATCATTCCTGTTGCTCCCCAAATAATATGACCATCAATTTCAAAGCAAGGAACATCAATGTTTTTCATGTAAGATGTGCTTAAATTAACATTTCTAATATTATTTTCACTTAATAAATCACTTACTGAAACTTCAATGATAGCGACCACTTCGCGGTTTAAGATAAATTCGGGTTTTTCATCAACAAAACCTAAAAATGGGGTGGCTAAAAAATTACTTGGTGGAATATAAACAGCTGTTAATTCTCTTATTATTCTAATGGATAAAGGTTGTACACCTATCTCTTCAAAAGTTTCTCTTAAAGCAGTTTCTTGCAAGTTCACATCCGTCACTTCATTTTTTCCACCTGGAAAACTTATTTGACCAGAATGTGTGCCTTTATAACTTGCTCTTTGTGTTAAAAGCAATTTTGTTTCGTTTATTTTATTTGGATAAAATAAGGCCAAAACAGCAGCCTTTCTTGGGTTTTTTGCTGCTATTTTTTCTTTATTATATGGTAAGCGAAGTTTAGGAGCCATTTTAAATTGTGCTTCTACCCCCCCTAGTTTCGCTCCCTTTAGAACTTCAATTTTTTCAGTAAAGTCTTTAAAATTCATTTTGAATAGTTACTTTTAACAAACTTATGATTTTCTATTATAAAAAATTATTTTTTGACAAGAATTTTGAATGGATAAAAATATGAATAAAAAATATAAAAAATTAGGAATCAGTATTATTTTAGACACGTTTGGACTCTTCACAATAACCCCTTTAGATTTAGTTTGGGCGCCTATATCTGGCTATATAATGACTAAAATGTATAAAGGAACGAGCGGAAAAATTGCTGGGATTATAAGTTTTCTTGAGGAAATTCTGCCGTTAGATATTATTCCTACCTTTACTATTATGTGGATTTACACATATCTAATAAAAAAAGAAGAGTTTCAAGAGCATAAAGAAAATAATACGACAATTATTGATGTCTAATTATTTACTTTAAATAAAAACCCCAAACCAATTCTGCTCAAAAACTTTTTTTCAAAAGCCCAAAAGAATTTAAATTGTCCGAAAATAAAGCCAACGATTGGCAGTGTTATTTGATAAATAGGGAATACCAGTAAGATCCTTAAAGGATAATATAGCCAAGCTGAAATTATTTCAGGAGACAATCCTATAAAAGTAGTTATTGGTTTTGCTACCCAGGCCGCAAAAGAACCATTAATTGCAAAAACTACAAAAATGGCAACAATTGCCCAATTGCTTTTTATACCCCAGCGTTCTTTTAATTTTTCCATTATGCTACTTTCTCAGATCTATTTGTATTTCTGAACATTAGCCAAAAGCCAATTAAAACCAGCGGTATACTTAAAACCTGACCTGTATTTAAAGAATTAAAAACCCAATCTTCTCTCCCATCCACTTGTGCCTCTTTTAAAAATTCAATACAGAAACGTAAAGACCATAAAACCGCCATGAATAAACCGAATAAGAAACCAATTTGCTGTTTTTTATCTGTTTTCCAATACAAATACCACATCACAAAAAATAAAATTAAATAACTAAAAGCTTCATATAATTGTGTCGGATGCCTTGCAAAATTTTCTCCGTTATTTTTAAAGATTACACCAAAATTACTTTCAGTCGCTTTTCCAACAATTTCAGAATTCATAAAATTCCCTGTTCTTATAAAAAAACCTGCCAAAGCAACCATAATTGCTAATCTATCTAAAATAAATAGCCACGGTTTATTTAAATGTTTTTTCGCATAAAAATACATGGCAATAGGAATTCCAATGGCAGCTCCATGACTTGCAAAACCAGTATAACCTGTAAATTTCCAACCTTTTATAAACCCGAATAAAGTTTCACCTTTAATTTCTTTTATTGGTAGAAATATTTCTAACAAATGATCTTGATAATGACTCCAACTATAAAAGAAAACATCTCCTAAACGCATTCCTATTAGCATAGAAATAAAAACATACATGAAGAGAACATCTAATTTTTCTAAAGGAATTTCATCTTTGATATATATTTTTTTCATGAAGTGTAAACCCAATAAAAAAGCGGCTACAAACATTAAACTATACCAACGAACTACAAAAAAACCTAAATCAATTCCTAATGAAGGGCTCCATTCTATTGCTAAAAAACTCATATTTATTATATTTCTTACGATTACGCTCTAAAAAAGTTTCATAAAGTAATCTCTTAATTAATAAGCTGATTGCCTCTTCACAAACTTGGTTTAGATATTCTATTTTTTAATTTCTATTCTCTTTTTTCTAGTGTCTCTGGAACAGGATCATAACCACTTCCTCCCCAAGGATAACAACTAAATATTCTTTTCAAAGCCAACCAACCCCCAGCAAATAAACCATGGTTTTGTAAGGCCTCTAATGTGTATTGGGAACATGTAGGACTGTATCTGCAAGTTGCTGGTGTATAAGGAGATATTGCTGTTTGATAAAAACGCACTAATAAAATAAATGGATATGATAGTATTCTCTTCAAAAATTAAAAATTTAAGGATTCTAAAAAGAGATTTCTAATTCGTTCCTCTTTCGAAATAAGCATGCTACTTAAAAATTTGAAATCCATAATTATCTACTTAATTTAATGAAAAAGTTGTTCCCTCTTTTCCATCTTTTAACTGAATGCCAAGTTCAATTAACTCATCTCTTATTTGATCTGATAATGCCCAATCTTTATTTTCTCTTGCTTCTTTTCTTAATTTAATGAGTAGCTCCACTACTCCATTTATTTTTTCTGAATTGCCTTGAGCAGTTTCATTCATCAAGCCTAAAATATCAAAAACAAAAGCATTCAATATTGCTTTGAATTCTGATACATCAGTTTCGGTTAGACTTGCTTTTTGTTCTTTTATTAGATTGATTATTTTAACGGCTTCAAATAAATGTGCGATTAAAACAGGTGTGTTAAAATCATCATTCATTGCTGCATAACAGTCGTTTTTCCATTTTTGAACATCAAAAGTGGACGTTTTTCCTGCTTCAATCTTCCCTAAAAAACGAACAGCTTCCATTAGTTTAGAATGGCCTTTTTCTGATGCTTCTAAAGCTTCTCCTGAAAAATCTAAAATACTTCTATAATTGGCTTGCATGTTAAAAAAACGCACAACACTTGCCAAAAATGCTTTCGGGAGAACCTTGTTTTCTCCGGATAAAATTTCATTTGGTAAAATGAAATTACCTGTAGATTTTGCCATTTTCTGGCCATTCAATAACAACATATTTGTATGCATCCAATAGCTCACAGGAGTTTTTCCGCTACAAGTTTGAGATTGTGCAATTTCACACTCGTGATGAGGGAATTTTAAATCCATTCCACCTCCGTGAATATCAAATTGTTCTCCTAAATATTTTGTACTCATCACAGAACACTCTAAATGCCAACCAGGAAAACCATCACTCCAAGGAGATGGCCAACGCATAATATGACGCTCGTCTGCTTTTTTCCAAAGTGCGAAATCTTGTGGGTTTTTCTTATCAGACTGTCCTTCTAAAGATCTTGTATTGTGAATTAAATCTTCTACTTTTCTGCCTGAAAGAATTCCGTAATTTCCTTTTTTATTGTATTCTAAAACATCAAAATAAACAGAACCATTCACCTCATACGCATAACCTTTTTCAATGATTTCTTTAATCATTTCAATCTGCTCAACAATATGCCCGGTTGCTGTTGGTTCTATACTTGGTGGTAAAAAATTGTAGTTTTTTAAAACATTATGAAAATCGACTGTATATTTTTGTACCACTTCCATCGGCTCAATTTTCTCTAAACGCGCTTTTTTAGAAATCCTGTCTTCGCCTTCGTCTGCATCGTTTTCTAAATGACCTGCATCTGTAATATTGCGCACATAACGAACTTTATAGCCTAAATGCAATAAATATCTGTACACAACATCAAAGAACATGAAGGTTCTTACATTCCCTAGATGTGCATTGCTATAAACAGTTGGCCCACAAACGTACATACCGACGTATCCGTCTGTTAAAGGCTTAAAATTCTCTTTACTTTTAGAAAGAGAATTGTATATTTTAAGTTGATTTTCTTTGTAGCGATCCATTAAAAAAGTGACTATTTACAGCAGCGAAAGATAGGGACTTTATAGAGAATAGCGAAATGGAATTGTGTGGAAATTTTGCGATGCTAAAACTAATTATTATTGTTTTCAAAACTCCTTTGTTATTATTAAACTGCTAAATTTCCCGCTAATATTCATTCTTTCATCTTTTGTCTTAACCGTAAACTTTCCATTAAGTTTTAATCCTTTATCTACTTTAGTAAAAAAATTATTTTCATTGGCATGAACTTCTATCATTAAGTTATTGACAATAAATACAGCGTTATCAATTATTGCATCTGAATTGGTTAATGATAAATTAAAATCACTAAAATCTTTATTGAATTTTGAGATAACAAGCTCTCCAAACTTATTTGTTAGATTCACTTTATTTCCTATGTTATTTATTTTTAATACTGAAGAATTAGAACTTAACGATGTCTTTGTAACGGACGCTATTTTAGCATCAGTTACATTGTTTAAAAATAAAGTACACGCATTTAAATCGTTAATTCTCACAAGTGCAGAGTCTATTGTTAGTGCACCACCAGTTAAATTGTTTGCATCAAAAGTGCCATAACTTACTTTACCAAAAGCAACTGTATTTGGCAGTTTTACTTCACAATGGCGTGTATTTAAATCGAAAGTAGCGTTCTCAGGAACCTTAATATCTAATCTTTTTTTAATCTTAACCCTCTTGCCATCTATGTTAATATTGTCCGAATTTGAGTTAAAATTCAACTTCATTTTCATGATCTGTTCTTTGGCTTTCTGCAATTTTTTTTTAATTTTCTCTTTATCAATCTTTTTATATTCAAGTTTTGCTTTTGCCAATCCTATTTTCATTTGTTCTTTAGATTCCGCAAAACTCTTTTCCATTTTTAATTTCTTAACAGACATTTTCTCTTTAAGTTCTTCGTACTTTTTTGTTTTCTTAAAGGCCTCCCATTCTTTTTTAGATTTGATTGTAATTTTATCTACTCCGTCATTCCAGTCAAAAGTGTATTTTCCACTTTTACCCATATTTTTATCCAAATCATCTAAATCTTCAAGGTAACTTTCAGTGTCAAAATCAAAATCGAAATCAAAATTCATATCAGGAATTACAATAGAATCGAAGTTTGGCATTTCTATGTCAGTTAACGTAAAATTCATGTTATTAAAGATGACAAAATCATTCTTTAAACCCAAAGAGTTAGTTCCTTTAGCTATAATTTTCACTTTACTATTATTCCCTAAAGCTTCAAAATTCCAATTTTCAAAGTACTTTTCTGCTTCCTCTTTAGACAACCCTTCAATTTCTATAAATGCTAGAACTTGAACTTCATTCTTATTCCAAGTAGTTACATTAATTTCAGTATTTGAGGCGTTTATGGCGACTTCTACATCTCTATTCACTTTAAAATTTTCCGTGAATTTTTTATCAAACTTTTGCCCAAATGTGGTTCCTAAAAGGCAAAGTGCAAAAATGATTATGATATTTTTATAAGATTTGTGTTTCATTTCGTTTCGTATTTAAAGTTTTAAAGTTTTTTAATTGCTTTTGCAAGCGTTTTAACAGCTGTAAGCGTAATTGTAAATTACGAATCAATGCATCTATTGTTGCATCATTAACCCCTTTTGTATTGAGCTCGTTGGTTAACGATTTGTATTCTTTGGTGAGTTCTGCTATTTTGAATAAATAACCATCAACAATCTCTTTGTTTCCCTCAGTCATTTCTAATTGACTAATTTCCAAATTAATACAATTTCTATAATACGTTTCTATCGTTTGAAATTCTGGTGAAATACTGCCTAAACTAATTTGACTTTGTGAAGATTCTATTTTTGCATCACTATTATCAAGATTTCCGTCTATTGTTTGTGTTGGATAGAAATTAATTGCCAGACTAACTAGCAATACCACTGAAGCCGCAACAGACATCCATTTTATATAATACTTTTTTGGTTTTTTTTGATGAATTTTTTTTTGCAATAAATCTTCGAATTTACTAGCATGATTTGCAGACATCTCGATACTTTTTTCTTTGTAATTCCTTAATAATTCTCTAATATCTTGCTGCATAATTCTTCTTTTTTAGTTGTTCTTGCAATACCCGCTTCCCTCTTAACAGATGAGTTCTTGAAGTGTTTTCTGTAATTTTTAGAATTTCAGCTATTTCTTGATGATCATAACCCTCTAATAGATATAGCGTCAACACTAACCTGTACTTTTCTTTCAAACTATTAATCTCTTTTACAATTGTATCAACAGAAATATCATTTTCAACATGCCAGTTTTCCGGATCCTCTTTTAAATTCAATCCTTCATGAATAGAAACTAATTCTAATTTATTTTTCTTTAGATAATCTATACTTTGATTAATCACAATTTTTTTTAACCAGGCTCCAAATGCGACTTCATTTTTATAACTATCGATGTTTCTAAACGCTTTTATAAAAGCGTCTTGCATTACATCTTCCGCCAAAAAACGGTCTTTCACAAACCTAAAAGCGACTAAAAACATCGCTTTACCGTACAAATTATACAAGTGCATTTGTGCTTTTGCATTGCTCTTTTTGCATTGATCAATAATCGGTTGATGCACTTGTTTTGTAGACTTCATTAATACTTTCTTGTACTATAGACGATACTTTTTTTGAGATGTTGCAAAATAGATGAAATTTAAACACAAAGTTTTAGAGCATTTTAACAAAAGACGAAAACTAAAACTTAAAAATTTGAACGAACTCTGCAAAAAACGCCATGTTTCTTTGAGGTTGTGTGCTTAATCCTTAAATTTACATATTAACTTTTACAATGGATAAAAAAATATCTGCTTTGCATGAAAAAGATGGAGTTTCCAAACCAGGAACAACCAATAAATTAAGTGCAGAAAAAATAAAGATTAGTAGAGCAAAACAAAACTCTGTAGACGAGTTTGTTTCTAAAATTTTGAATGGGAATATTACTTTTTTAAGCAAAGCTATTACCTTGTTAGAAAGCACAAATACCAATCATCAAAAAAAAGCAAATGAAATTTTAGAACGCTGTTTACCCCACTCAAATAATTCTGTAAGAATAGGAATCACTGGGGTTCCTGGCGTTGGAAAAAGTACATTTATCGAAGTTTTCGGAAAACATTTAACGGCTCAAAACAAAAAAGTAGCTGTTTTAGCAGTAGATCCAAGTAGCTCTATTAATAGAGGTTCTATTTTAGGTGATAAGACTAGAATGGAAGAATTAGTAACTGATAAAAATGCGTTTATAAGACCCTCTCCCGCTGGAACTTCTTTAGGCGGTGTTGCACAAAAAACGCGCGAGAGTATTATTCTTTGTGAAGCTGCAGGTTTTGATACCATTATAATTGAAACTGTTGGCGTTGGGCAATCTGAAACGGTGGTACATTCTATGGTCGACTTCTTTTTACTCTTAAAATTAGCGGGTGCAGGTGATGAATTGCAGGGTATTAAGCGCGGTATTATAGAAATGGCAGATGCTATTGTCATCAACAAAGCCGATAGTGGGAATGAAAAAAATGCTAAAATTGCCAAAGTGGAGTTTAATAGAGCTTTACATTTATACCCAATAAAAGAAAGTAAATGGCAACCCAAAGTTTTAACAGCTAGCGCTTTACAAAATACTGGTATTCATAAGATTGAAACCATGATTACTAAATATATTTCTTTAACAAAAGAGAATTCCTATTTTAATAAAAAACGAAATGAGCAAAATAAATATTGGTTATTATCAACCATCAATCAACAATTAAAAGATAATTTTTATCAAAATCCGATTGTAAAAAAAGCATTACTAAAAGAAATACAAAATTTAGAAAACGGAAAAACTACTCCCTTTAATGCGGCTAAAAAGTTATTAGAGTTATAATTTTATTTGTTTCTGAATTTTTAAAAAATAACTGCGTGAACTTCTGATATAAAAATTGAAACCATTTTATATCATAGACGCATTGGCGAAATATTCAAATATCAAAGTGTTTTTAATGATGGTCTGGATGTTTACAGGATAAAATATTCAATTCTTTAGATATCAAAAGTGGAAAGAATGTGATTTTTTTCCTTCAAAATAAATCTCTCCTAATTATTGAGTTTTTTAAATAAAATCTACCAAACGTTTTTTCTCTGTTTTAAAATTATTTTTATCAGTGAATAAAATTGAGGTGCAATTTTTCCATTTTTTAGAGTACGTTTTTCTCAAATAACATTTTTTGTACGAAGAGTTTTGACATCAATTTTTCAAAAAAAATTAGCTTTGGATGTTTTTATGAATAGACTGTTTATAAGCAATAAAACCAATTTTATCAACAAACATAACCTCACATTAGTTCTGCTGAAGACGTTAAATTATTAATTCTTGTAACTATTTCATCCGTAATTGATTTTGAAAAACCATGTCTTATTTTACTCTAAAATTTTAAAGAATAATTTTTTCAAAATACCTCTTTGAGATAGGCTTCCTCCAACTCTTTAAATTTTTATGCCCGCATCTCTTAAAAAAACAAATAGTTTATAGTTCAATATTGTTTTATCAATAATTTCCATTCTTTATTTAATTTTTGTAGAAATTTGGTATCGGCCTTATGGGCATTTCATTTATTAGAATTTTTTAAACTGCTTAAATAAAACTGAACCTAAAAGTTTAACGTTTATGTGATTGCCTTTTTCTAAAAGAAAACTATTGGAAATTGGTGCTGCTTTTGAGCAATTAACAAAGGTTAGGAAAATGCTGAAAAACTATCAATAGAAAGAAATTAAAATCATTTAAAAAGCACTATTTTTGCAAACGTTTTAATTTTTAATATAAACGAAACATAACTTTAAAGATTTACTGCCAAAAGCAAATAGCGAAAGTCGAAAACCTACAAATATGCGCACAAAAACCATTAAAAAAAATAAAATTAACGTTGTTACTCTAGGTTGCTCAAAAAATATTTACGACCGTGAAGTTTTAATGGGACAATTAAAAGCCAATGGCAAAAATGTGGTTCATGAAGACCCTGAGGATGATGGAAATATTGTTGTAATTAATACTTGCGGATTTATAGGGAAAGCAAAAGAAGAATCTATAGATACTATTTTGCACTACGCAAAAAGAAAGGAAGCTGGCGAAATTGATAAAGTTTTTGTTTCTGGTTGTTTAAGTGAACGTTATAAACCAGATTTAGAGAAGGAAATTCCGAATGTAGATCAGTATTTCGGAACACACGATTTACCCAATTTATTAAAGGTTTTAGAAGCAGATTATAAGCACGAATTAATCGGTGAGCGTTTAACAACCACACCCAAACATTATGCGTATTTAAAAATTGCAGAAGGTTGTGATCGACCTTGTTCGTTTTGTGCAATTCCTTTAATGCGTTGAAAACACAGATCAACTCCAATAGAAGATATTATTACAGAGGCAACAAAATTAGCTGAAAAAGGAATTAAAGAAGTGATGCTAATTGCGCAAGATTTAACCTATTACGGATTAGATATTTACAAAAAAAGAGCACTAGCCGAATTGTTAGAGGCGTTGACGAAAGTAGACGGAATTGAATGGATTCGCATGCATTATGCGTTTCCAACAGGTTTTCCTATGGATGTTTTAGATGTGATGAAACGCGAGCCGAAAGTGTGTAATTATTTGGATATTCCGTTACAACATATAAATACAGAGTTGTTAAAATCTATGAAACGGGGAACAACGCATGAAAAAACGACTGCATTAATTCATAAGTTTAGAGAAGTTGTGCCAGAAATGGGAATTAGAACTACGCTGATCCTTGGGTATCCCGGAGAAACGGAAGCAATGTTTCAGGAGTTAAAAGATTGGGTGGAAGAAATGCGTTTTGAACGTTTGGGTGCTTTTGAATATTCGCATGAAGAAAATACAGGTGCGTATGTTTTAGAAGATGATGTTCCTGCGGAAGTAAAATTTCAACGGGTTAATGAAATTATGGAAGTTCAATCTCAAATTTCATGGGAATTGAATCAAAAAAAAGTGGGAAAAACTTTTCGTTGTTTGTTTGATAGAAAAGATGGCGAGTATTTTTACGGAAGAACAGAATATGATTCACCAGATGTAGACAATGATGTTTTGGTAGATGCGAGAGAACATTATGTGAAAATAGGTGAGTTTATTGATATTGAAATTCATGAAGCTGGAGATTACGATTTATACGGAACTCCCGTTAAAAAGCAAGAAAAACCTACTTCTTTAAATCAAAGGAAGAATTAGTGTTTAGGTATTTTTATGTAGACTTTTTAAAAAACACCTGCAAGATATTAAAACCTTACAGGTGTATATGTTATTTACTTATTTCTTTTAAGACTTATAAAAATAAAATGAGACCTCACAGCTTTTTTAAACCTGTGGGGTCTAATTTTTTATACTACTTCAATTTATCAGAGTTTAACAAGAAAACAGCATTTGCTAAAAACAGCTTTCCATTTTCCCAAAAAGATCTGAATAAGGGATTATCAGCCATATAAATGATACTTCCTCTTCCTTTTTGCTCTTCACCAAATAATAAAGATTCAGGAATATTTTTTACAGCTTTACTCCCTGCATAACCAGAAACGTTTTCGGTATCTTTATCAAAATAGGCAACATTTACGCCATCTTTTAAATAGTTGTAAGTTGATCCACTTCTTTTTAAAGAAAAGTATTCATCGCTGTAACCAAAGGCTAAAGGATGTGTTATGTCAACCTTACTTTTAAAAATAGCCCCACTAATAAGATTATTTATACGAGCTCTTTCTTGATCCTCGAATGGTGTTAAGTTATATGTAGTAGAATCTTTTTTAGCCTCTTTACTTTTTAGAGCATATCCTTTTGCATCAGCGAAACTATTTAAAGCATTTCCAATAGCAATTAGGGTTCCGCCAGAACTTACAAAAGTTGATAATTTATCTAGTGTACTTTTATTTAAAACACGCCCATAATATCCACTAGGAATAATAATAACATCAAATTTAGAAAAGTTGGTTCTTCCAAAATAATCTGAATTTAAAATAGTCAATGGATATTTTAATTCAACTTCAAAGAAATGCCAAATTTCTCCAAAACTTAAAGATGAAGTTCCTTCGCCAGAAAGTAGAGCAACTTTCTGTTGGTTAATTGGTTTCACGCTATAGGAACCAAAATCTAATCCTGAATCTACAAAACCTGAAGCAACAGACTGAATTTTTCTATCATTTTGATTTGCAATTTCAATTAGTTTTTCATCAAAATTTGCCGTTCTATTATCATTTCTTAAAATGATTAAGGTTCCTCTTTGATAAGATTTCCCTTCTATAGAGAATGCTTTATCAGCAAAACGAGGCGTTATATTTTGTTGTAACAAAGCTCCTAAAAACGTAGCGTCCTCCAAACTATTCCATTTAGACAAGTAAGCATACGCCTTTTTATCAATGATGTTTGTTGTGTTTTTTATGGAGGTAGCTTTAGAAGAACTTACTTTATTTTTAGAAGCAATCGCTTCAAAACCGTGTGCATATGGTAAAGACCAAGCTGTAATATCATAGGTTTAAGAATCTGTTAATTTTGCTTTAGGTTCAAACAAAACTTCTACCATTTTTCCTTTTGGTTGGGCTGTATGAATGACTAAATCAACAGCCGTGGCATTGAATTTATCTTCTTTCTGATTTTTAAAACTGAAGCCTTTTACAACCGTATTAGTATCGTATTCGTATTTAATCTCGTGCCTATCTAGTAAGTTTTTTAAACGATTAGTTTTATCTTCATTCTCATTTTTTAATACGAAGCTTTCATATTTTAAGTTGCTGTTTTCAAAGAATTTTTTAAATTCAG
>JAWUYT010000032.1:0-7442 GCA_034110665.1 Polaribacter sp.
AGTTGATATCTACAAACCTACATCTCCAGTGATCTGTACAGTAAGTTTCTTTCATCCCTTCAGGATATACTTTTACACCTCTGTTGGTAATCATTTTTAACTTCATTTTAAAAGAATCAATACCTGATAAGGTGGCACCAATTATATTGGCATCAGTGCCTTTCCAGTTGATAAAAACATCCACACCAACGAGCACCTGTTTTTGTTCTTTTCTTTTATATTCAGGAATCACAATCTCTCCATTTCCTTCCGCTAAATTACTAACAGGTAATGTGGTTGGTTTCTTTCCTAAATTTTCTATAACGATAGAAGCAAATTCACTTGTAGAAACCACTTCTTTTGTAATTGCTTCTTGGTAGACATCTGCTGTATGATATCCTTGTTCTAAAGTTGTTAACCATGCATTTTTAACCATATCTGCAATTTTTGTTTTCCCAACATGAGACAACATCATCACTGCTGCATTTAACAATCCCGAAGGATTTGCAATTTTTTTATCAGCAATATCTGGTGCAGAACCATGAATCGCCTCAAACATTGCTATATTTTTGCCGATATTAGCAGAACCCGCCATACCCACTGAACCTGCTATTTCTGCAGCAATATCAGAAATAATATCTCCATATAAATTCGAAGTTACAATAACATCGTAATTTTTTGGACTTGCCGCTAGGCGAGCAGCGCCGATATCTATAATTTGAGAATTACTTTCTATATTTGGATATTCTACGGCGATTTCCTTAAATACATTATGAAATAAACCATCCGTTAATTTCATAATATTATCTTTTACCATACAAGTAACCTTCTTTCTTCCGTAAGCTTGGGCATACTCAAAAGCATATCTTACTATCTTTTCACAGCCTGGTCTAGTAATCAATTTTAAACATTGTACAACATCTTGCGTCTGTTGATGCTCTATGCCTGCATATAAATCTTCTTCATTCTCTCTTACAATAACAACATCCATTCCAGCAAAATTTGTTTGAACATAAGGTGCATACGCATTTACAGGTCTCACATTTGCAAACAAACCTAAAGATTTACGCAAGGTTACATTTAAGCTTTTATAGCCTTTTCCTTGCGGTGTGGTAATAGGTGCTTTTAAAATTATTTTATTTTTGTTGATGATTTCCCAAGCACTTTTTTCTATTCCGGCAGAATTGCCTGACAAATATACTTTTTCGCCAACTTCAATTTTTTCAGCTTCAATGTTTGCCCCTGCGGCCTCTAAAATTCTTAAAGTAGCATGCATGATTTCAGGACCAATTCCATCGCCATATGCTATAGCAACTTTAGTGATATTAGAGTCAATTTGGTCTTCTGACTTTTGTTTTACTTGAGTATTTTCCATCATTCTATTTTAAAATTTGACAAATATCAAAAAAAATAACCATATAATATTATTTATGTTTTTTATGATTTACATAAATAATATTTATACAATAAGATGAAATAATTCAATTTACTACAAATCCATAATTTGATTTGTTTAAGTAATTTTATTAGTTTTTAAACTTAAAAAAATGTAGTTTCATAATCCTTTATAGACAGCGTTAAATGATTTTATATCACTGACTACAAGTCCATTAAAAACACAAAAACGTAAAAAAAATTGAATAATGAACGAAATAATTTTAATTAAGAATACAACTATTGTAAATGAAGGAAAATCATTTATCGCAGATGTGCTCTTGTCGGGCGACCTTATTGAACAAATAGGTACTATTGATATTGAACCAAATTATAAGGTAATTGACGGAACAGGCAAGCATCTATTTCCAGGAATTATTGACGGACAAGTACATTTTAGAGACCCGGGACTTACTCATAAAGGAGATTTATATACTGAAAGTAAAGCTGCTATTGCAGGTGGCGTAACATCTTTTATTGATATGCCAAATACGGTTCCGAATATTTTGACCGTTGAAAGCCTGAAAGAAAAATATGACATCGCCTCAACAAAATCTTTAGCAAACTATTCCTTCTTTCTTGGTGTAAACGGAGATAATATAGATGAGATTATAAAAACCGACACAAGTCAATTTATAGGTGTTTCAGATGACGGTCTGTATTTTACTAAAAAAGGAAATCTACTTGCTGATAACCCAGCAACTATGGAAAAACTATTTGCTAATTGCAAATCCATTATTGCCATTCATTCTGAAAAAGAAGAAATCGTAGAACGAAATGAACAGGAATTCAGAGAAAAATATGGAGAAGATATTCCCGCAAAATTTCATCCAATTATGAGAAGCACCGAAGGTTGTTATGAAGCCACCAAACGAGCTATTGAATTGGCTAAAAAACATAATGCCAGATTACATATTCTACATTTAACTACGGAAGCAGAAACTCACTTATTTCAAAATGATATTCCGCTAGAAGAGAAAAAAATAACAACTGAAGTTTCTGTGCATCACTTATGGTTTTCAGATAAAGACTATGAGCGATTAGGAATGTTGATTAAATGGAATCCCGCTATTAAAACAGCCCAAGACAAAGCTGGCTTACTTAAAGCGCTGTTGGATGATAGAATAGACCTTATAACAACAGACCATGCGCCTCATACTTTAGCAGAAAAAGAACAGACTTATTTCAAATCAATGTCAGGAGCACCTATGGTTCAACACACCTTAAATTGTATGTTGGAGTTTTACAAACAAGATCTCATTTCATTAGAAAAAATAGTGGAGAAAATGTGTCATAATCCTGCTATCCTCTATAAGATGACAAACAGAGGATTTATTCGAGAAGGGTATTACGCTGACTTGACTTTAGTAGACTTGAATAGCCCATGGACCGTTGCTAAAGAAAACCTGCTATACAAATGTGGTTGGTCTCCATTAGAAGGAACAACCTTTCAAACAGATATCAAACAAACATTTGTAAACGGAAATTTGGTATATGATGACGGTATTTGGAATGAGGAAAAAAAAGGTGTTGCCATAGAAATTACCACGAATAATGAACCACATTAATCCGTTCTGTTCAAAGGCAGAAAGCTTGTAATAGCAACAAAACAAGAAAAAGTGATTGCTCCTTTACTAGAAAAAGCTCTAAATATTTTATGCTTTGTAAAAGAGGGTTTTGATACGGATAAGTTAGGCACTTTTACAGGAGAAGTTGAAAGGGAACTAGACCCAATTGCTACTGCAAGAAAAAAATGTTTGTTGGCAATGGAATTTAGTAGCTGCGATTTAGGAATAGCAAGTGAGGGCTCTTTTGGTCAACATCCTACGATGTTTTTTGTAAATGCAGATGATGAGTTTTTGATCTTGATTGATAAGAAAAATAATTTAGAGATTATTGTAAGAGAACTCAGTACCGAAACTAATTTTAATGGAAGTGAAATTAAAAATGAACAAGAACTTTTGGATTTTGCTGAATTGGTCAAGTTTCCCTCGCACGGACTGATACTTCGTAAATCAAAAACAGAAAATAGCGATATCATCAAAGGCATTACAAATTTGTATGATTTAAAAAAGTCATTTCATTTAATGCTTGAAAAATTTAAAAATATATACGCAGAAACTGATATGAGGGCAATGTATAACCCAAGTAGAATGTCTGTAATTGAAAGCGCCACCAAAAAATTGATAGGAAAGGTAAACTCTTGTTGCCCTCAATGCAATATTCCTGGTTTTGATGTTACAGGTACAAAAAAAGGATTGGAATGCAATTTATGCGGTTTACCAACCAGGTCTACGTTAAGTTTCATTTATAGTTGCCAAAAATGTCATTTCAAAAAAGAAGAAATGTATCCGCATAAAAAAACAACAGAGGAACCTATGTATTGTGACTATTGCAATCCATAGCTATTTGAAAAGAAATAAACTTTGAGCATTGAAGTAAAAGTAAAACAAAGCATTTATTTGTTAAAATTCTAACGTTAGTGCTGAAGCAATTTAATTTATAAAACAACTGAACAAAAAAAAATCCCAAACTTTAAAGTTTGGGATTTTTAATAAAT
This sequence comes from Polaribacter sp., assembly GCA_034110665.1. Taxonomy (GTDB): domain Bacteria; phylum Bacteroidota; class Bacteroidia; order Flavobacteriales; family Flavobacteriaceae; genus Polaribacter. Next base: position 3,974 of record JAWUYT010000032.1, read on the forward strand.
TAAGCTTGTCCTGTTGGTCCAAAATTCATTGGAACAGGAGGTTGCTCGTAATCTTTAATTTCTCCGTTTTGTTGTTCAAACTTTCGAACATTATCCGCTAATGCTTTCGATAATCTTTTGGCATGTTGAGGCGTAAGGATAATTCTAGATTTTACTTTCGCTTTTGGCACACCTGGCATAATATTGATAAAATCAACAATAAATTCTGAAACAGAATGATTAATTATTGCTAAATTAGAATAAGTTCCTTCAGCAATTTCTTGATCTAGTTCAATGTTTATTTGTCCGTCTTTCTTTTGATTTTCTTCCATAATTTATATCTTTAATCGTGTAATCGTTTGACTATTAAACCCCATAAAAAACAAAAAGTTGAATTGAATAGTGTAAATAAGTTACAGCAAACAATTCAACTTTTAAATTTTTAACGATTAAACCTTTATTTAGAAACCTTGTTCCATTTCATCTTTAGATCCAACAATTATATTGTCGTAAGCTCTCATACCTGTACCTGCTGGGATTCTCTTACCAACAATTACATTTTCTTTCAAGCCTTCTAACGTATCTATTTTACCACTAACCGCAGCCTCGTTTAATACTTTTGTAGTTTCTTGGAAAGAAGCCGCAGAAATAAACGATTTTGTTTGTAATGATGCTCTTGTAATCCCTTGTAAAACTTGTTCCGCTGTAGCTGGTTTTGCATCTCTAGCTTCCACTAAATTCTTATCATTTCTTCTCAATAAAGAATTTTCATCCCTTAATTGGCGAGCAGAAATAATTTGACCTTCTTTTAAGTTTTCAGAATCTCCAGCGCTTTCAACAACTTTCATACCGTAAATAGCATCGTTATCTTTAATAAAGTCAATTTTATGAATTAATTGATTTTCTAAAAATAAAGTATCTCCAGAATCAATAATTTTAACTTTACGCATCATTTGACGAACTACAACTTCGAAATGCTTGTCATTAATTTTTACACCCTGTAAACGATATACTTCTTGTATTTCATTTACCAAATATTGTTGCACTGCAGATGGTCCTTTAATTCTTAAGATATCTGAAGGAGTTGTTGCTCCGTCTGATAGAGGCATACCCGCTTTAATAAAGTCGTTTTCTTGCACTAAAATCTGATTAGAAAGTTTTACTAAATACTTGCTAATATCACCAGTTTTTGATTCAACAATAATTTCTCTATTACCACGCTTAATTTTTCCAAAAGAAACAACACCATCAATTTCTGAAACAACAGATGGATTAGAAGGGTTCCGTGCTTCAAACAATTCTGTTACACGCGGTAAACCTCCAGTAATATCTCCTGCCTTACCAGATTTTCTTGGTATTTTAACTAAAATATGTCCAGATTCAACCATATCTCCGTCACTTATCATCAAGTGAGCACCTACTGGTAAACTGTAAGAACGTAAAGCGTTACCGTCTTTATCTTCAATAATTAAAGAGGCGATAAGTTTCTTGTTTTTAGAGTCTGTCATTACTTTCTCTTGGAATCCTGTTTGCTCATCAACTTCTACAGAGTAATTAATACCTTGTTGTAAATTGTCAAACTTCACTTTTCCTCCAAATTCAGAAACGATTACACCGTTAAATGGATCCCATTGAACAATAACATCGCCTTTTTTAATAGTCTTTCTTTCTTTATCAAAAATTACAGAACCGTAAGGAATAATATTTGTACTTTGAGTAATTCCAGTTTTCTTATCATTAATTTTAATTTCTGCTGTTCTAGAAATTACAATATCTGTTGTTTTGCCATCATTATCTTTACCTTGAACTGTGCGCAGATCCTCGACAACAACATTTCCATCAAATTTTGCGATTAACTTATTTTCTTCTGAAATGTTACCTGCAACCCCACCAACGTGGAATGTACGTAATGTTAACTGTGTACCTGGTTCTCCAATAGATTGAGCCGCAATTACACCAACTGCTTCACCGATTTGTACTTTATTACGAGTCGATAAACTTAAACCGTAACATTTAGCACAAATACCTTTTGTAGATTCACAGGTTAAAGCAGATCTTACCTCCACACTATCAATTCCAGATTTTTGAACTGCATCCGCCAATTTCGAAGTTATTGACTGATTCGCTTCTAAAAGAACTTCCTCTGTCAATGGGTGATATACATTTTGTAAAGAAATTCTACCTTCAATTCTGTCTGATAAAGATTCTACAATCTCATCATTCTTCTTTAATGGTGTAACTTCTAATCCTCTTAAAGTACCACAATCTTCTTCGTTCACAATAACATCTTGTGAAACATCCACCAATCTACGCGTTAAATAACCAGCATCTGCCGTTTTTAAAGCGGTATCTGCTAATCCTTTACGTGCACCGTGTGTAGAGATAAAGTATTCAAGAATTGACAATCCTTCCTTAAAGTTGGAAAGAATCGGATTCTCAATAATTTCACCACCACCAGCTGTAGATTTTTTAGGCTTAGCCATTAATCCACGCATACCAGTTAACTGACGAATTTGTTCTTTAGAACCCCTTGCTCCAGAATCTAACATCTTATAAACCGAGTTAAATCCTTGTTGGTCTTCACGCAAATTCTTCATAGATAATTCAGTTAATCGGTTGTTGGTCGATCCCCAAACATCAATTACCTGATTGTAACGCTCTTTTTGCGTTAACATACCCATATTGTAATTTCCTACAATAACGTCTACTTCTTTATTAGCAGCATCAATCATAGATTGTTTTTCAGTAGGAATAATAATATCTCCTAATGAAAAAGATAATCCACCTTGAAAGGCGAATTTATATCCCATATTTTTTATTTCATCTAAAAAGTCTCCTGTTGTAGGAATATCAGTAGCTTTTAGAATACCACCAATAATTCCACGCAAGTTCTTTTTAGTTAAAACTTCATTTATATATCCTGCCGCAGGAGGAACAACTTCGTTAAATAAAACTCTACCATCAGTAGTTGTTATAATTCTAGTTATTATTTCTCCTTCTTCATTTAAATCTTTAGTTCTTACTTTTATTCCAGCATTTAAGTTCAACATTTCTTCGTTAAAAGCAATCGTTACTTCGTATGGTGAATATAAAGTTAAACCTTCCCCTTTAAATGGAACTTCTGGTGTAGAAATTCTTTCTTTAGTCATATAGTATAAACCAAGTACCATATCCTGTGAAGGAACTGTTACTGGTGCTCCATTTGCAGGATTTAAAATACTATGGGAAGCCAACATTAATATTTGTGCTTCTAAAATAGCTTCTGGTCCTAATGGTAAGTGAACCGCCATTTGATCTCCATCAAAATCGGCATTAAAGGCAGTACACACTAATGGGTGTAACTGTATTGCTTTACCTTCAATTAATTTTGGTTGAAATGCCTGTATACCAAGTCTGTGTAAAGTAGGAGCTCTGTTTAATAAAACAGGATGTCCTTTAATTACTTTTTCTAAAATATCCCAAACAACAGGTTCTTTTCTATCAATTATTT
>JAWUYT010000033.1:0-33436 GCA_034110665.1 Polaribacter sp.
TATCGAAGTTGGTAATAAAAGAGTCTTGTTTCCAATTTCGGTCGATAGTGAAAATGAGAATTTGTTTGAGGTGGTCCCTTCAAAAGCATCCGCTGGTTATTTATTAGGCTATGATGATCCAGAATATATAGAGCAATTAGAAAAAATAAAGCTGCCTTTTTTACCCACCGGAAAACACAGAGCTTTTCCGATAAAAGGAGATTCGATGTTGCCCATGAAAGATGGTTCTTATGTGGTAGCAGAATTTGTTGAAGATATCAAAGAAGCAAAGAGTGGGCATTCGTATATTGTGGTTACAAAAGATAACGGAATGACCTATAAGAGATTGGAAAACTTTGTAGAAGAAAAGCAGTATTTTTTATTAAAGCCAGATAATCCAAGCTATCAATCTTATGAAGTTCCTGTTTCTGAAGTGTTAGAATTATGGAAATTTACCTGTAGTATTAATACACAAGAATATGAAGAACACGAATTAAAATTAAGCAGTATTATACAAATGTTTCATGGGTTAGGTGTCGAATTAGAGGCTTTGAAGAAATCGATAGTTTAAGTTCTTTTTTATTGCAACACCTTAAAAAAACTAGCGTTTTACAACAGTATTGTATTCTTTTCCATCATTCCTTTTTACATAATACTTTGCAATAAACAGGTACACTCCTATTTATTTAAGTGTTGCATTAGTGTTTTAAAGTAAGGCATTATGCAGGCAATATAAGCCCATAAAAAAAGAGGGGTAACCCTTACTTAAGTTAGTCCCTTTTTAGAACAATACTTTGAAATACTATCTAGTTTTTATAAACTTTTTGTCTGTTTGACTGATCCCATCTGACATACGAATTGTATACATTCCTTTTGGTAATACCTTAACATCTATTTTATGATATTTATTAGGTTCTATTTTGCTTTAAATTGAACTGCCATTCTACAAGGAATAACATAATTTATCTATTGTGCAACTTTTATTCGATGCCTTCTATCACTGCCTATGAAACCTAAAAACAATATAGCCTGTACTAGCAGACTTATACAAGAGTATAAAAAATAATTTAGTATTACTTACGGCTTTCCGTAAACACCTGATTTTAAATTATAACAACTGAATATGATACTTCTTGAGTCGTAATATTTTTTGAAACCAACTATCCTCGAAGTAACGTCTTCGTTGTATATTTCGACAAGCTCAATAGAGGTTTTGCTGTTTTTATACCCCATAATATTGAGTACAAGCTTTTACTCTTTTAGGTCAAAAACAAAAATTCTGTATTTCAGATTCCTGTTGCCCAATAAAGTTGAGGGTAAAATATTCACTAGCACTATTGATCATGATGACAATGTATAACAAGTTGCTGCCGAGTGAGATTTTACAATATTAACTTAAAGATAAACTGACTTACTACAGACATTAGGGCAATTGTCATTAGAGAAAGCATGTTGAAGTCAAACTATGCTATTGATACCATATTCAAGAAATAAACTAGTATGAACCATCGTATCAAAAATTGTCATTCAAAAAAAGTGACTTCTTTAAAATAAAAAACTGAAAATTTCTCGGTTTTAATCTAAATATTGTTTGATGGCTAATCTGTGTTCTGGAATACTTTTGTCGTAATTTTCTACTAACAACTCTAGTATTTCAGGAGCTTTGTGACCAATATCTTTCTTGTTAGAATACTTGGAAACATACAAATTATAAGCTGTCTGTTTCTTTTCAAAAATTAAAAAATGAGTGGCATTCAGTTCTGAAAAAGAAATGTCATTTCCTGAAAAAGAATTGGATGTATCTTTTAAAAAGTCTGAAAACTCGTAATACTTAAATACATTTTCCATCTTTAAACTAATTCAGCTGATAAACCTAATTGTAATAATTTAGAACATCTTGGCTCTAAATCTTTATACTCACCAGACTTTACGGTACACTTTCCTTTGTAATGTATTAAAATTGTGCATTGTTCTGCCTGCTCTAACGTATGCTCGCAAACATTTATTAAAGATTCAATTACAAAATCGAAAGTATTTACTTCGTCATTGTGCAACACTATTTCATGTTGGTAGGTTTCTTTTTCTAGAACATCTACTTCTTCTTGAATTTTTTCCTTTGTACTCATATCTGCAAAATTACAATTTATTGTATTTTAATGCAACCCAATTATTTCTTTCTATAAAGGTTTCTAATTTTAAACTGTATTTAGAAACTTCTGCATCAATGATTGGAATATCCTCTTGATAAAAACCACTTAACAACAATATACCATTTTTATCCAAACAATTTGTATAAATTTCCATATCCATCAACAATATATTTCTGTTGATGTTGGCGATAATTACATCATACTTTTTATTGATTAAAAGTGATGAATCTCCTTCAGAAACAGTGATATTTTTACAGTTATTTCTATCAACATTTTCGATAGAGTTTTCATAACACCAATTATCAATATCTATGGCATCTAAAGGATTTGCACCTTTCATTTCAGCAAAAATTGCTAAAATTCCTGTGCCGCACCCCATGTCTAATACTTTTTTATTTTCTAAATCTAGTTTTAGTAAATGTTGCACCATCATGTGTGTAGTTTCATGATGCCCTGTGCCAAAACTCATTTTTGGCTCAATGACAATATCGTATTTTAAATTAGGATTCTCATGAAAAGGAGCTCTTATACTCACTAAATCATCTACTTGAATCGGTTCAAAATTCTTTTCCCATTCTGCATTCCAGTTCGTTTGCGCAACTTCGTTATAATTATATTCAATAGAAAACTCATTTGAATTTAAAACAAAAATAGGATCTAAAACACTCGCATTCCAATCTTGTTTTTGAATATAAGCGGTAACACCTGCTTCGTTTTCTACAAAACTCTCAAAACCAACGTTTCCTAACTCTGCAATTAAAATTTCTGTTGCTGGTTCTTTTGGCGATACTGTAAAATTGTACTCTATATAAATATTATCCATAATAAAAAATGCATCAAGATTTTAGATCTTGATGCAAATTTATTGGTTTTATTTACAAGTTTGTAAATAAAATGATATTATATCGCTTTAATTATTGCCGCAAAATCTTCAGCTTTTAAAGCAGCACCACCAATTAAACCACCATCTACATCTGGTTTTGAGAAGATCTCTTCTGCATTTGCAGGTTTTACGCTACCTCCATATAATATTGAAACGGAATCTGCCACTTCTTTGCTGAATTTTTTTCCAATAATATTTCTTACAAAAGCATGCATTTCTTGTGCTTGTTCTGGACTTGCTGTTTCTCCTGTCCCAATTGCCCAAACTGGTTCGTATGCTAAAATTATATTTTTAAAATCAGTTGCTTTTAAATGAAACAATGCATTTTTTAATTGACTACCAACTTCTAATAAATGGTCTTCTTTTTTTCTTTCTTCTAATTTTTCACCAAAACAAAAAATAGCTTCTAACCCATTTGCTAAAACAGCATCTATCTTTTCTGCCAAAAGTTCATCTGTTTCACCAAAATATTCTCTTCTTTCAGAATGACCAATAATTACAGTTTTAACACCGATTGACTTTAACATATCTGCAGAAATCTCTCCTGTATAAGCTCCGTTTTTAGCTTGATGCATATTTTGAGAAGCAACCTCTATATTCGTGTTTTTTGCTTTTTTAACAGCAGAAGATAGGCTCACATAAGAAGGAGAAATGATTACTCTTGTATTTTCTAACGGTAATTTTTTAATTGATTTTTTTATTCCTTTAATAAGCGCTTTAGTTTCAGCCTTATCATTATTCATTTTCCAATTTCCAGCTACTATTTTTTGTCTCATAATTATATACTTTTGTTATTGGATGTAAATTTAACAAATGAATTATAAATATCGTTCAGAAAAAAAAATAGTTACGATAACGATTTATATTTTGGTTTTTAAGGCTTTAACAATGCTTTTATCGGATGCTTTTGTAGCTTTAAAAAGTTGTATCCCTCCTTTTTCATCCACAACGATGTATCTAGGAATCCAACCTAAATTTATAAAATCGACAAAATCTCCTGAATTCATTCCTTTTGGTAAATTATAGTGTTGGCCTACTACATTATACTTTTTAATAAACCTTTTCCAAGAAGGCTTGCTAAAATCTACGGATAAAAACACGTAAGCAACATCTGGAAACTCTTTTTGTAGTTTTTTTGATGCTGGCAAGCTTAAAACGCAATCTTTGCACCAAGAAGCCCAAACATCTATGAGTATTTTTTTTCCTTTGTTATGATATAAAACTTCTCTGAACGTTATTTTAGAGTTGTCTAAACCGATTAACATATCTTGCAAAGCTTTTTCTGAAAACTCTTTAGGCGCGTTTGTATTACAACTTATAAAAATGATTAAAATTAAGAGAATTATTTTTTTCATGTGAAATATGTCAATTAAAAAAGAAATAACTTGCAAATCTTAAAAGTTTAAAATAGTACTTTTGACAAACTTTAAGTAAAAGTAATGACAACAGCGCAACTTGTATCACAAATAAAGCAAAAAAAATCTTTTTTATGCATTGGTTTAGATGTAGATTTAGATAAAATCCCTGAACATTTATTAGTTTTAGAAGATCCTATTTTCGAATTTAATAGAGCTATTATTGATGCTACACACCATTTATGTGTTGCTTACAAACCCAATACTGCTTTTTATGAAGCTTATGGAATTAAAGGCTGGCAAGCCCTTAAAAAAACGATACAATACCTCAATAAAAATTATCCGGAAGTTTTTACCATTGCAGATGCAAAACGTGGTGATATTGGCAACACATCAACCATGTATGCCAAAGCATTTTTTACTGATTTAGCGTTCGATTCTATAACAGTTGCTCCATACATGGGAAAGGATTCTGTAGAACCTTTTTTAGCTTTTAAAGACAAACATACCATTATGTTAGCCCTAACCTCTAATGAAGGTGCTTTTGATTTTCAAACATTAACCGTTCCTAAGCAAGAATTGTATAAAGAAGTTTTGCAAGTATCAAAATCTTGGAAAAATTCTGACAACTTGATGTACGTTGTTGGCGCTACAAAAGCTGAATATTTTAAGGAAATTAGAAAAATTGTGCCTGAGTCCTTTTTATTAGTTCCGGGAGTTGGGGCGCAAGGCGGAAATTTACAAGATGTTTGTAAATATGGTTTATCTAAAAACATTGGGCTTTTAATCAACTCTTCTAGAGGAATTATTTATGCGTCCAAAGAAAAAGATTTTGCAACCATTGCAGCTTTAAAAGCTCAAGAATTACAAAGTCAAATGAAAATGCTTTTAAAGGATTTTATATGAAGTTAAAAGATCAAATACATACAACGCTAGAATTCAAAAATACTCCAAAAAGAATTATTTGTTTAGTACCAAGTATTACAGAGCTATTGGTCGATTTAGGCTTGGAAGATTCCATCGTTGGAATTACAAAATTTTGTGTTCATCCAGATACATTGATAAAAAATAAAACTATTGTTGGTGGTACTAAGAATATAAAAACGGATGTAATAAGAAATTTACAACCCGATATTATTCTTTGTAATAAAGAGGAAAACACAGAAGAAATAGTAGAAAATTGTAGACAAATTATTACAACGCATGTTTCTGATATTTATACTATTGCAGACACGCTAGAATTGATTCATCAATATGGACAAATATTTTCTTGCCAAGAAAAAGCAAAAAAAATAACAAAGGCTATCCTAAAGGAAAAATATAATTTTTCAGAATTTACAAAGGCTAAAAAAGAAAAAAAAGTAGCTTATTTTATATGGAAAAAACCTTGGATGGTTGCTGCCAACAACACATTTATCAACCATCTTTTAGAGGTAAATAACTTTGAAAATGTATTTAAAAATAAAGAACGCTATCCTGAAATTAGTTTAGAGAAATTAAATGAGGTGGATAATCTTGACTTTATTTTTTTATCATCAGAGCCCTACCCTTTTAGAGAAAAACATATTTTAGAACTCAAAAATAAATTCAAAAAAACAACAATAACTTTAGTGGATGGTGAATTATTTTCCTGGTACGGAACAAGATTATTATTTGCTTTTGACTATTTTAAAAAGCTTCACAACTCTTTATAAAACCATAACAAAGATTTTTTTGAAACCAAGTATCCTAGAGACGGAGTCATTGTGCTCTATTTTGACAAGCTCACTAGAGATTTCGAAAGTTTCATGAGTAATCAATTTAATGGCAAGATCTGAGATTAAGCACAAAAACCAATAATCTGTATTTAGATTCACATTAACCAATCAAATTGAGCATAAATTTAGCGAGAATAACAATTTCAAAGGAAACAAAGAAGCAGAGCCTAAAAGGAATTATTTTCGATTACATGGTATATTCTCTATCTAGATACTGAACTTGATTAATTTTCTCTAGTAGTTTCATTGCTTTAAAAGCAGCAAGATCGCTTTTCGCTTCGTCTTCAAACCTGTAGTTATCAGACTTTTCTACTAAGCTTGCATATCTGTCAAGCAAATGTTTCTTATAAGCGATAAATTGGCTTTTGTAGTACATAATATTGGTCCTGAGCTTCTTACTTGTAAATATACATAAAATTACATTAAAAAACAGCGATTCCTTAGTGTATTCAAAACAATAATTTTAGCACTAAATTAATCTAATTTTTCACAAGTTTAAAGGTTTTTGAACCATCAGCTGTTACAATTTTCAATAAATACATTCCCTTTTTTAAAAATGAAGTATCGTGTCTTTTTTTAGAAGATTTCTGCAAAAATGTATGAATTTTTTTTCCTGTAATACTATAAAGTATTGCTTTTTCAAATTTCAAAGCATCATCAATCTGAATCGTTAATTCATCATTAATTGGGTTTGGTATCAATTTCACCTTCTCTGATAAAAAAACATCAGAAATAGATGCTGTAGCTTCTTGATACACTCTCACATAGTCTATTTCCATGGCACTCTCTGTAAAACTAGACGTAACATTTGGTAAAATAGCCACGTTAAATAATAAATATTGTGGCGCATCATATGGCCAGTTTTCAATATCCTTATTTTGTGGATTATATCTGTAATGTTCGATTCCGTCTACACTAAAAATCATTTTATCAGAAGTCCATTCTAACGTGTAAATATGAAACTCTGTTGATGCATTACTTATACTTCTTCCTCCTTTATTTATCGTGCCGCCAAAACTAGAGCGATTGTGTAATGCACTTGCTACATAATTTTGATTATCTCCCCAATGTTCAATAATATCTATTTCTCCACAGTCTGGCCAACCTGTGGTACCGTAACTTTCGGCCCAATACCCACCTGTCTCAGTAATATTTTGTCCCAACATCCAAAGTGCAGGAAACGTACCAACACCAAAAGGTAATTTCGCTTTAATTTCTACTTTACCATAAGTAAATGCATATTTAGAGTTTAATCTGGCCGATGTGTAATCTTTTTCAACACCCTGATAAGTATATGATTCTTTTTTTGCTAAAATTTTTAACGATCCATTACTCACGTAAGAATTACCAATTCTATCTGTATAATGCTGAATTTCGCCATTAGCCCAGCTTTGTCCGTTTATAATTGGTTTGACTTGCTGAAACCATTTACCAGTATCAATGGCTCCAAAACCATCAAATTCATCAGACCATACTAATTGGTCAAAAACAGGATTGTTCTCTGGTGTTATTGTTCCGTCATATAAAAAGTCATCTATATATGCCGTTACTGTATCCGTATTATTTTCTCCGTTTACTTGAATCAAAATTCTGTCAAAATCTTCCCTATCAGTGGGGTTTTGAGCACTTGAATCGTAGTTTGAAAAATTATCATCTTTAAAATTAAAGCTTATTGTTTGCCACTGATCTAAACTAACATCTTTAATTATTTCTGATTGTGAAGACCATGGAGTATTCATGTCATTATTTTGAAGCTTTACCGAAACTTGATTGTTTTGACTGCCTGTTATGCTGTTCTGTGGAATATAAATTTTAAAGGAAAAGGTATAATTTTCTGATAAATCATATTTTTCTGGTATATCAAAATAAACGTTTGCATATTGGCCACCAATATCATCATACTTCAAAACAGTGTTTGATGTATTTATGCCCTCTTTAATAGGATTTGAAAAAGCACTATTTAAAACACTATCATCTTGTTGCCAAGAAGTAATAGTTCCATTTCCCTCAAAATCGTCTTGGACAGTTGTTTGAGCATAAGTTGTTAATGTTGCTGCACATAGAAAAAGGGTGTATAAATTTCGCATAGTATTATTTTTTTTTAATGATGAATCAAAATTAGGGATTAAGTAAACTTATATTGTGTAAAACACCAATACAAAAACCATACAAAAGAGTTAAAAAGAGTTAAAAAGATTAATTTAATGATTAAATAATTGTCATTTTTAAAAAAAAACTTATCCCTTTATTCTTATCCCTATGACATATCAATTAATTCGTTGCACATAATTTTAATATTACACCTAAATCGGCTTCCATAACAGATGAACTTTATCCAATTATTGGTAATGAATTAACTGCTTTAAAAAGTTTATTGTAAAATCAACAAATACATAACTTGCCTATAAGTCTAAAGAAGGCTTTAAAATTACAATTAACCGAACACGAACAAAACTACACTTAAAAATTGTGTTATATTTTATCTTGCAATGCAAAAACCTGTTGTAACAAAAACGTGTTTCTTAAACCCACTTTTTCTCTGATTCCTTTTTCTTCAACTTCAATCATTGTAAAAACTCCTTTTAAGGCCTGATCTGTCACATACTTGGTTAAATCTGGATTTACACTTTTCACAAAAGGAATCGAATTATATTTTGAAATTAAAGTATTCCAAACTTTATCTGCACCAACTTTTGAAAAAGAAGTATTGATTACGGGAGTAAAACTGTTGTATAGGCTCTCATTTGTTTTAGATTTCAAATACGTAGTTGCAGCATTTTTATTACCTAATAAAATATTTTTTGCATCCTTAAAAGAAATTTCTTTAACAGCGTTTACAAAAATTGGAGTTGCTGTTTGTACGGCATCTTCTGCAGCTCTGTTTAAAACTTTAATACCTTCATCCGCTAGGTTACCCAAACCTATATTTCGTAAAACCTTATCTACAGCTTGTAATTCTTCTGGCAATAAAATTTTAACCAATTCATTTCTATAAAACCCATCTTTTGAAGTTAGCTTGGCAACTTGATTTTTAATTCCGTTATCTAATGCCTGCCTTAAGCCATTACCTATTTTTTCTTGAGATAAATCAACACCATTACTCGGTAATTGACTTATTGCTTTTTGTAATTCTGCACAACCTGAAAATTGAATTGAGATAACTAAAATTAAAATTCTTTTTATCATTTTCTATACATTTATTTTGTTATAAACCACTGTTGCTAGAAAAATCACATATTATTTAAAAGTATCTGTCTTTTTATCATACCCGTAGGCGCAATGCTTGCAGCCATTTTTACAACAATATCCTCTTTTTAAGTGGTATTTTTCAGTAAAAACTTTATAGCCTTCTTTCGTTAAGTAAAAATCGTCTTTATCTAGCGCCATTTTTGATTTAAATATAGTGCAAAAATAACTGTTTACAGTTAAAATAAACCAACTAAAAGTCTAATTTTTATTTCTAATTTCTCTTCTCCTCATCTGCATTTCATCTATAGTTGCAAATAATTTTTTCGCTGTTAGTAAAGAAGACTGTTCTAATTTTATACCGCCATCTAAACCCAATAAAAATATTTTAAAAGATTTGTTTTTGTGGATATAACGCTGATGTAATTTTTCTGATTTTTGCCAATGCTCATCAAAATGAAACCGAAAAGCATCTTCTGTAAAAGCATAGATAACTAGCTTTCTTTCTAACAACGCTTCTTTATTTTTTGATAAAATATTGAATTGATTTTCTAATGCATCAGAATTTTTATCAGCAGTATAGATGAATAAAACTCTATTTTTCCATCGATGTCTTTCTAAATCTTGACTAAAAGAAAACATAGTAAAAAACAAAAAAATTACTGGAAGGATTCTCATAAAACAGAAAGGTCTTGTTGCCTAGATAACAAGATTTTTTTTTTGAATTTTAAATTATTCAACAGATTTTCTAAAAGCAGCTTCTCCCCCAACAACAGGAATCGTAATTTTTGTTCCTTCTAAATCGATGGTTAATTCTGTTCCTGGTTTTGGTAAAAGTGTATAATTGCTATCACTAGAAAAAATCATCAAACCAATTTGTTGACCTTTTTTTATAATTTGATCATCAGGCTGCAAATCAAAAGTCATTTCATAGAATTTTCCAACTTTTAAAGGAGCACTTTTCGTCAACGATTTATAATTCTGTAAATCTGCCCAACCACGCGTAATAATATTGTCTGTAATTTTAGCTTTTCTACCTTTAGTCCAAGGTAAAGAAACTAAATACACAGATACGTTTACAGCTTGTTTAGAACTAGCCGCTTTTATAGTAATTGTTGATATTCCAGAAATATGAACATCTTCTTTTAAAATTGGAGTAACATATAGTAAACGATGACTTGTATACGCTGCTTGCGCTAAAGCTTCTGCGGAAAAAGAGTAATTATCTACCAGTGTTTCTTTTCCGTTAGATGCTGATTTATTTGTAGATAAATTTCCAACAGCCGGAGCACTAGCTTCTAAATAGAACGAAACGGGTTGTGCTTCTGGATTGGGATATGCCGCATAGGCAGTTGGTTCACTTCTTTTATCACTCTCTCTAACAATCCAAGCTTTTGCATCGTTTTCTACGCCATTTTCAACATCATGTAAATAACGTGTAAACCAACGGTTCATCATTTTCATTGGTGGTGGACCTCCGTGACCATTTTGATGGTAATAAACCTGGGTTGACAAACCCATTTCAGTTGCTTTTTTATAAATTCTATAACTATGCTCTGGCATCACATTCCAGTCATTAAAGCCATGAGACATTAACAAGGCCGCTTTCATGGGTTTCATTTGATTTAAATAATCTCTTCCTGCCCAAAAATCATTATAATCTCCAGTGATTCGATCCATCCCATTTGCCATTTCTGTATCTCTAACAACTTGGTTATTTCTTGGTCTATTTTCTTCTTTCCCACTATGGATAAAATCATATAAAACATCAATATCCTCACCTAAATAACCTCCAGGAGAACGCACCAAACCGTTAGAACGGTAGTAATGATAATACGATGTATTTGGAGCAACAGGAATAATTGCTTCCAAACCTTCCACGCCAGTTGTTGCAGCCGCCAAAGGCAATGTGCCGTTATAAGAAGTTCCTGTCATCCCTACTTTCCCCGTAGACCAAAATGCAGTAACCGCTTCGTTTCCTTCTCTAGAAGAAAAACCTTTTGCACGTCCATTTAACCAATCTACAACCGCTTTTGGCGCTAAAGATTCGTTTTTTCCACCAACTGTTGGAGCGCCATCAGACAAACCTGTGCCTGGTGAAGAAGAATGAACCACAATATAACCTCTGGGTACCCAAGTTTTAATTTGAGAATTAGAAATAATAGGCCTTTTTCCTTTTCTTTGAACTTCTACTCTTGTTCTTGGTTTTTCCTTTTCACCAATTTCATGTTTTACACCCCAAAATAATCCAGGAGCATTCCCTGCCGTTCCCGCATAATACGGACTTGACTCATACACAATTGGCAACTTTAAGCCTTCGCTTTCTGTTTGTGCAGGTCTTGTTACGCCTACATGCATTCTGTCTAATCTACCGTCTCCATCGGAATCAAAAATAGTTTCTACCCAAAGATCATGACGAATCCATGTATCTTGGTCTTTAAAAGCTTCTACAATCTGGGCTTCACCCTCCTTAAAAATAGGTACTGCTTTTTCTTGCCCTTTTACTGAAAAAACGAATAGAAATAAAATTAAAAATTGAATTTTGATGTTATTTTTCATATTCAAATTGGTTTGTTAATTTTAATACTGAAAATTCGATACTAGAATCCGTAAAAACACTGTGCGTCTGTGTTTTAAAATCTTTTTCATCTGCCTTATAAATATTATCTACATAGGTTTGTGGATTCAAATCAATTAAAGGAAACCAGGTACTTTGCACCTGAATCTGTACTTTATGCCCTTTTTTAAACGTATGAAAAACATCTTGTAGTTTAATATTTACGTCGGTTTTTTTATTGGCAACAAAAGGTTCTGGAAATTCAAAACTATTTCTAAAGCGACCTCTTAAAACTTCACTTCGAACCATTAAATGATAATTACTCATTTTTAAATGATCTTGTAATTTGTCGTTATTCTCTGGAGCATCAGCAGGATGTACATCAATTACCTTTACAATCCAATCTGCCGCAGTTCCGGTTGTTGCTACTTTTAATTTTGCTAAAATATCGCCCGCCAATGTAAAATCATCTGTTAAAACATCCGTTTCAAAAACTAACACATCGGGTCTTCTTGCCGCAAAGCGCTGATCATCTGTCATGTATTTTCTGGGCGTGAAAACTGTTTTAATATCTTCTGAATACGGAACAGGTCTTTTAATATCACTTATAAATTTAATTGGTTTGATCTGTTTTTTATGGACAGGAGGCAAAATACTTAAATTACTATTTTCGGACAAAAACCAATTTTGCTTTACCACATTTTTTGGTGGCCAAGAATCATAAGATTTCCATTCTTTTTTACCAGAATCAAAAACATATGCTTCTGGCAAACCGGAATTTTTATCGCCTTTTCCTTTTAAGAAATGATTAAAAAACTTGGTTTCAATATCTGTTTGAAACTTTAATGAAATAGAATCACCAAAATAATAATTACCTACAGCGTTTCTAACGCCAGAACTTGACCATTTTCCGTGATCCCAAGGCCCAAAAACTAGTGTATTGTAATTATCTTTTCCGTTTTTTTCGATTCCTTTATAGGTTTCTAATGGACCGTATAAATCTTCTGCATCAAACCAACCACCAACAATCATAGTAGCAACAGAACTAGGCACTTTATCCATATGTTGAATAATGCCCTTACTCTGCCAAACAGAATCGTAATTTGGATGCTCTACAATTTCTTTCCATAAAAAATCATCAATCTTATCTTTAGAAGCCGCTGCACTTAAGTCTAATTTATCATATTGAAAATATTCGTTCAAGTTTTTTAAAGGCCCTTTATCCAAAAAAAACTGATATTGATCTTGTGAATTCATTTTTGGTAAAGAATACCAAGCAACATCTGTTGGTGTGTCTTTGTAAGTTCCGAATAATGGAATAGCTCTAAAATAACTTAATAAAAAGGCACCATTATGATGAAAGTCATCAAAGAAAAAATCTCCAATACATGCTTGTGGAGAAGCTGCTTTTAAAGCAGGGTGTGCTTCTATTGCTGAAATTGTTGCATAATGACCAGGGTACGAAATTCCCCAAGTTCCAACATTTCCATTATTATTTTCTACATTTTCAACCAACCAATCAATCGTATCATAGGTATCAGAAACTTCATCAGCTTGATTTTCTTTTTTATTCGGAATGTAAGCACGCATATTATCATAAACTCCTTCACTCATCCAACGCCCTCGAACATCTTGATATACCACAATGTTACCCTCTTTCATTAAATGGATATTTGGACTAATTTTAGTTTTCATTCCTTCTCCATAAGGTTTAGAGCTATAAGGTGTTCTTTGCATTAAAACAGGGTATTCTTGACTCTTATCTTTTGGAGAATAAATAGTTGTATGCAGTTTAACGCCATCTCTCATTACAATATCTACTTCTTTTTTTATGTAATTATCTACAACATAGGTGTCTTTTTTTTCTTCTCTTTCTTCTGATGGATTACACGCTGTAAAAAAGAAAATGCTAAAAATCGATAGAATAAAATATTTTTTCATGGGAAGGTTTCTGTTATCTGATAAAACTACAAAACAAAAAAGAATTACGGAGAGAACCAAGTGTTAAAATGGTTGACCCTTTATTTTTGGCATCCTTTTTATCAAATAAATGTTCATACTAAAATAAGCAAAAGTTAAATATCACGCAATTTTTTGATTGGATCAAAAATAAAAAACTCAAAATTATTAATTGTTAAAATCAAATAGGATGAGCAAAAAAGAATCACCAGAACTTAATGCTGGTTCAATGGCAGACATCGCTTTTTTATTATTAATCTTCTTTTTAGTAAGCACTACCATGCCTGTAGATTAAGGCATTCACAGAAAAATTACTGAAAAACCAAAAGATAATTTTGTGATGTACATCAAAAAAAAGAACATTTTAGAGGTAAATATCAATCTAAAAAACCAGCTATTTGTTACTGGTGAAATTGTACAATTCAAAGATTTAAAAAAATGCTATTGATTTTATTGACAATGGTCGTGGTTTAGATCAATACAAGAGACCCTAGGATTGGCAAGAAGACAAACAAATTATAACACCTTCAAATCATCCATCAAAACCATTTATTTCTATAAAGGCAGACAGAAGTACCAATTGTAAAACCTATATCTCTGTGTTAGATCATTTAAATGCATCTAATACCGTTTTAAGAAATAAAGTAGCCGTGAAATTATATCATAAAAATTATGTCAGTTTGTTAACCGATTATAAAACATCAAATTCCAAAGATCAATCCATTGAAATCAAAATCAGGACGATCCGTGAGAAATATCCTTTATTACTTTCGGATGCAGAAATAAAAAACTGATATTGTACTCCTAAATTTTATTAGTACTTTTACCTAAATTAGTATATTTACATGTTAGATTTTGTGCCGTTTTCTTTTTTAGATGTGCTAGATATTTTACTAGTTGCGTTGCTTCTCTATTATATTTATAAATTATTGAAAGGTACAGTGGCCATCAATATTTTTATTGGAATTGCGTTGATATTCCTAATTTGGAAAATAACGCAAGCTCTTAAAATGGAGATGTTAAGTGGTATTTTAGGCTACTTGCTCTCTGGTGGAGTTATTGCCCTAATCATTGTTTTTCAACAAGAAATTAGAAAATTTTTATTAATGATTGGAACCACCAATTTCTCTAATAAAAAAAGTTTTTTAAAGCAGTTAAAGTTTTTACAATCAGAAATTACATCCGAAGTAGATACCGATAAAATTTTAAAGGCATGTAGCAATATGTCTAAAAGTAAAACAGGTGCTTTAATTGTTATTGAACGCACAAATAGTTTAGACTTTTTAATAAATACCGGCGATACGATGAATGCGCTTATAAACGAAGTTATTCTAGAAAGTATCTTCTTTAAAAACAGCCCTTTACATGATGGTGCAACTATTATTAGAGATAATTATATTGTTGCTACACGTGTAGTTTTACCAGTTTCTGATAGCACAAAAATACCTTCAAGATTTGGTTTAAGACATAAATCTGCTATCGGTGCAAGTGAAAAAACAGATGCTGTTTGCTTGTTAGTTTCCGAAGAAACTGGTGAAATTTCCTATATCAAAGATGGCGAGTTTGTGTTATACACAACTATTGATGAATTGAACGAAAAGCTTAAGAGTGATTTGATGTAAAGTAAATTTATTATGAAGCTTCCTCTAAACTAAACTGTTTGTCGTATAAGTTTTTGTAATATCCATTTTCTTTTTCTAATAATTCCTGATGCGAGCCTTCTTCAACAACTAAACCTTGATCCATCACAATAATTTTATCGGCCTGTTTTATCGTTGCTAATCGATGTGCAATCACGATAGAAGTTCTGTCTTTTGTAATGGTTTCTGTAGCATATTGAATCATCTGCTCTGCATTTGCATCTACAGAAGATGTTGCTTCATCTAAAATTAAAATACTAGGCTTGCTCACATACGCTCGTAAAAAAGCAATTAATTGTCTTTGTCCCGAAGATAGCATGGCACCTCTCTCTTTTACATTGTAATTATAACCGCCAGGAAGTGTAATAATAAAATTATGAATTCCAATTTGTTTGGCCGCTTTTTCAACTTCTTTTAGCGTGATACTTTGGTCTTTTAGCGTGATATTATTGAAAATTGAATCTGAAAATAAAAACACATCTTGTAACACGATCGCTACTTGATTTCGAAGACTTTCTAATGTATATTGATCCACAGAAATATTATCTATAGAAATTATACCACTATCTATTTCGTAAAAACGATTTATTAAATTAATGATGGTTGATTTACCAGCCCCAGTTGCGCCAACAATAGCCACCGTTTGTCCGCTTTTTACATCCAAAGAAATACCTTTTAAAACTTCTTCATTTTTTATATAACTAAATCTTACATCGGTAAAGTTCATATCACCTTTTAAATTTTCTGCTACAATGGTTCCATTTTTAGCAATACTACTGTCAGTATCAATTACTTTAAAAACTCTTTCGCCAGCAACAATACCCATTTGCAATTGATTAAATTTATCTGCAATTTGGCGTAAAGGTCTAAATAACATTTGGGCATATTGAATAAAACCCATAATCATACCCACAGAAATTCCTGAATTTTGAACCACCTGACCGCCACCAAACCAAACAATTAATCCGATACCGATCGATGATAAAATTTCTGCAATCGGAAAGAAAACAGAATAATACCAAATGGTTTTAACATGCGCTATTTTATGCTTATTGTTTATCTCTTTAAAATTTTCATATTCAATATCCTCTCTGTTAAATAGCTGTACAATTTTCATTCCTGTAACGCGCTCTTGCACAAAGCCATTTAAATTGGCTACTTGATTTCTTACTTGTTGAAAAGTTTCTTTAATAGCAACCTGAAATAATTTAGTTGCATAAACTAAAATTGGTAAAATAGCCAAAGTGATGAGTGCTAGCCTCCAATTTAAGAAAAGCATCACCACGGTAACAGCAAACATTTTTAGAATATCACTTAAAATAGTAAATACTCCATTACTAAAAAAAGCTGCAATAGTTTCGATGTCTGACACGACTCTGGTAACTAATCTTCCGACCGAATTAGTATCGAAATAAGACATTTTAAACTGTAAAATATGTCTAAATATTTTTGCCCTAATATCTCTAATTATATGTTGCCCAACCCAATTTGCAAAGTAGATAAAGGTAAACTGCAAAAGCACTTCTACGATTAAAATACCCAACATTAACAGCGAATAATTTAAGAGCCCAACTTTATCTTTCGATAAAATATATTCATCTACCGTATTGATTAAAATATAAGGTGATACAACTGAAAATAATGCTAGAAGAATAGTTGATGATGATGCTATGAAAAAATACAAACGATATCGTTTTGCAAACGACATCAGTCTTGAAAAAATTTGCATATCAAAAGCATTTCCTGATTTTTCTCCCAAAATTTAATATTTTATTGCTGTTAAAAATAAACCTTTTGCAGGAACTGACAATCCCGCGTTACTCCTATTTTTACTCTCTATAATTTTCTTAAAATCATCTTTAGACACTTTGCCCAACCCAACGTCTATCAGAGTACCAACAATTGCTCTTACCATATTTCTTAAAAAACGATTTGCCGAAATATAAAAAGTTAACTCATTTTCTTTTTGCTCCCAAAAAGCCTCTGTTATATCACAATTAAAAGTATAGACTTCAGTTTTCACTTTAGAGAAACACTGAAAATCTTCGTATTCTAATAATAGTTTTGCAGCTTCATTCATCAAATCTACATTGGGTCTTTGTGAATGTATTTGCCAAGAAAAATCTAATAAAAACGGATTTCTACCTAACCAAATTTTATATTCATACCTTCTAGAGGTGGCATCAAAACGAACATGTTTTTCGTCATTTACCAAAAAAACTTTATAAACAGAAATATCATTTGGTAAAATTGAATTTAGCCTAAACACAATTTCATCTTTTAGCTCTTTTGTTGTGTCAAAATGTGCAAACATTTGGGATGCATGAACACCTGTATCTGTTCTACCGGCCCCTACAACCTGAATTTCTTCTTGAAGAATCGTACTTATTGCGATATTCAATTTTTCTTGTACGGAAATTACATCCGGTTGAATTTGCCAACCATGGTATTTTTTTCCGTTATAAGAAAGTTCTATAAAATATCTCAAGAAAACTTTTTTTTGAAGACTTCAAAATTACGAAATTTATTTAGGAATCCTTATTTTTGTTTTCTTAAGAGACGTTAAATTTTTCTTACTGTTTTTCAATGAAAAAAATCTTATTATTATCAGATACCCACAGTTACATAGATGATCAAATTTTAAAATTCGTAAATCAAGCTGATGAAGTCTGGCATGCAGGTGATATTGGTAGTCTAAAAGTTACCGATGCCATAAAGGAATTAAAACCTTTACGTGCTGTTTATGGCAATATTGATGATAAAGATGCTAGATCTGAATTCCCTTTAGATAATAAGTTTTCTCTAGAGAATGTTACCGTTTGGATAACTCACATTGGTGGGTATCCTAATAGATACAATCAGAGAGTTCGGGAAGAACTTGCAGCAAAACCTCCAAAGATTTTTATTACAGGTCATTCTCACATATTAAAAGTTCAATATGACAAAAAATTGAATTTATTGCATTTAAATCCTGGAGCCGCAGGTAAACATGGATTTCACAAAGTGAGAACCATGCTTCGTTTTGAACTGGAAAAAGCAGCCATAAAAAATTTAGAAATTATAGAATTAGCTTTACGAAGTTAAAATCTTCCTTCTTAAAACAGGAAGTTCTACAGAAATTTTAGTACCATTATTTTTTGAAGATTCTATTTGAAATGTCCCCTTCATCATTTGTATTCTAGCATCAATTTGACTGATTCCCAGGCCATCTTTGGTATTAATTTTTGTTTTATCAAAACCCACCCCATCATCAGAAATAGTAATAAATAATTTATTGCTCTCTTCTTTAAGTTCTATTAGAGCATTGTCTGCTTCACTATGTTTTAAAATATTATTTATAAATTCTTGCGTAATATTATATACCTTAATCTCAAAATTTTGCTGGTATCTTCTAATATTTCTAATATCCGTTGCTATATTTAATTGAGAATTAGAATATTTTTCTGCAATATCTTTTATCGCAAAATTTAACCCAAATTTTAATAGAACTGATGAAACTAACGTATGGGATAAGTCTCTAATTTTATAAGAAGCTTCCTGAATTATTTGTTGAGTTTTGTCTATCTCTATAGGTGTCTTTCCATTAAATTGTTTTCTTGTAGCTTGCAAGTGTAAATTTGCCGAAGATAGCAGGGCACTCACACTATCGTGCAAAGTTTCTGCAATTTCTTTTCTTTCTGACTCTTTACCGTCTATGGTCGCATTTAAAATTCTTACTTGAGTTTCAGACTTCAATTTATCTAAATTTTGATTCTGAAGTAATTCTACTTGATTTAATTTTAATGCAAGGTTATTTTGTTTTAACTTATATAAATTTAACCAATATACTAATGAAACTATAATAAGCAAAGCAATGATTCCAATACTCCAAAATATTCTTTGGTCTCTTAGTCGCTTAACTTCTTCTTGCTCTTGAAATAGTTCTTTTTGTGCATCAAAGTTGTATTCTTGTGTAACTCGCTCTATAATTCCGCTGAACTCTTTTTCTCTAATATCTCCTTCAATCTTGTAAGACAACTCTTGAATGTCATAGGCTTCAAAATCATCTAAATTTCTCATGGCCCAGGCTAAATTAAAATACAAACTTGATTTGATTCTAATAGCTTTGGGGTCATCACTTTTTTCAATTAAAGCTATTGCCTCTAAATATATTTCTTTAGATTTTTTATATTCTTTTTGTGATAAAAAAATATTCCCTAAATTATTTAAGGCCACTGCCGAACTTAAATTATTTTTATACTTTTTATGAATTATAATCGATTTTCTTACATAGCTTTCCGCCTTATCATACATAGAATCTTTTTCATAAATAGCTGAAAGATTAACATAAGCTCTAGCTATCAAACTTTCCATTTCAATGTTTAACGCGGGCAATATCTCTAATTTTTCATAATATATTTTTGCACTGTCTAAATAATATGATTTTTCCCTTTCTTCTTTTGATACCGCCAATCTATGGTAATTACTACCAATTTTCAATAATGTTTCGGCTATATCAATATCGCTAAACCTCAAGTCCTGCTGATCAAGTGAAGCGGTATTTATTAGATTAAAAGATTTTTGATAGTACTTTAAGGATTCGTCAAACTTATTTGTTCTTTCATAGATATCCGCAATTAAATAACTGAATTTATAAGTCCAATAATAATTTTCTCTCTCTATACATTCATCGCGAAGTGCAAGAGATTGCTCTAAAGCCTTAACATACGATTCGTTTTTGTAAAGCTTAATAATTTTATTATAACTCAAATCAATTAAAGAATCATTTTTAACCGAAAATACTAAAGAAGTCTTTTCAAGAAAGACCTCTTTAGTATTTATACTAATTTCGAGAGCATTTATCTGGTATGCACCGAAACAAATGAATATAAAAATTTTTATTTTTTGTTTCAAGAATAATTTTATTAATCTATGTCACCGCCACTATCGATTATTACTCTAGGTTTTCTCTCAAACGCTAATTGATTAGATTTTGCGCCGAAGCTATTAAAATGGGTTACAAAGTCGATTTTCAATAGTTTGCCTTCTTCTTTTGCTAAATTCCTTGAAAAATCAGTTTCCCCTCCTTTACCATCGTCTAAATGAACTTCATAAGTATTTATTTCTTGATTATAAGAGAAAGAAACATTTGTTTTATTTTTAACCTTAAAATTTAGATCAAAAGAACCATCTTCATTACTTGTTAAATTATAGCTAGTTAATTTAGCTAAAACAACAGATTTATTAGCAAATTTAATGTCATCCTTGATCGTAACCATCGGAGAGTTATCATTTTGAGTATCTACAAAACCAATTTTTATTTGGTTATCGTTAATTACTAAATCTTCAGAAATATTATTTTCTGTTTTCATTCTGGTTGGATATAAAAAATATTGTAATGTATTTTCCTGTAAGTTGAAAATCTCATCAACTTTGGTGTTGTCAGATACATTAAAATCTACGGAGTACGCACCTGTAGCATCTTTTTTGACTTTAAAAGTCTTTAATAATTTTAAATTTTGATCATTTTGTAAGGATGAATCTTCACCCGAACAAGATGATAATATTAACGAAACCCCCAACACTAATAGTAAACTAATTTTTTTCATGGTTATATATTTAGATATTTAATAATAAAAAGGTAGGTTTCGCAGTGAATACGATAAATATAAAATGTGGAGGGAATAAAACCAAATATTTTAGAAAATTACCCATAAAAAATACTGAAATATTTTATGTTTTTTTAAACTAAACTATTTTGTTTTTTACCGCGTACATCGCTAATCCTACTGAATTTTTAACTTTTATTTTTTTTAATAAATTTTTTCTATGTGTTTCTACCGTGCTAATACTTACGTTTAAAGTTTTAGCAATTTCAGGAGTGTTTAGCTGTTTAGTTATCAATTTTAAAACTTCTAATTCTCTTTCTGTTAATGTTTCTATTAAAAACTTATTAGGCAACATACCTTTCGGTACTTTTTGTCCTGAAAAAGATTTTAATAACGTTTTCTGTACATCATCACTAAAATATTGATCTCCATTTGCAACTGCCTTTATAGCTTCTACGATATGCTCTCCTGCATTGTTTTTTGTAATATATCCTTTGCAACCAAGAGTTAACATTTCTTGCACAATTTTTATATCATCATAACTAGAAAGAATAATAACTTTTTGATCAATTTTGTTTTTGTTGAAATATTTTAAGACTTCAATACCATCTAGAACGGGCATTGTAATATCCAATATTAAAACATCTGCTTTGTTATCTTTGTTATCAAACCAATCTGTATCTTGTTTACCCGTCAAAGAATACCCATTAATTTCGATATCATTATCGGTATTAATTACAGCAATAATACCATCAATTACAATTTTGTGGTCATCAGCCACGTGAACGTATATCTTTTCTTCCATTCTTCCTTACAAATTTAAGTCACTTACTACTACTACACAATCCCTGTTTACCATGATATTTACGTCTCCCTGTAAACAGGGAGAAACCTCCCCGTTTACAGGGAGACGATAAATATAACTAATTGAAAAACAACAACATAAGAACAACTTGTTTTATCTTTTTACTTTACTATTACTAAAAATATATCTAATTCAAATATTCATAAAAATAAAAAACCGAGAAATATTCCCGGTTTTTTTCGCACTAAATATACTACTTGTTAGTTTTATCGCAATCTATCAACAGATTTTACAAGATCTTCATCCTTCTTAATAGCTTTATTTGCAAAAACAATAAACAAAATAGCCAAAATTGGTAAAAACATCCCAATACCTTTCTCCGAAACTGAAATTTCTCCAGATAATGTTAGTGACAAATAAATCAATAATCCTAATAAAAAAAGATTTATCAAAATTATAATACGTCCAATTACAAATTGTAATTTTCTATTCTTGAATAGAAATATTGCCATTATTGATAAAACAGCAGACGCAATAAACAGAAAAGGAATTATATTTAAGGTAATTATCTCTGTATAGAACAAATCTACAACAAAAATTTCCTCTTTAACTGTATTCCATAAATTAAACACAAAAATTAAACCTCCCGACACTATGGAAGCTAAAATTAAATATATAGTTTGTATTCTTTGAATCATATGTAAATATTGTGCAGCAAAAATAGAATTTCTTTTTTAAAAAAAGAAAACTTGAAAGTTAAAAAAAAAGCATATATTTGTAAAATAACAAGCACCTCAAGGATGTTGTATAGCTCTATATACAATAAATAAAAATCAAGGAAACAATTTTTAAAATATCTTAAAAGTTTAAGATTTATCATAACTTAATAAATATATAAATGTTCGAAATTTCTGAACTAAAAGCAAAAACCCTTGCTGACTTGCAAACTGTTGCCAAGTCTATAGGTCTTACCAAGACTAGTCAATTAAAAAAATTAGATCTAGTTTATCAGATATTAGATACCCAAGCTACGAATCCATCTTCTACAAAAGAGGTTATTGCTTCTACAGATAATGCTGCAGCGGCTAAGCCGAAAAGAAAAAGACTTGTAAAAAAGGTTCAAAACGGGTCATCCAAAGAAACAGAAACTTTAAAGGAATCTGACTCTAATCAAACAGATCAAGAGAATGTACTTCAGAAAAAAAGACCTCCTATTAATAGAACTCCAGCTAAGGAAACTACTGTTAAAAAAGTAGTAAATAAAGAGGTTGAAAAAGAAGAAAAAACTGAAGCTGGTGAAAACACGACTTCAGAAGTTAGTAAGATCGAAACTGCAGATGTTAAGACAAACAAACCGGCGGCAGTAAAAGTTGAGGCGAAAGATATTAGAGAACAGAAACCTGTTGCTAAAAATCAACCTAGAATTAATAATAGTGCTCAACAACGAAATACAAATCAACAGAAAACTAAAAACACCAATCAACAAAATAAAAACAACAATAGTAGAAGTAACGGGAATAAATCTACGAATAGATATAGAGACCCGGATTTTGAATTTGATGGGATTATTGATAGTGAAGGTGTTTTAGAAATGATGCCAGATGGCTATGGGTTTTTACGTTCATCTGACTATAATTATTTATCATCACCAGATGATATTTATGTTTCACAATCTCAAATTAAATTATTTGGTTTAAAAACGGGTGATACTGTTAGAGGAAATGTAAGACCTCCAAAAGAAGGTGAAAAATATTTTCCTCTTATTAGAGTTTCAAAAATAAACGGCTTAAATCCAAATATTGTTAGAGATCGAGTTTCCTTTGAACATTTAACACCATTATTTCCTGAAGAGAAATTTAATTTAGCAGAAAAAGGTAGTTCTTTATCCACAAGAATTATTGATTTATTTTCTCCTCTTGGAAAAGGGCAACGTGGTATGATTGTAGCGCAACCAAAAACTGGTAAAACGATGTTGCTAAAAGATATTGCAAAAGCTATTGCAATGAATCATCCTGAAGTATATCAAATTGTTTTATTAATTGATGAACGCCCTGAAGAAGTTACAGATATGCAACGCAGCGTTCGTGGAGAAGTAGTTGCTTCTACTTTTGATGAACCGGCAGACAAACACGTACGTGTAGCAAATATTGTCCTAGAAAAAGCGAAAAGACTTGTAGAGTGTGGCCACGATGTTGTTATTCTCTTAGACTCTATTACTCGTTTGGCAAGAGCTTACAATACAGTGGCTCCTGCATCAGGAAAAATACTTTCTGGTGGTATTGATGCAAATGCACTGCACAAACCAAAACGTTTCTTTGGAGCGGCAAGAAACATTGAAAATGGTGGTTCTTTAACCATTATTGCAACTGCACTTACTGATACGGGTTCTAAAATGGATGAAGTTATCTTCGAAGAATTTAAAGGAACAGGAAACATGGAATTACAGCTAGATAGAAATATTTCTAACAGAAGAATTTATCCTGCAATCGATTTAATAAAATCTTCTACAAGACGTGATGATTTATTATTAGACCCTAAAACCGTGCAGAGAATGTGGATTTTACGAAAATATCTTGCAGATATGAATCCTATAGAAGCTATGGAATTTATTAACGATAGAATTAAGTTTTCTAAAAATAACGAAGAATTTTTAATTTCTATGAAGGGATAAAAAAACGAAATTTTTAGAAACGACCATAATAACAAAACCTTTTTGAGTAATCAAAAAGGTTTCTTCTTTGCAGCTATTTAAGGCTTGAGCAAGAATACTTTTGAATAGTGTAACTTTATTCTTCGACAAGCTAAAAAAAGACCTTTTGACTTTTCACAATTCTACTACTTTGTATGGTTAATTTCGTATTGCTTGCTATTTATTTATATTTAAGAAAAGCAAAAAAAAATCAATTTATTTATATACTCATTATTTTCATGAAAATTGGAGCACAAAAAATCCGTTCAAAAATTTTGAACGGATTCTACTATTTAATTGAAATAAAAAGAATTTTAGTTACTATACATAACAGCTCTATTATCCTCAATATCTACTGATTTTTTAATTGCTTCAAACAATTTAAAAGTCTGCCCTTTTCTTGCTTGTGCAATTCTCTTTCTATTAGTATCATAATTAGGAAGTGCAGTTGGCAACTCTTTGCTAGTAACCTTAAATGCGTAGACACCTCTATCACCTATAATTGAGTTGTAGACCTTGTTCAGTTCAGCATTGTACATAGCACCAACTATTTTAGGCTCTACTCCAACTCCAGAAAGTGTTGGTGTTTTTAAAGTTACCTTGTTAGATGTTCTTACGTTTGTATTATTAGATTTCGCAATTTCCTGTAAATCTGCGCCTTTTAATTTGTCGATAAGCATTGCTGCTTTCTTTTCATTCTTAAGAATAGGTCTTATTTTAGTTATTGCTTTTACAACAGACATTAACCCTTTTTTCTCGGAACCAGTTACAAAAGCCACAACGTGACTTCCTTCTAAATCGAAACGTTTGAAAGAACTAACATCGCTATCTCCATTAAAAGCCCAACTAACAATTGATCTTTGATTTCCTAAACCAGGAACATTTTCATCCAAAGATTTTAAACCAACTACTGGCTTTGTCTTATAATTTTTGTCTTTTGCTGCATCAAAAAATTTATTTTCTTTAGAAACGGCCAAAGCAAATTCTTCTGCTTTTCTAAACACGGTATTTTCTGTTTCTTCAGAAGGCACTATTTTCATACTATACGTTGCAAGTTTTAATACTTTTTGCTTGTTCTTTTGACCATCAATTTTAATAATATGAAAACCAAAAGGTGTTTTAACAACCGTCATGTCTCCTTTCTTACCAGTAAAAGCATAATCTCTAAAAGCAGGAGTCATTCTTTGATAATTAAACCAATCTAAATCACCCTCTTTTTCCCCTGAACCTTTATCCGAAGAAAATTCTACAGCTAATTTACCAAATTTACTCTTTCTTCTTTTTACAACCGTAAAAAGACTGTCTGCTAATTCCTTTGCCTCCTTTACGGTTCTTGTAACATCTGGAGAAACTCTTTGTGCGCCAATAAAAGGAATTAAAATATGACTTGCTCTTACAGAATCTGGCATTTCAACTACTTCAATAATTTTAGAGATTTTAAAATATTCTTTGTCTTTATATGGGCCAACTACATCTCCTTTATTTCCTCCAAAAATTTCACCTGAAACTTCTTGGTTTACTAGATTCTTAAATTGATAGTTCGCATTTAAATTGGTTTCAGAATCGTTTTCTGACAAAAACAACTCGTCGTTAGAAGAATTTTTAAAGTCTTCTATTAAACCTGCTACATTTTTTTTAATAATTTCTTCGTCTTCAGCAGAAGCTTTCACATCAAACTGAACATAAGAGATATCTCTAGAAGCTTCAACTTTAAACTCATCTTCATGACTTTCAATATATGCCTGTACTTCAGATTTTTTTATTTTAATTAAACTATCTGCAATTGTTGTATACGGAACGTATACAAACTGTGCATTTAGCTTTATATTATCAATCATATACGAGTTTTCACCTTCTTTTAAAGATGCACCTAAACCAGCACTTACTAAATTATTGTAAGTAGAAGTTTCAGAATTGTCTCTAATTTGATTCATATAAGAAGACCATTGAGACCACAGTGATGTTTCATTTTCTTTCTCAGTCGCTAAAAATTGCTTGAATTTTGACTCATCAAACAAACCTGCTTCGTTTTGGTATTCTGGGTTACTTTGCACAAATGAAGCGTTTACAACTTCATTCCAAACATCTTTTTCACCAATAGTGATTCCAGCTTCTTCAAGTTGCTTTTTGTATATTTTTTTTCTAACAATGTTGTCCCAAACTGTTTTTGCAGCCTGCATTTGAGTAACTTTACCTCCGGTTTGTTGATTGTACTTTTCTAATGCACTGGCAAATTCTTGTCTCGAAATCGCTTCTCCATCTATTTCACCAATTTCATTTACTTTGCTTGAATTAAAAAAATCACCAAGTGTTGATGGATCTAAAACAAAAGCAAAAAGTGCTAATCCAATAATGATGATTAAGAACATAGATCGTTCTCTAATTTTTGATAAAACTGCCATATGTTATTAATTTAATTTTAGTTGGCGAATATACGATTTTTGGTTTTAATATTGCAACCCATTTTGCACTTATTAGTAGTATGTTATGTGCAATTTTTAGATATTGAATGATGTTTGAAAATTTTAATCTTCTAGATTAGAAATTTTAAAAGAAACTTCATCGATTTTTGCGCCACTCATTTTTAATATTTTAATTTCAAAATCCTCAATATCAATAACTTCTTTTTCTTCTGGAATGTTTTCTGTATGCTCTATAATGAACCCTCCTAAAGTTTCATAGGCCTCTGACTTCGCTATATTTAGATCATAGGCTTCATTTAAATAGTCAATTTCTAATCTTCCCGAAAAGTTAAATTTAAGGTCGCTAATTTTTTCTTCTAAAAACTCTTGCGAATCGTGTTCATCCTCAATCTCTCCAAATAATTCTTCCACAATGTCTTCCACAGTAATCATTCCAGAAGTTCCTCCATATTCATCGACAACAACAGCCACACTCTTACGTTTTTTCATGAGTGTGTTCAGTATATCATTAATCATCATAGACTCCGGCACCAACTCTAACGGCAATAGAATTGATTTAATAGTCTTTGGCCCTTTAAATAATTCGAATGCGTTTACGTACCCAACAACATCGTCTAGTGAGGTTTTATAGATTAAAATTTTAGAGAGTCCAGTTTCTATAAATGTATTCTTTAAGTTGTTAACAGTTTCATGTATCTCTAGAGATACAATTTCTGTTCTTGGCACCATTACTTCCCTAGCTTTTACATTCTGAAATTCTAAAGCATTTTGAAATATTTGAATTTCAGAATCCCTTTCATCATCATCATTGCCCGTTTCTAATTGCTCATTAATATAATTGCCTAGCTCTTCTTTACTAAATTCTGTTTGTTGTTCATCTGCGTTCGTTTTAAAGAAAACCCGCAGAAAAAAATCGGAGATTGCAGTGATAAATTCAGAAAAGAAATGAAATAAATAATAAAAAACATAAGCGGGTAAGGCAAAAATTTTCAAAACCTCGTTTGCATACATTCTAAAAATTGCCTTGGGTAAAAACTCGGCAGTAACAAGAATAACAATTGTAGAAATAATTGTTTGTATTAATAAAACAGAGAAATCATTAAAATTACCTAAAGGAAGAATTCTAATCAGAAATTTACCCATGTAATAGCTATAAATTACCAAAGAAATATTATTACCAACTAACATTGTCGTAATAAATTTAGATGATTTTTGGGTTATTTTAGTTAGGATTTTCGGAATAAAACCTTCTCTTTTCTTTTCTAGTTCGATGTGCATTTTATTTGCAGAAACAAATGCAATTTCCATACCCGAAAAAAATGCAGATAGCAAGATTGATATACTTATAATGATGAGTTCAACCTCCATTATGACGTTAAGGTTCTATTTATTTTCATTGTTCCTTTTTTCAACTTTTTTTCTAAAATGTCTTTTAAAGAAAAATACAAAAATAATTAAAATTGAGAATGCAAGAAAGAAATAGGCTCTTTCCCTATTAATATTCCATTTCGTAAATGTTTCTACTAGACAAATAAAAGCAATCATTAAATATCCGTACTGAAAAAATTTCCAAATTCTATCCATAATTTAATTTTCTGAAGTCACTAATTTACCTGTAGTTTTTTTTGTTAGATGTTTTGATAAATCATCTTTAGATTCGAAACCAATACCAAAGATAGTGTCATTTTCTTTAGTAAGCTTAAATGCTTCCTCAGAAACAAAATATTTTGTTTTTTCATCCCAAAACAATTGTTCAGTTTCTAATCTAGCTTTATCTGCATGATTAATCACAACGACATTTCCTTTAATTTCCGATATCGATGTTTTAGCGTAGGAAAGCGCAAAATCTCCAGTAATCGTTACAGAATCTAAACCTTTATTCTCGAAATTGATGATTTTAATTCCGTCAGGAAACTCGCTATAAGGATGCGCTGTTCTATTACTATAGTCTAACATTTTAGGCGTTATTAGTTTCGATGTTATTCTGCCAGAATCTTTATACACGTGAAAAGCATTTTTGGTCGTGCCTACAGGCAGATTTTTATCTGCCAAAAAATCTCTTGCTTTTTGTGTATTATTATCACAAGAAAAAAGCATTGCTGTTCCTAAAAGGACAGCAATGCTTTTTAATATTGTATAAATAGTTATGTTCATTATTTACCGCTAGAAGCAACTTTTACAGTTTCTCCAATCCAGCATTTAATACTATATGATTCACCTATAGCTCTACCTTCAGTAAAAATTACTTTTTTACTTGGTAAGTTTGCTTGATAAGATCTTATGTATTTTCTAGCTGTTGATGAGATACTTGGATCTACAGCTGATGCTCTTTGAGCTTGTCTTAAAGCAGCTGCATAGACCATTCTCTTTTCAAACTCATTACTTCCACAATCGTTTACACTAGATTGGTATAATCTCCCTATTAATAAAAAGGCTTTACCAAAATTAGGATTGTATTTTAATGCTTCTCTCGCCAAGCTCCTCGCTTTTGACAATTGACCTCTTGCTTTAGCAGCTTGTGCAAACTTTAATTTATATTTTGCCTTTTTAAGTGGGTCAGTTTCTATATCAAATGATTTCTGTCTCATTGCAGCTGCACCAGAAATGTCTCCGTTATCTTCTAACACATTTGCAAGAAAAGCGTACGCTTCTGGAGATGGCGAAGCTTCAGCATAAGATTTTGCTAACGTTGCGTACAAAGGATCTGCTTGACATCCTTTATAAAACATTCTAGACACTGCTCTTTTTAACCAAACTTCATTATTCTTGTTTTCTTCAAAATCTCTTTTGTATAGGGGTACTAAACGCTCACAAGTTGCTATTTCAGAAATAATATTATCCAAGCCTCCTTCTACTTGTCCTAAAGCTTTTGAATTAATAGTGTAAGCCCTTAACCTTCTTTTCTCTATAGCACCTAATACTCTTGCAGAATCTTTGGTTAATTCAAATATCTTTTTCAAGTAATCATCTAATTTTTCTCCAACGGATTCGATTACATCATCATACGTATCAAAAACTTTTTGAGGTTTAATGTCTTTGTATTTATCAGTGACTCCTTGAAAATATTTATAAATATTTTTCACACTCATATCTCTAGGAGATATTTTGTAAGCAATTTCTAATATGTTGAATATTTCTGTTTCAGATGCTAATTTATTTTTGGCTAAATAAGTTGCATAATCACTATGAAATTTAGCAAGGTTATTTTTCAGATCATCATGTTCAGGAAAATATTGTAATCTTTGCTCGTACACTTTTTTGGCTAAAGCTGGATCTTTTTTGACGTCTTGCGCTATATCTGCGCCATATTTGTAAATATTTACAGATAAATCTTGACAATTATCCATCAAATAAGTCCAATTTGGATACGCATCATCGTATTTCTTTGATTTAAAATCTCCTTTAAACAAGTTATACTTGATTAGACATTCTCTTTTTGCATCCTCCTGCGCATTTGTTTTTGCAGAAACAAAAAATATAGTTGCTGCTAATAAAAACGTAATTTTCCTCATTTTGTTCGTTTTAATATTGTTAATCAATCTTTCTTTTAATGAACCAATTCGCGTCTGTCAAAGATAAACTTAATCTAAAATTAAAATAATTTTCTTCTATTAAATTATTTTCTATAGTTCCTCGTTTACCAAATTCAAAACCCATATTTACTGTAGACAATCTCTTTAATGGCAATCCTAAACCAAAAGATATGCCAAAGTCCTGAATTTCTGTAAAATTCGCTCCATTTCCAACACCATCGACTAACAAGCCTGTATTTTCCATACGCACACCAGCTCGATAAGTAACTCTTTGCCAATAACTTGATATAGAGTTTATTTTAGGTAAATAAAAACCACCTAAAGCTATTCTATTAGATTTTCCGTATTGGAAAGCTCCATTTGTATTCGCTAATAACCCGTTTGTAGCAATAGCATCTTGGCTTTCATATTCTACACCCGCATACCATTTATCAAGTTTTCCAAGACCTATTCCCAAGGTAGACTGTAAAGGGAAATTAAATTTACCATCAATTTGGGAGGCAGAAATGGTATCTCTTGGGAATTCTGAACCTACTCCCGCAAAAGTTAATGAATACAAATAATCATTTCCTGTAGCATTTAAATCATTACCAAATTTTACGGTTGCACCTGCATTTAGGACCAACTCATTTTTTAAATCTTTTTGATATTGTGCTCCTAATTTAACAGAACCCCCTCTTAAATTAATCACTTCTTCGTATTTAGTAGCTAGCGCTACACCCTCTCTTTGATTAATAATGCTATTTTCAACATTACCAAAACTAAAATCAGCTTCAATACCGAAAGAGAGTTCTTTTAAAACTTTAATTCCGAAACTACCATAAAATCTATTTACCCCTCCGCTTCCTTCATACAACGAAATTTCTGTGGTATTTCCGTCAATATTTAAAAGACTATTCGATAAAGAGTAACCGACGGCAGATATCGGCTGCATTCCAAAAGAAAAACCTGCCTTTTCTCCGATAGGAAAAGCGAGCGCTACATATGATAAACTTGTTGTGACACTGCTTTGTTCTGTATTTGCATTTTTTATGGTTAAATCATTATTTAAAACACCAAATGCATAAGTTGTGTATCTCAAGTCAGCGTAAGCTGCTGGATTTCTAAAATTTAAGTATTTATAATGGCTAAATGCAACGCCTATACCCCCCATAGCACTTTGCTCAACTGTTGCTGAATTAAATTGGTCTCCAATACCAAAATGAGAATACGGTGAAGAACTTGTTCTTTGCGCTGTAAAAGTCACAGAAGTAGATAGTAAAATAATTACTACAATATTTCTAATCATTTGTTTTTGTTAAAAATCAATATTTCATTTAATCCCTCAAGGAGAAAATTTTGATTGGCAAATATGCTACTTTTTAATTGTTTTGCCAAGAAATTTGTATCCCCTCCTGTTAAAACGACTGTTAAATGTAAATATTCTTTTTTATATAGCATAATAACGCCTTCAATTTCCTGAATTACACCATTTACAATACCAGAATTTATACTCTCATTTGTGCTATTACCAATAAAATTATTGGGTTTATTTATTTCCAAAAGGGGTAATTTTGATGTAAATGCATGAAGCGATTTATATCTCATTTCTATACCCGGAGAAATTGCTCCTCCTAAATATTCAGCATTTTTATTTATAAAATCGAAAGTAATACAGGTCCCTGCATCTATTATTAGAACATTTTGCTTCGGAAATTTAAGTACAGCACCAAATACTAATGCAATTCTATCAACACCTAAAGTATTTGGAGTTGCATATAAATTTTTAAAAGGGGTTTCAATTTTTGATGAAACAACCATAAAATCTATCAATTCATCAAGCTTTTCAATCTTTTTTGATATGCTCAACCCAACACTTGACATGATTCCTAAAGTAATTTTATAGTTTTTAATTATTTTTTTTACTTCGGATATAATTCTACTTTTATTAAAAGCATAAATATAGACAAGGGTATGCCCCTCAAAAACAGCTGCTTTGACTCTAGTATTTCCAACATCAATAATTAAGTTCATTCTTCTTTTTGAGGAAATTCAAAAATACAATAGATTTTTTTAAATTTTCGTTAGTAAATGTCAAAAAACATTTTATATTTGCATCCGCTAAGGCGATGGTACCTTAGCTCAGTTGGTAGAGCAAAGGACTGAAAATCCTTGTGTCCCTGGTTCGATTCCTGGAGGTACCACTTAAAAACCCTGTAAACGTAATGTTTATAGGGTTTTTTCTTTTTAGGGTGCTAAATAGGGTGCTAATAAAATAAAATTTATTTTAAGTATCATAAAGGACTCAATACAGCACAACATAGTCCAATTATCGAACTTATTCCTGCAAGATTTAGAGAAATTGAATGATTTTACCCTTACCTATAAAAATAATTTATAAATTTGTTTGAAATTCGAATTTTATGAAAAAGAAAATTTTAACAATTGTAATTTTAATTGGGGTAATATTACTTTGGGTTAATGGAATAATGGGTGTTGTTAATTTTTTTAATTTATCTATACCTATTTCCATAATTGAAATTATAATTTTTGTTCCAGCTTCTGTTACAGCCCTTATCACGCTATCATTAATTTATTCAGTAATCAAGGGTTATTTTAGTAAATTAATGAGTAAAACAACCAATAAAAAATTTAATTCTAACACTGAAATTATTGGTTATCTGATTGGTAAATATTGGTATGTTATTTTAATAGTTTTAATGTTGATATTTATTTACAACAAATTATTTTAGTTTATAACTAAAACAAAAATTTTAATTCAAATATTTTTTGAATTAATACACAAAATTTAATAAAAAATATATCTCCATGAATAACATTTTATTCTTGGGATAATTTGCACACAGCCCGCTTAAAAGCGATATAAAAATCGCCTTATTAAGTTTCACTCTTGTAGTTGTGTTTAGAAAGAATGTTCTATTTTCGTGACAGA
>JAWUYT010000034.1:0-17265 GCA_034110665.1 Polaribacter sp.
TAATCAAAACATTGGTTCTTGGGATGTGAGCAGTGTTGCTCGTATGACTAATATGTTTAAGGGTGCTACTGCTTTTAACCAAGACATTGGTTCTTGGGATGTAAGTAATGTTGTTTATATGTCTAGTATGTTTTTTAGAGCAGAGGTTTTCAATCAAGATATTAGTTCTTGGGATGTGAGTAATGTGACTACTATGAATTTTATGTTTGAAGGAGCAACCTCGTTTAATCAACCTATTGGTACTTGGGATGTGAGTAATGTTACTTCTATGATTAGTATGTTTAAACAAGCGTCCTTATTTAATAAACCATTGAATGAATGGGATGTGAGTAATGTTACTTCTATGGTTCAGATGTTTCAATATGCACAGTCATTTAATCAACCTATTGGTACTTGGGATGTGAGCAGTGTTGCTCGTATGACTAATATGTTTATTGAAGCAACCTCATTTAATCAAGACATTGGTTCTTGGGATGTGAGTAGTGTTATTGATATGGAGGGTATGTTTTATGATGCATTGGCATTTAATCAAGATATTTCAGATTGGAATGTGAGTAGTGTTACTAATATGGACTCTATGTTTAGTGTTGCTATTCTTTTCAATCAAAATTTAAATTCTTGGGATGTGAGTCAGGTGACTAATATGTCCTATATGTTTGAGAGTGCTATTAGTTTTAATGGAAATATAATTGACTGGGACATTAATACGACTTCTGCAACTATGCTGGGAATGTTTGAAAATGCAATTGCATTTAACCAACCAATCGGTCAATGGGATGTGACTGCGGTGACGAATATGTATAAAATGTTTAGTGAGGCACTGTTATTTAATCAAAACTTAGAAGATTGGAATATTTCAAAAGTCGGAAATATGTTTGGAATGTTTGATGATTCTGGTCTTTCTACAGCTAATTATGATGCGCTTTTAATTGGTTGGTCTCAATTAGAATTAGAAACATTTAGCCCCCCCATAACATTAGGAGCAGCAGGAATTAATTACTGTAATGGTTCAGATGCTAGAGTTATTTTAACGAGTAGTCCTAACAATTGGTCGATTAATGATGGTGGTTTAGATTGCGCTACAGCAGGATTAGAAGATGAACACCTGTTCGCTATCGCTATCTATCCAAATCCAACAAACAATACGTTGTTTATAGCGGGGAATGAAACTTCAATAGCGGTGGCTATTTACAATGTATTAGGCAAAGAAGTACTTTTTATAAAGAATACAAACAACATCAATGTACAAGCATTGCCAAGCGGTGTGTATGTGATTAGAATATCAGATGGTGTGCGTCAAACCAATAGAAAATTTGTAAAAAATTAATTCTTAAACCTATCCATTTAAGACAAACTAAAAAGTAAGAACATCTATAAGTTTGGGTTCCAAATAAATAAAAATTTTTAAAAAAAATAGCTAAGAAAGTATATTTTAGTATATTAGAAACAAAATATAGACCTTTAACACTAAATTATATTTCAAGATGAAAAAATTTATTTCACTCATTTTATTTTTATATTTAAGTCTAACTTTTACGGCACAGACAGCGCAAAGTTTTTATAACACTGCTAATTCTAGCACCACCAAAAAATATGTTGGAGCATCTTGGCTTCAAGGCACCATTGTTTTAGCTGACGGAAGTGAGCTCAATGGCCAAGTTCGTGGCTTTTCCTACAAAGGAAATGATATTAATTCTTTTCGTTATCGATTGAAAAAAGGTGAGAAAGCCAGAACCATTAAAGCAGATGCTTGTAAGCTAGTGTCTTATGATGGATTAATTGTGCTCTCGTTGCCTAAAAATTTAAAGAAAAAATCAGGGAAACGTAAATTTTATGTAGCTCTTTACTATGGAGAACACCTGACTATTTTTCAAGACCCAAAAGCACAAATTTCTGATAGTGGTTATGCATCGGCTTCAGGAAAAAGTGCTATCGTATTTAACCAAGGGCAAATGTTGAGTTTTTTGGCTTTAAAAAATGGTGAGTTTTCAAAGCTTAAAGCTATTAATTTTAGAAAACAGATGAGAAAAATTACTTCTGATAACGAAAAATTCATGAAACGAACCAGCGATAAGAAGTGGTTTAAATATAAAAACATTTACAAAATAGCACATTATTACAATCAAACTAAAAATTAGTAATTATCCTCCTTTTTATGAAGCCAGTTTTATTTTTTATCAGTCTGTTTTTACTTTTTTCACTGCAAGCACAAGACAAAAACTTAGTATTCAAATATGTTAAAACAGATGAAAAGAAAGCAATTGTTGGCATCAAATCCATAATGAATTCATCGGCATTTGTTTTAAATAATAAAACAGCCGCTGAAAATTACCAAAGGGTCTATGACTTTATAGCAAAAAAGTATGAATATCCAGAGGATATTATACTTTCTGCAACATCATCAGAAGAAATTGTTATTCAAGAGCTAGCACAAGGCTTGTATGAGATGAAATCTATGGGTTTTACGAATAGCTTTGATATACGTTATAATATGACTTTTTTGACGCGTGATGGAAGCATAGAGTGCATTATAGGCGAAATGCAACTAGGTAATACTGCGGCAATGACAAAAAACATGGAAACTCAATGGAACCCCATAAACGGCCTATATTTGCACCGCAAAAATGGAAAACCAAAAAAAACGATGAAAGGCATTACAGATGTAAAGATTGAAAACTATTTCAATTCTATTTTAGTCTTGCTAAAATAGAAAAGTTGCAAGAATTAACTATTTAATTTAATGTCTTGCATGCGGCAGATAAAAAGCACAAAACCACAATCACTTTTTTAAAATGGTCGTGGTTTTTTTAGGCGCTAAAGTAACTGTAGTATGCACCTCAAAGCTTTAAGATTGGAATAAACTTTGAATGATATTAGTTTATACTTGTAATGAGAATAAACTATAAGTTTAATTATGTTATTTCAAATACTCATTTTATATAATCATAAGAAGTATTTCAGAATGAAAATTCAAGAAAGCAGCGTTTTAAATGAAACGACCGCAGTTGTTCGTTTAGAAATAGAGTTTTACATTTAATACATCAGAAAGGTGTTTTTAAAACTCCATTTTTTGAAGAAGTCCCTAATTGTTTTTTTAAAGAAATTTTAGTTCCAGAGATTAGGGGTTAAATTTTTTAAACGCCCATTGGTTAGGGAGTCAAGAACCATTTTTTTTATTCCAATTCTAAATAAAGTCTTACGAATTCTCATTTCTTTATTTTTTTCATACTTAAAAAGCTATTTTTGGTTTGTAATATTAACTTCATCAACCATGAAAACCAAAAACATCTTTTTTGCATTGCTAACTTGTCTGTTTATTTTTTCCTGTAAACAAGAGAAAATTGAAACCGATAACATTTATAAGTTCAAGGAATATGTTAGTTTTACAACTTCTGGTATTATTTCAGTTTCAAAAAAAATAAACATAAATCTTGCTAAAGAAGTGGAAAGTTGGGAAGCGAATCAAGAAAGTTCGGCAGATATTTTATCAATACAACCTTTTGTAAGTGGCAAAATAGAAGTAGTTAATAAACATGCTTTTATTTTTATACCTGATGAAAATTTAGAGGCAGATACCGAATATACAATAACGGTAAAATTGTCTGAAATTTATAAAACCATTCCTCAAAAATTTGAAGACTACACGTTTCAATTTAAAACAATTAAGCCAAATTTTTCGATTAAAACAGGTGTTTTACAATCGTATTCAAAGGAATATCAATATCTAGAAGGTGTTGTGCAATCTGCGGATATGATTACTTTAGAAAGTGCAAAAACATTAGTAAAAGCATCTCAAAAAGGAATCATTAAAAATATTGTTTGGAACGAATCCTACAAGTCAGGAAAAGTTTTTGAGTTTAAAATTGACAGCATTCAACGTTTTGAAGAAGTTTCTCAATTAAAGGTTCAATGGAATGGAAGATCGATAAAAGCTGATAATAATGGCGAAAATGAGCTTTCGATTCTGGGTAAAAATAATTTTAAAGTCATCAATATAAAAGTCAATAGCATCGGAGAACAGTATGTTTCTATTAACTTTTCGAATACACTAAAAAGCCAACAAAATTTTGATGGTTTGGTTACGATTCAATATCTACAAAAACCAAGATTTATCATAAACGGAAATGAATTAAAAATATTTTCTGAAGCTAAATTAACAGGGAGTGTTTTGGTTTCTGTATTTCAGGGAATTAGAGATGTTGACGAATATAAACTAAAGAATACCTATAAAGAAACGATCACTTTCGAGCAGAAAAAACCGCAAATAAGAGCCATTGCGAACGGAACGATTTTACCCAATTCAGCAAATCTGAAATATAATTTTGAAGCCATTAATATTCGGGAAGTAGACGTTAGAATTATCAGAATTTATGAAGAAAATGTGCTGCAGTTTTTGCAAGAAAACAATCTAAATAGCAATAACGAGCAGGCGATACGAAGAGTAGGGAGAAGGGTTGCTAAAGAAACCATTACGTTAATCGATAACGAGCAAAATAATACGCAAAAATGGAAAGCTTATAGCATCGATATTTCTAAAATGGTGGTCACTGAACCTGGCGCAATTTATAGAGTTGAGTTGAATTATACTAAAAATCAAACGTTTTATAATTGTTCAGATTCAGAAACTAGCAATGCTAATAATGGTACAGAAGAGTATTATTACCATGATGGCTATTACGGAGGAGAATATGGAGATTATAGTGTAGTAGATGATGAGGAAGCAAGAGAAGAATTATATTGGAATAATAAATTATACAATTACAAAAACCAAAATTACAATTGGAGAGAAAGAGAAAATCCCTGCCACGAAGCCTATTATAGTCAAGGTAGAATGATTGCTCAAAATTTATTGGCTTCTAACTTGGGAATCATTGCAAAACAAGGAGCTAGTAATTCGTACTTTTTTGCGGTGACCAACATTCTAAATACAAATCCCGAAACAGGTGCGAGCGTAAAATTATTCAATTTTCAGCAGCAAGAAATTGCATCAGGAATTTCAGATACAGAAGGATTTATAACCATCAACTCGCCAAAAAACGCAGCTTTTGCGGTTGTTTCTAAGGATAAAAATAAGGGCTATATCAAACTAAATGATGGAAATTCTTTGTCTTTGAGTAAGTTTGATGTTTCTGGCAGCAAAACCCAAAAAGGTTTAAAAGGCTATTTGTATGGAGAACGAGGTGTTTGGAGGCCAGGAGATTCTTTGCACTTAACGTTTGTATTAAATGATGCCGATAATAAATTACCAAATAATCATCCTGTTAAATTAGAAGTTACAGACCCCAGCGGAAAGTTGGTTTACAAGAAAATAACATCAGAAAATTTAAATAATTTCTACAAATTTTCGGTGACAACAGCGCAAGAAGCAAAAACAGGAAATTACACAGCAAAAATTGCTGTTGGTGGTGCTAAATTCTACAAGACTTTAAAAATTGAAACGGTAAAACCAAACCGTTTAAAAATTAAAGTTGATTTTGAAGACGAAATTCTATCATCAAATAAACCAGTAAACGGAACTTTAGATGTAAAGTGGTTGCATGGAACGCCTGCAAAAAAATTAAAAGTCGAAATTATAGCAAAAGTTTCCGCAACAAATTTTAGTTTTAAAAAGTATAAAAAGTATGTTTTTTCAGATCCGTCAAGAACCTTTTCATCTGAAGAAATCACCCTTTTTGAAGGCAAGTTAGATGAAAACGGATTGGCTAAAATCAGCAATAGATTAACCGTTGGTGCAAATGCACCGGGCATGTTAAACGTTCAGTTTTTAGTAAGAGCTTTCGAAAATGGTGGTGATTTTTCTATGGATGCGTTCACCAAAAAATATGCGCCTTTTAAATCTTTTGTAGGATTGAAATCGCCAGAAGCAAATAGATATGATTCGTTTTTTACAGATGAAAATCAAACTTTTTCTGTAATTTCTGTGGATGAAAAAGGAAACCCTATTCAAAATGATGAAATTGAAGTGCAGGTGTATCAAATTAAATGGCGTTGGTGGTGGAGTTCTTCTGCCGACAATTTATCGAGTTATACGTCTAGTAATTATCATAAGCCTTATAAAACGATCAAGGTGTCTACGAATTCTGAAGGAAAAGGTAGCTTTAATTTGAATATTTCGGACAACGACAAAGGAAGATTTCTAATTAGAGTTTTAGATAAGAAAAGCGGACATGCAACAGGCAGGACCGCCTATTTTTATAAAAACTGGTGGCAAAACTCCACTTCTGGAGATAAAGAGGCGGCAAAAATGTTGGTGTTTTCTGCGGATAAAGAAAAATACAATGTTGGTGAAACGGCTACCATTACATTTCCGTCAGGATCAAAAGGAAACGCTTTAATTAGTATTGAAAACGGCAGTAAAATTTTAGAAACAAAATGGGTAAAAACAACCCAAGGAACAACGCAAGTGCAAATCCCGGTTACCAAAAAAATGGCGCCCAATGTATTTGTAAATATTTCGCTGCTGCAACCGCATCAGGTTACAGAAAACGATTTACCAATTCGTTTGTATGGCACAATTCCGATGTTGGTTGAAGATGAAAGCACGAAATTAGAGCCTCAAATTTCGATGCCAAGTGAGTTACAACCAGAAAAAGCATTTGTCGTAAAAGTATCAGAAAAAAACAACAAAGCCATGACCTATAGTTTGGCCGTTGTAGAGGAAGGTTTGTTAGATTTAACGAGATTTAAAACACCAAACGCATATGATGATTTTTATGCAAGAGAAGCTTTGGGTGTAAAAACTTGGGATATTTTTGACGATGTTATTGGCGCATATTCAGGAAGTATAGATCAGGTTTTTGCCATTGGTGGAGATGGAAGTTTATCAAAAGAAAAAAATCAAAAAGCAAACCGCTTTAAACCTGTAGTAAAATATTTAGGACCTTTTTATTTAGAAAAAGGAGCAGAGAAATCGCATAAAATTACGTTGCCAAATTACATAGGTTCTGTGAGAACGATGGTTGTTGCCGGTAATGTTGAGAACGAGGCTTTCGGAAAAGCAGAAAAAGCAGTTCCTGTTAAGAAACCATTAATGGTGTTGGCTACTTTACCAAGAAAATTATCACCCAAAGAAAAAGTAACGCTGCCAATTGCTGTTTTTGCGATGGATAAAAAAGTGAAAAGCGTAAAAATTGAGGTAAAAACTTCAAACGGAATTGCTGTTCTTGGCAATAAGTTTCAAATCATCAACTTTGAAAATCCAGATGAAAAAATGGTGTATTTTGAACTCGATGTTTTAAAAGTAAATGAGATCAATACCGTTGAGATTATTGCAACAGGAGGAGGAGAGAAATCGACCTATAAAGTGGAAATAGATGTTTTAAACCCGAATCCAATAACAGCAACTATCATTGATAAAACCATTCAAGGAGCACAAACACAAACCATTAATTTTGATACGTTTGGAGTGGAAGGTTCCAATTCGGCGATGTTAGAATTATCAACTATTCCGTCGATTAATTTCTCTGGTAGATTAGCGTATTTAATACGATACCCTCATGGTTGTGTGGAGCAAACGACGTCAAGTGTTTTTCCGCAATTATTTTTAAATGATTTGTTCGATTTAACATCAGAAAAACGTACACAAGTTCAGCAAAATATAGAAAAAGGAATCGAACGGTTAGGGAATTTTCAAAAGGCAAATGGAGGTTTACCTTATTGGATGGGAGAAAATGATGTAAGTGATTGGGGTACAAGTTACGCTGGTCATTTTATGCTAGAAGCCGCACAAAAAGGCTTTGTTTTACCCTTAACTTTTAAGTCTAATTTTATAAAATATCAAAAAAAGGCGGCAAGAGATTGGCGACCAAGTTACACGAAATACACAGCGGACTTTGCACAAGCGTATAGATTATACACGCTAGCTTTGGCAGGAAGTCCAGATTTATCGGCAATGAATAGATTGCGGGAATTCAAGCAAATTACCAACGAAGCAAAATGGCGTTTAGCTGCGGCCTATGCTTTGGTGGGTCAAAAA
Source organism: Polaribacter sp. (assembly GCA_034110665.1). Lineage (GTDB taxonomy): Bacteria > Bacteroidota > Bacteroidia > Flavobacteriales > Flavobacteriaceae > Polaribacter. The sequence continues at coordinate 7,976 of JAWUYT010000034.1, forward strand.
GAAGCAAGTGAAGCCATTGTAAAAACAGCGAATTTAAATTTTGAAAACAATCGTTATTACAATTATGGTTCTTCAACTAGAAACACTGCAATGGCTTTAGAAACAATGCTGTTAACGAATGATAAAGGTGCAAAAGAGTTGGCCACAACAATTGCAAAACAATTGTCAAGCGATCGTTGGTTAAGCACACAAACCACCGCATATAGTTTACTTTCTATTGGAAAAATGGTGCTTAAAAATGGTGGAAAGTCGATGACTTTAAAGTATACAGCTAATACTAAAACCGATAAAATAACGACCAATAGTTCTTTTGTGCAAAGAAAAATCGAGGTAAAAGAAGGTCAGAATTCTATTACAATTAAAAACGATGATGATAATATTGTGTTTGCAAGAATCATAAATTCTGGAAAGCTTCCTTTGGGTGATGAACTTTCAGAAAGTAGAGGTTTAAGTACCTCTGTTAAGTATAAAGATTTAAAAGGCAATAAGATTGATATAAAAGCTTTGAAGCAAGGTCAGGATTTTGTGGCTGAAATTACTGTGAGCAATCCTAAAAATGAAACTGTAAATGATATTGCTTTGACACAGGTTTTCCCTTCTGGATGGGAAATTGTAAACACACGTTTTACAGATTTTGGAAGCACTACCAAAAGCGAAGCACGGTATACTGACATTAGAGACGATCGGGTTAATTTTTATTTCGATTTGTATAAAAATCAAAATATATTAGACACAAAAACTTTTACAGTCTTATTAAATGCAGCGTATTTAGGTAGGTATTACTTGCCCGGAATTCAAGTTGAAGCCATGTATGACAATGACTATTTGGTGAGAACAAAGGGGAATTGGGTTGTTATTGAGAAGTAAAGTAGTTTCTACCATCCTACAAGGTTTCTTTTGAACCTTGTTGAAAAAAAATCAAAATTGAAAATAACAAACACAAAAAATTTCAATAGCAAGGGGCTTCAGCCTCTTGACTATTTCAAAAGCCATAAAAAAAAAATAATTTTTGTGGTTGTTCTATTGATTTTCTATGCATTTTGTTTGCCGAAAGAATTATTTATAAAACCAACATCAACGGTAATTACGAGCACCAAAAATGAGCTTTTAGGAGCATTAATAGCAAAAGATGGCCAATGGAGATTTCCACAGAATGATTCAGTTCCAGAGAAATTTAAAACCTGTTTAATTCAGTTTGAAGATGAATATTTTTATCAACATCCTGGTTTTAATCCTGTATCTATTTTTAAAGCATTCAAACAAAATTTAACATCAGGAAGTGTAAAAAGAGGCGGAAGTACCATTACGCAGCAAGTGATTAGATTGAGCAGAGATAATAGGTCTCGAACGTATGTTGAAAAGCTGAAAGAATTGTTTTTAGCAACCCGTTTAGAATTTAGAGCATCTAAAGAAAAGATTCTTGCTTTTTGGAGTTCAAATGCGCCTTTTGGAGGAAATGTTGTGGGGTTAGATGCGGCTTCTTGGCGCTATTTTAATAGAAAATCGAGCAACTTATCTTGGGCAGAGTCTGCAACTTTAGCAGTCTTACCAAATGCTCCAAATTTGATCTATCCCGGGAAAAATCAACAGAAGTTAGTAGCGAAAAGAAATCGTTTACTAAAAAAGTTGTTGACTAAAAATGTCATTGATACGCTGACTTATGAATTATCAATTTTAGAAGAAATACCTGAAAAACCTTTTAATTTACCACAAATTACACCTCATTTATTGCAAAGAATTCACAAAGTTAAAAAAGGGGAAATTATAAAAACTACAATCGATAAACGTTTACAAACACAAACAAATTCAATTGTTAAAAATAGTTACAGTCAATTGAGTAAAAACAGAATTCATAATATTTCTGTATTGATTTTAGATGTAAAAACAAGAAAGGTTTTGAGTTATGTTGGGAACTCACCCACTACAAATAAACATCAAAAAGATGTTGATATAATTACCAAACCAAGAAGTACAGGTAGTATTTTAAAACCATTTTTATACACGGCTATGTTAGATAGTGGCGAATTATTGCCAAATACTATGGTTGCAGATATTCCTACGAATTATGGCAGTTATCAGCCTGTAAATTTTGATAAAAAGTATTCAGGAGCAGTTTCAGCAAAATTAGCGTTGTCAAAATCTTTAAATGTGCCAACAGTAAGAATGTTACAAAAATTTGGGTTGGAAAAATTTCATGACTATCTACAAAAACTGAAGTTGAAAGACATCAGTAAAAGCGCAAGTTATTATGGGTTAACGCTCGCTTTAGGTGGTGCAGAAAGCAACCTTTGGGATTTATGCAAAAGCTACGCATCCATGGCATCGACTGTAAATCATTATACAGAAAACTCTAGTAGATATTTTACAAATGAATTCTGCGAGCCTACTTTTTATGCAGATTCAACCATAGATTTTGGAGAAAAATCGTCAGAAAAAATTATTTTTGATGCCGCTTCGATCTACCTAACTTTTGAAAGTTTAAAAGACGTAAACAGACCAAATGCAGAACAGAACTGGGAGTTTTTTGATTCGTCAAAACAAATTGCATGGAAAACAGGCACTAGTTTTGGTTTTAGAGATGCTTGGGCAATTGGCGTCACAAAAGATTATGTTGTGGGTGTTTGGGTTGGAAACGCTGATGGAGAAGGAAGACCGGGTTTGGTTGGTGTGCAATCTGCAGCGCCAATTTTATTTAATGTGTTTGATAAATTACCAAAGTCAGATTGGTTTGAAAAGCCTTTTGATGAAATGACTGAAATAGAAATTTGTGTAAAAAGCGGATGTAGAGCAACAGCAATTTGTGAAACAAAAAAGTTAGAATATGTTCAGAATTCAGGTCTAAAAACAGCGCCTTGTCCTTTCCATGTGCTTATAAATATCGATATATCAGAAAATTATCAAGTAAATACTTCTTGTGAATCTTTAGAGCATATCAAACAAAAATCTTGGTTTGTACTACCACCGTTAATGGCATATTATTACAAGGATAAAAATCCGTTTTACAAAGCGTTGCCAAAGTTTAGGAAGGATTGTTTTGGGACTGTCAAAAACGGAATGAAATTTATCTATCCAACAGAAAAACGCACTGTTTTTTTACCCAAAGATTTTGATGGTAAAAAGAACAAGCTCATTTTAAAAGTAGCGCACTCGAATAGAGAGGCAACTTTATATTGGTATGTAAATGAAACGTATGTCGGCACAACAAAAGAAATACATGAGCTGCAAATAGCACCTAAAATTGGCGAATACAATCTTACCGTAGTGGATGATTTCGGCGAAGAAATCCGACAAAAAATCACCATAAAAGAGTGATTTTTTTGTTAAAATCTTTAGAGTTTTATTAACAAAAAAATATAAATTTTTTTTCACCTTTGTTATATGTCTTAATCATAGCTTATAAGTCATGATTTGCATTGATTAATATCCTATTTTTATCATTATTAATGCTGTATTAAATTTAAAAGATGAAAATATATCCTATAGAAACAGGTAATTTTAAACTAGATGGAGGTGCAATGTTCGGTGTTGTCCCCAAAACAATTTGGCAAAGAACAAATCCTGCAGATTCAACTAATTTAATAGATATGAGTATGCGCTGTATGCTTATTGAAGATGGCAGTCGTTTAACGCTAATTGATACGGGTTTAGGAGCAAAACAATCAGATAAATTTTATAGTTACTATTATTTATTTGGTGGTTTTTCTTTAGATGTTTCGTTGAGTAAACTTGGTTTTCATAGAGACGATATTACAGATGTTTTTCTAACACATTTACATTTTGATCATTGTGGAGGTGTTATTGAAAGAACCAAAGACGGGTTGCTAATTCCTGCCTTTAAAAATGCCAAAGTTTGGTCTAATGAAGACCATTGGCAATGGGCAACTGAACCAAACCCAAGAGAAAAAGCATCGTTTCTAAAAGAGAATATCAATCCGATAAAAGAAAGCGGACAGTTAAATTTTATCAATCAAAATGCTAAAGGTCAAATAGGTTTTGATGTTCTATTGATGGATGGTCATACAGAAAAACAGATGTTGCCAAAAATAGAATATCAAGGAAAAACGTTAGTTTTTATGGCAGATTTGTTACCCACAACAGGTCATATTCCGTTACCCTATGTGATGGGTTATGATACAAGACCTTTGTTAACGATTGAAGAAAAAGAAGTTTTTTTAAAGGAGGCTGCAGACCATGATTATTACCTTTTTTTAGAGCACGATGCTCATCATGAAATTTGTACTGTAAAACATACAGAAAAAGGAGTTCGATTAAATACATCACACACATTTACCGATATTTTTAATTAAAAAATTATAAGAATGAAACAGAAAAAATCATTTATCGGTTATGCTTTGCTTGCATTTATTTTAGTCGGTTGTGTAGTAGCCAAAAAGGTAATTATTGCGCCAGTTTTTAATCAAATATTAACAATACCCGCCAAGAAAATTGCATTGACAGCAGTTGAAATGAAAACTTGGTCGCATGCAGATATAGAAAAAGATTCCATTGCTGGTATGAGTTTAGAAAAAGCATACAAGTTTTTAAAAGGTAAAAAAGGACAAGAAGTTATTGTTGCTATAGCAGATTCAGGAGTAGATGTTGAGCACGAAGATTTAAGAAATGTTGTTTGGATAAATGATAAAGAGATAAAAGGCAACAATAAAGATGATGACGGTAACGGTTATATTGATGATGTTTTTGGATGGAATTTTTTAGGAAATGCGGCAGGTGAGATTGTAAATGCAGATCAATTAGAAATTACAAGAATTGTAAAAATAGGAAGAGAGAAATTTGGCGATAAAAAGGCTTCAGAAATCAAAGAAGTAGATAAAGAAGCGTATCAAGAATATTTAAAGCTAAATATTGAGTTTCTTGCAACCATTGCAGAGAAAAAATATGAGATTAAAGAAAATGAAGGAACTTTAATTAACCTAAAGCGAATTCAAGAAGATTTTGATGCTATTAAGAAGTTTGCACAAAAAGATAGTTTGACAGAAACGGTGTTGGCAAATTTAGAACCACCAACATTAACACTTATTATGCAGGTAAATAATGTTCAGAATATCTTGAAGCAAGACATGAGTGAAACTGGTTTAAAAGAATATTACAATCAGCTTATGAACCACACAAAAGAGATTAAAAAGGCTATAAAAGGGTATGATTTAGACTTAAACGTCCGAGAATCTTTAGGAGATGACTTATATAATATTACGGATGTGTTTTATGGAAATAATAATGTAATTGGCAACAAAGATTTAGAAAAACACGGAACACATGTTGCCGGAATTGTGGCTGCATTGAGAAATAATAATTTGGGTGCTGTTGGTGTTGCAAATAATGTGAAATTAATGACTGTTAGAGTTGTTCCTCGGGGAGATGAGCATGATAAAGATGTTGCTTTGGGTATTAGATATGCAGTAGACAATGGCGCAAAAATTATTAATACAAGTTTTGGAAAACGTTTTTCACCGAATAAAGAGTGGGTTTACGAAGCTTTAAAATATGCCGAAAGCAATGATGTTTTAATTGTAAATGCTGCAGGGAATGATGGTAAAGATATGGATGTAAGAAAAAGTTACCCTACAGATTCAGATGATTTGGTAACCGAACTTACCAGTAATGTAATTACCATTGGTGCAAGTAGTTTATACTATAATGAAAAATTACCTGCAGATTTTTCTAATTATGGAAAATTAAATGTTGATGTTTTTGCACCAGGAGTAGATATTTATGCCACAACACCAAAAGATACATACGAACCTTTAAGCGGAACCTCTATGGCAGCGCCATCCACAACTGGAGTTGCGGCATTAATAAGATCTTATTATCCTGCTTTATCAGCTAAAGAAGTGAAATATGTTTTGATGACTTCTGGCGTTAAAATTAATTTCAAGGTGATTAAACCAGGTTCTCAATCACAGGAAAGTCCGGAGGGACAAATGGTCTTATTTGCAGATTTATCAGTTTCAGGAAGAATTGTAAATGCTTACAACGCTTTAAAATTAGCTGATTTTTTATCAAATAATAAATAAGCTGAAAAATATTTATAAATTCTAAATATTTTTTATTTTTAACACAAATTAAATCAATTTAAAAAATGAGAAAAGTACTTTTTTTATTATCTGTAGTAGTAATAATAATTTCTTGTGCAGAAATTAAAACTGTTACGTATTCGCAGAAAGCAGTTGCTTCTGAAGGGTATTGGCAACAGCATGTAGATTACACCATGGATATTGATATGAATGTAAATAACTATCAATATAAAGGAATACAAAAACTGGTGTACACCAATAATTCTCCTGATGATTTAGAAAAGGTTTTTTATCATCTATATTTTAATGCGTTTCAGCCAGACTCTCAAATGGATGTACGTTCTTTAAATATTATAGATTCAGGTTCTAAAATTGGAAATAAAATTTCAAAATTATCACCTTCTGAAATTGGTTATATTAAGGTAAATTCTCTGGAACAAAATGGTGCAGCAGTTTCTTTTGAAACCGTAGGAACTATTTTAGAAGTGACCTTAAATAAACCGATTAAAGCTGGCGAAAGTGTAACTTTTGATATGATTTTTGATGCACAAGTGCCAAATCAAATTAGAAGATCTGGAAGAAATAGCGCAGAGGGTGTTGCTTTATCGATGTCGCAATGGTATCCTAAAATGGCGGAATATGATTTTCAAGGGTGGCACACACCTCCTTATATTGCACGAGAATTTCATGGGGTTTGGGGAGATTTTGATGTAACTATTCATATTGATAAAAACTATTTGATTGGTGGTTCTGGATATTTACAAAATCCGCAAGAAATTGGTCATGGGTATGAAGACAAAATGAAATCTTTAAAAGTTGCCAATACAGATAAATTATCTTGGCATTTTAAAGCACCAAATGTGCATGATTTTATGTGGGCAGCAGATCCAGAATACAAGCATGATATCTTAAAAATGGAAAACGGAATTGATTTACATTTCTTATACAAGAAAAACCTTGAAGAGAAGTATTTAGAAAATTGGAAAAATTTGCAGCCAAAAACAGCTGAATTAATGACTTATTTTTCTGAAAATGTGGGTCAATATCCTTATAAACAGTATTCTGTAGTTCAAGGTGGAGACGGCGGAATGGAATATGCCATGGCTACTTTAATTACTGGTAAACGTAAATTCGGTAGTCTTTTTGGAGTAACTGCGCACGAAATGGCACATACTTGGTTTCAGTTTTTGCTAGCATCTAATGAAAGTTTACATCCTTGGATGGATGAAGGTTTTACATCGTATATTTCTAATAAAGCAGAAAATGAAATCTTAAAAGAAGGTAAGGTAAATCCGCATTCGGGATCTTACAAAGGATATAGATCCATTGTTTTAGCTGGTTATGAAGAATCTTTAGCTACGCATGCAGATAGGTATAATACCAATACGGCTTACGGTGTTGCTAGTTACTCTAAAGGAAATATTTTCCTATCACAATTAGAATATGTAATTGGCGCAGAAAATGTTGCAAAAGGCCTGAAAAAGTATTTTACAGATTTTAGTTTCAAACACCCAACACCTAACGATATTAAGCGTTCTATGGAAAAAGTTTCGGGGATTCATTTAGACTGGTATTTGAATGAATGGACACAAACAATACACACAATTGATTATGGAATTAAATCTGTTGAAGGCAAAACAGTAACCCTAGAAAGAATCGGGAAAATGCCAATGCCAACGGATGTAGAGGTTACTTATACAGATGGTAGTACCGAAGATTTTAATATACCGTTAAGAATGATGAGAGGAGCAAAGCCAACATCTGCAACTATTTTAGAAGATTGGACTTGGGCGCACCCAACGTATACTTTTGAAGTATCTAAAGCGATACAATCCGTTAGTATTGACAAAACAGGTTTAATGGCTGATATAAATTTAGAGAATAACACAATTGCAAAATAACAAGTAAATAATTTAAAAAAAAGAGGTTTTACGTAGGTAAAACCTCTTTTTTTATTGAATAAGTTTCTCGATTCTTTCATTCGGAATAAAACCTTTTAGGATTAAAAAGACTCCACAAATTATTAAAATAATACCCATTATTTTTTTTACTCTATAAATTAATGTGGGAGTCATTTTATCTTTTAGTTGCTTCGCTAAAAATATTTTACCCAAATCAGTAACAAAATATGCCAAAAGAATAATACCAAAATAACTAAAAATAGCATTTTCATTCATGTTTAAAGTAGGGCTAATTACCAAAACGGTTCCTAGCCAAAAAGCCAAAACACCAATATTTATAAAGTTTAAAAAATATCCTTTAAAAAATAATTTAACATAGTTGTTTTGAATAATAGGTACTTTAATGCTTTTTGCAGATGCTATATTTTCTTTTTTGTTCTCTTTGTCTAAATAGGTAATTAATCCGTAGATAATTAAAACTAAACCGCCCATAAAGAATAACCTTGGGTCGTCTTTTATTTTTTCTAATAAGGGTCTACTTCCGTAGTAAGCAATTAAAATAAAAGTAAGGTCGCCAATAAGAACCCCTAAATCAAAAGCAATAGCGGCTCTCGCCCCTTTTAAAATACTGGTTTGAATCAGCATAAAAAAAACAGGACCTATCATGAAAGCCATGAAAAATCCTATTAGAATTGCATTTTTAAAGTCGTAGATATCCATTGTTTGAAAATACTGCTTATTTTTTTAATCCTGCTATATTTTTTTTGGCTTTAAGGGTGTTTTTTGTCCCTGTTATACTACCGATAAGGTTTTTAAAATCTTATCGGTAGTATAATTATTAAACTTCATCAAAATCAATGGTTATTTTCGAGGTTGTTGGATGTGCTTGACAGGTTAAAATTAAACCTTCTTCAACTTCACTGTCAGTTAAAATAGAGTTTTTTGCCATAACAGCCCTTCCTTCGGTAACTTTTGCCAAACAAGAACTACAAACCCCACCTTGACAAGAGTAAGGAGGATCTAAATCATTGCGTAAACTTGCTGCTAAAATATCATCTGTTTGTTGCATGGTAAACGTAGTTTTTTCCTCGTCTAACACTACGGTAATTTCTGTAGTTCCTTCTTTTATTTCGGATACAGCCTCTTCATCAATAGAGACGGTAAATAGCTCAAAATGGATATTTTCTTTTGCTATTTTATTGTCTATTAATGTTTTAGAAACGGTATCAATCATTCCTTCTGGTCCGCATAAAAAAGCTGCATCAAAAGAAGTTTCTTTGTACATATTTTTTACAAAGTAGTTGGTCACGCTTTTATCAATTCTACCTTGTAATTCGTTTTTTACATGTTCTCTGCT
>JAWUYT010000035.1:0-31315 GCA_034110665.1 Polaribacter sp.
AGAGACAAGGATATAAAAGCAACTACAAAAGTAGAAGCGGCTGCGGCAGTTGGGAAATCAATTGCAGAAAAGGCGTCTAAAGTTGGAGTAGAAATAATTGCTTTCGATAGAAATGGTTATTTATACCATGGTAGGGTTAAAGTATTAGCAGAGGCTGCAAGGGAAGCCGGTTTAAAATTTTAAGAAATTATGCAAGGTTATAAAAACGTAGAAAGAGTTAAGCCAAGTGGGTTAGAACTTGTAGATAAATTAGTTGGTGTACAACGTGTTACCAAAGTAACAAAAGGTGGTAGGGCATTTGGTTTCTCTGCAATCGTTGTTGTTGGTGATGGTAATGGAGTTGTTGGTCACGGTTTAGGGAAGTCTAAAGATGTTTCATCGGCGATTGCCAAGGCAGTTGAAGATGCAAAGAAAAATTTAGTAAGAATACCAATTTTGGAAGGAACTTTACCTCATGAGCAAAAGGGCAAATTTGGTGGAGCAAAAATATTCATCAAACCAGCTTCACCGGGTACAGGTGTTATTGCAGGTGGTGCAGTTCGTGTGGTATTAGAGTCTGTGGGTATACATGATGTTTTATCTAAATCTCAAGGGTCTTCTAATCCTCACAACGCAGTGAAGGCAACATTCAATGCACTATTACAATTACGTAGTGCTGCAGCTATTGCGAAGCAGAGAGGTGTTTCTTTAGAAAAAGTATTTAACGGATAAATCTAAGAACGATGACAAGAATTAAAGTAACACAAGTAAAAAGTCAAATCGGGCGTCTTCAGAATCAAAAGAGAACTTTAGAGGCCTTAGGTTTACGCAGAATGAACCAGACAGTTGAGCACGATGCAAGTCCTACAATTATTGGTATGGTTAATACAGTTAAACACTTAGTTTCTTTCGAAGAAATTAAATAAGATAAAAAAAATGAGTTTACATAATTTAACACCGGCAAAAGGCTCCATTAAAAAAGGAAAAAGAATTGCACGTGGTGAAGGTTCTGGAAAAGGTGGTACCGCTACAAGGGGGCACAATGGACAGAAATCTCGTTCGGGTTATTCAAAAAAGATCGGTTTTGAGGGTGGTCAGATGCCTCTTCAAAGACGTGTTCCTAAATTTGGTTTCACGAATATCAACCGAAAAGAATATCAAGGTATCAATTTAGATAAATTACAATCTTTAGTTGATAGCGGAAAAATAACGGACACAGTAAATTTATAGGTTTTAATTGCTAACAGATTAGCAGGTAAAAACGACCTAGTTAAAATATTAGGTAACGGAGAGCTAAAAGCCAAATTGAATATAACTGTACATAAATTTACTGCAACTGCAAAGTCGGCTATTGAGTCTGCTGGAGGAGAAGTAGTTACTTTATAACAACGTAAATGATGAAGTTAATTAATAAGTTAAAAGAAATTTTCAGTATTGAGGAATTGAAAAACAAAATTCTTCTCACGATCGGTTTAATTGTGGTTTACCGTTTTATGGCAGCTGTTCCTCTACCTGGAATAGATCCATTGGAGTTAGCAGCATTAAAAGAAAGTACTGGAACTGGTATTTTAGCATTATTAAATGCATTTACAGGAGGAGCATTTTCTAGGGCGTCAGTAATGGCTCTTGGTATTATGCCATATATTTCGGCATCTATTGTTGTTCAGTTAATGGGAATTGCGGTTCCTTATTTGCAGAAACTACAGAAAGATGGAGAAAGTGGACGAAAAAAAATTACACAGATTACAAGATGGTTAACAATTGGTATTACGTTGGTGCAAGCACCAACTTACATAACTGCTATTAAAACTCAATTTGGTTTGGGACCAGAAGCTTTTTTAGTTGATGGGGCTACTTTTTGGGTGTCATCTATTATCATTTTAACTGCGGGTACAATTTTTGCAATGTGGTTAGGAGAGCGTATTACGGATAAAGGAGTTGGTAATGGGATTTCATTACTAATTACTGTTGGTATTATTGCTAATTTTCCAGCAGCATTTTTGCAAGAGTTTGTTTCAAAAACTGAGAATGCGGGTGCGGGGGGATTAATGATGGTGTTAATTGAAGTTATAATTTGGTTTGTCGTAATTTTATTAACGGTGCTATTAGTAACAGCTGTTCGCAAGATCGCTGTGCAATATGCCCGAAGAACAGTTGCAGGAAATATACAGAATGTTGCAGGATCAAGGGATTATATTCCATTGAAATTAAATGCGGCAGGAGTTATGCCAATTATTTTTGCTCAAGCAATTATGTTTTTGCCCGTTGCTTTAGCTCAAAAATTTCCTGTAATCGCAAGCTTACAAGATATCAATGGCTTTGGTTACAATGTTATTTTTGCATTGTTAATTATCATCTTCAGTTTCTTTTATACTGCTATTACGATTCCTACGAACAAAATGGCAGATGATTTAAAAAGAAGTGGTGGTTTTATACCGGGAATTAGGCCTGGGAAAGACACTGCAGACAGGTTAGATTCTGTGCTGTCTAGAATTACTTTTCCTGGATCTTTGTTTTTGGCTGGACTTTCAATTTTACCGGCAATTGTAGTTCAGTTTGGAGTTCAACAAAGCTGGGCTATGTTCTATGGAGGTACATCATTAATAATTATGGTTGGTGTTGCAATTGATACGTTGCAGCAAATTAATTCCTATTTATTAAATCGTCATTATGATGGCTTAATGAAAGCAGGAAATAGCAATAGAAAATCGAATAAATAATATGGCGAAGCAATCAGCAATTCAACAAGACGGAACAATTACCGAGGCATTGTCAAATGCTATGTTTCGTGTGGAATTAGAAAACGGACATATTGTAACGGCACACATTTCGGGTAAAATGCGTATGCATTATATTAAATTATTACCTGGAGACAAGGTGAAATTAGAAATGAGTCCATACGATTTATCAAAAGCAAGAATTACTTACAGATATTAAAAAAATACAAAGCAGATGAAAGTTAGAGCATCAGTAAAAAAACGAAGTGCCGACTGCAAAATAGTGCGCAGGAAAGGTAGATTATATGTAATTAACAAACAAAATCCTAGATTTAAACAAAGACAAGGGTAATGGCAAGAATAGCAGGTATTGATATTCCAAAGAATAAAAGAGGAGTGATAGCTTTAACTTACATCTTTGGTATAGGAGGAAGCAGAGCTAAAAAGGTTTTAGCAGAAGCAAAGGTTGACGAAAGTGTTAAAGTTCAAGATTGGACAGATGATCAAATCGCAGCAATTAGAGAACAGGTTGGATCTTTCACAATTGAAGGTGAATTACGTTCTGAAGTGCAAATAAATATCAAGAGATTGATGGATATTGGGTGCCAAAGAGGAATTCGTCACAGACTTGGTCTTCCTTTAAGAGGTCAAAGAACAAAGAACAATTCTCGTACTAGAAAAGGTAAGAGAAAAACTGTGGCTAACAAGAAAAAATAAGTTAGATAAAGTAATAAAGATTTAACAATAGGTAATCTATAAAGTTAGAAAACTAAATTACTAAAACTGAAAAATTATGGCGAAAGCAAGTTCAAAAAAACGTAAAGTAATTATTGATGCTGTAGGAGAAGCGCATGTAACTGCGTCATTTAATAACATCATTATTTCTTTAACAAACAAAAAAGGTGACGTTATTTCTTGGTCATCTGCAGGTAAAATGGGTTTTAGGGGTTCTAAAAAGAATACTCCCTATGCAGCCCAGTTAGCAGCAGAAGATTGTGCAAACGTGGCAAAAGAAGCAGGTTTACGTAAAGTAAAAGTTTATGTAAAAGGACCAGGTAATGGTAGAGAGTCTGCTATTCGATCTTTGCATAATGCCGGTATTGAAGTAACAGAAATTATTGATGTTACCCCAATTCCACATAATGGATGTCGTCCTCCAAAGAGAAGAAGAGTTTAAGCTGAACTAGTTTTAGTTTATCAAATAATTATTTTAATTTGATAGGATTTAGGTTATCGAAGGAGTAAGCCTTAATTCATAATCCCTATCTATAACAAACAAGAAATGGCAAGATATACAGGACCAAAAACCAAAATTGCGCGTAAATTTGGCGAGGCAATTTTTGGAGAAGATAAAAACTTCGAAAAAAGAAATTTTCCACCAGGACAGCACGGAAATGCAAGAAGAAGAGGAAAGAAATCTGAATATGCAACTCAATTAATGGAGAAGCAGAAAGCTAAATATACCTATGGTATATTAGAGCGTCAGTTCAGTAACCTATTTAAAAAAGCATCGGCTTCCCAGGGTATTACAGGTGAAATTTTATTACAATTATGTGAGGCTCGTTTAGATAACGTGGTTTACAGAATGGGCGTCTCGAATTCGCGTAGCGGAGCTCGTCAATTAGTTTCTCATAGGCATATTACCGTTAATGGTGAAATCGTTAACATTCCATCTTATAGTTTAAACGAAGGAGATGTAGTGGGCGTGAGAGAAAAATCTAAATCATTAATAGCTATTGAAGATGCATTGACTTCTAACAGCAATGTATATGAATGGTTGACATGGAATTCGGATAAAAAAGAAGGAACTTTTGTTAAAGTACCAGAAAGGTTACAGATTCCAGAAAATATTAAAGAACAATTAATCGTAGAATTATATTCTAAATAATACTTATATACCTAGTTATGGCAATATTAAATTTTCAAAAGCCCGATAAAGTAATAATGATTGAATCTACAGATTTTACTGGTAGATTTGAATTCAGACCTTTAGAACCAGGTTTTGGTTTAACTGTTGGTAATGCCTTAAGAAGAGTACTTTTGTCTTCTTTAGAAGGTTTTGCAATTACTTCTTTAAGAATTGACGGTGTAGAGCATGAGTTTTCCACTATTAGTGGTATCGTAGAAGATGTTACTGAAATAATTCTAAACTTAAAACAAGTTCGTTTCAAGAAACAAATAGAAGAAACCGATAGAGAGACTGTTTCTGTTTCAGTATCTGGTCAAGAGCAGTTTACCGCAGGAGACTTACAGAAGTTTATTTCTGGTTTTCAAGTTTTGAATCCAGATTTAGTAATTTGTAATATGGATAAATCTGTTAAATTAAATGCAGAGATTACTATAGAAAAAGGAAGAGGATTTGTACCAGCAGAAGAGAATAAAAAATCTTCAGCACCTATCGGAACAATTTTCACTGATTCCATTTACACGCCGATTAAAAATGTAAAATATGCAATCGAGAATTTTCGTGTAGAGCAAAAAACAGATTATGAAAAATTGGTTTTCGATATAGATACTGATGGATCAATAAATCCTAAGGAAGCATTAACTGAAGCTGCAAAAATATTAATTCACCACTTTATGTTATTCTCAGATGAGCGTATCACTCCAGAGGCAGATGAAATTGCACAAACAGAAACTTACGATGAAGAATCGTTGCACATGCGTCAATTGTTAAAAACTAGATTAATCGATATGGATTTATCTGTAAGAGCTTTAAATTGTTTAAAAGCGGCAGAAGTAGATACATTAGGAGATTTGGTTTCATTTAATAAAAGCGATTTAATGAAGTTTAGAAACTTTGGAAAAAAGTCCTTAACAGAGCTTGAAGAGTTAGTTATAGTTAAAGGGTTAAGTTTTGGAATGGATTTAGCAAAATACAAATTAGATAGAGATTAACCTTTCATATTTTGCTCCCCATAATGGGTTTGATGCAAGATGAAAGTATAAAACAAACGTCATGAGACACGGAAAGAAATTTAATCATTTAGGAAGAAAGACAGCGCATAGAAAGGCGATGTTAGCAAATATGAGCTGTTCGTTAATAGAACACAAACGTATTAACACAACTGTAGCAAAAGCTAAAGCTTTAAGAGTTTTTGTAGAGCCGTTAATAACTAAATCTAAATCGGATACTACGCACAACAGGCGTGTCGTATTTTCTTATTTACGTGATAAGTTTGCGGTAACAGAATTATTCAAGGAAATTTCTGTAAAAATAGCCGACAGACCAGGAGGTTATATTCGTATTATCAAATTAGGAAATCGTCAGGGAGATAATGCACCTATGGCAATGGTCGAATTAGTTGATTACAACGAAATTTATAATCCTAAAGGCTCAAAAACGAAGAAAACTACAAGAAGAGGTAGAAGTAAAAAAGCGGACACTCCTCAAGTAGAAGGGACTACAACAGATGAAAAATCTGAAGAATAGAAGATGAAATTTTTTATTTATAAAAAAAGGGATAAACGTTTACGTTTATCCCTTTTTTTATATTTTTACATTATGAATAAAAAAAGCAAATACAAGTACCAATGAAATATCAAACGCGCAAGAAGGCTCTAGTTTTATTAGGAGATGGAACAATTTTTTATGGAAAATCTGTTGGAATCGAAGGAACATCTACTGGTGAAATCTGTTTTAATACTGGCATGACTGGTTATCAAGAAATATTTACGGATCCATCTTATTTTGGTCAGTTAATGGTAGCAACAAATGCACATATCGGTAATTATGGCGTAAATGATGATGAAGTTGAATCTGACGGGATTAAAATTTCTGGGCTAATCTGTCGAAATTTTAGCTTTACACATTCTCGTGTAGACTCTGACGGAAATCTAAAAGATTGGTTTATCAAGCATAATTTAGTGGCGATTTCTGACGTTGATACTAGAGCTTTAGTTTCTTATATTAGAGATCATGGAGCAATGAATGCTATTATTTCTACGGATATAAATAATATTGATGCTTTAAAAAAGAAATTATCTGAAGTACCAAGTATGGAAGGTTTAGAATTAGCATCTAAAGTATCAACCGCAGTTCCTTATTCGGTGGGTGATGAAAATTCTAACATTAAAATTTCGGCATTAGATCTTGGAATTAAAAGAAATATTTTAAGTAATCTAGTAAAAAGAGGAGCATATGTTAAAGTGTTTCCTTTTAATTCTTCGTTCGAGGAATTAACGGCCTTTAATCCAAACGGATATTTTATTTCTAACGGACCAGGAGATCCTGAACCTTTAATTGAAGCACAAGAATTAGCAAAAGAAGTGGTCAAAAGAAATTTACCTTTATTTGGTATCTGTCTTGGACATCAAGTTATAGCGCTGGCAAATGGTATTTCTACCTATAAAATGCACAATGGTCATAGAGGTATTAATCACCCTGTAAAGAATTTATTAACAGGTAGGGGAGAGATTACTTCGCAGAATCATGGTTTTGCTATAAATAGAGAAGAGACAGAATCAAATAAAAATGTAGAAATTACACATATCCATTTAAACGATCATACTGTTGCCGGTATTCGTTTGAAAAATAAGAATACTTTTTCAGTCCAATATCATCCTGAAGCAAGTCCTGGACCTCACGATTCTGAATATTTATTTGATCAGTTTATAGCTAATATTAAAGGTTCAACAAAAGGTTGACTTACCTTTTGTACATTTCAACGTCTAAAACAAGTTATTCATCAAAAAGAATGGAAACTACGAACTATTAGCACTATATTTGATGCGTGATTGAAAGATCACATTCTTTTTCATAGCAATTTTCCCACTCAATTTATTGAGTGGGTTTTTTATTTTATTCAGCAAACGTTTTCGTAATTAATTTAAGACATATTATTTAAATCTTTATACATTTTGTAAATTAGCGGAAGTTATATAACGGCTTAAATTAATTAAATAAACAGCAATATTATGAGTATTATTATAAACGTTCATGCACGTCAAATTTTTGATTCAAGAGGAAATCCAACTGTAGAGGTGGATGTAACTACAGAAAATGGGATTTTGGGCAGAGCGGCAGTTCCTTCTGGAGCATCTACAGGAGAGCATGAAGCAGTGGAATTGAGAGATGGAGGTAAAGCATATATGGGCAAAGGAGTCTTAAAAGCTGTAGATAATGTAAATAGTATTATTTCTGAAGAACTTTTAGGAGTGTCTGTTTTCGAACAAAATGCAATTGATAAATTAATGATAGATTTAGATGGAACACCGAACAAATCTAAATTAGGTGCAAATGCAATTTTGGGAGTTTCTTTGGCAGTCGCAAAAGCCGCAGCAAACGAGTTGGGAATGCCTTTATATAGATATGTTGGGGGTGTTTCTGCAAACACCTTGCCTTTGCCAATGATGAATATAATTAACGGAGGTTCTCATTCTGATGCGCCCATTGCATTTCAAGAGTTTATGGTAATTCCAGTAAAAGCCGAAACTTTTTCGCAAGCAATGCAGATGGGGTCGGAAATTTTTCATAATCTAAAGAAGGTCTTACACGACAGAAAGTTATCAACCGCCGTGGGTGATGAAGGAGGTTTTGCCCCAAATTTAGAAGGCGGAACAGAAGATGCTTTAGAAACGATTTCTTTAGCGGTTAGAAATGCGGGTTATGTTTTTGGCGATGAAATTAAAATTGCATTAGATTGTGCTGCTGCAGAATTTTATGTGAATGGAAATTACGATTACACAAAATTTGAAGGAGAAACAGGAAAAATAAGATCAAGCCAAGAACAAGCAGATTATTTAGCTGAATTAGCAGACAAATATCCAATTATTTCTATTGAAGATGGAATGGATGAAAACGATTGGGATGGTTGGAAATATTTAACGGATAAAATCGGAGATAAAGTTCAATTAGTTGGTGATGATCTATTTGTAACAAATGTTGAGCGTCTATCCAGAGGAATTGAAAATGGAATTGCAAATTCAATTTTAATTAAAGTAAACCAGATTGGTACGCTAACAGAAACAATTGCGGCCGTAAATATGGCTAAAAATGCAGGTTATACATCAGTAATGTCTCATCGATCTGGGGAAACAGAAGATAATACAATTGCGGATTTAGCAGTAGCTCTAAATTGTGGTCAAATTAAAACAGGTTCGGCTTCACGTTCAGATAGAATGGCTAAATACAATCAATTGTTAAGAATAGAAGAACAGTTGGGAGAAACTGCCTATTTTCCGAAAGAAAAAGCATTTAACATATAATTAGAAAAGAACTCTAGGCTCGGAATAGAGGTTTCTTTAAAATTATTACTCTTCTGAAATCAGGAATATAGAATACTTTTTAGAACAAAAAAGCCTTACAATTTTGTAGGGCTTTTTCTTGTTTATTAAAGAATTGTTAAATCAATCCTACTTATTTTTCAATATTAAAATTCTATGCAGTACATCTTTCGAAATCCTTCAAAAGTTGGTATCTTCGTTCCTAGATTAATAAAATAAAAAATATCATAAATGTCGGATATAGCGAAATTACAAATTGGAGATAATTCTTATGAATTTCCTTTAATAAAAGGAACAGAAAATGAAGTTGCCATAGATATTAAAACTTTAAGAAGTGCAACAAATGGAGTAATTACTATAGACCCAGGATATAAAAACACAGGTTCTTGTGAAAGTGCCATTACATTTTTAAATGGCGAAAAAGGGGTTTTGAGATATAGAGGTTATACAATCGAAGAACTAGCTGAAAAAGCAGATTTTCTAGAAGTTGCTTATGCTTTAATCTTTGGAAATTTACCCAACAAAGAACAATTGGATAAATTTCATGCAGATGTAAAATCTCAATCTGTTGTGGATGACGATATAAAGAAAATTTTGGATGCTTTTCCAAAAACTGCTCATCCAATGGGTGTTTTGTCTTCATTGACTAGTGCCTTAACTGCATTCAACCCTAGCTCTGTAAACGTAGAATCGGAGGAAGATATGTATAACTCCATTGTTAAAATAATTGGTAAATTTCCAGTTTTAGTAGCATGGACTATGCGTAAGAAACAAGGCTTACCTTTAAATTATGGTTCCACATCTTTAGGATACGTAGAAAATATCTTAAAAATGATGTTCGAAAAGCCAAACGAAAAATATAAGATTAATCCTCTTATTAAAGATGCTTTAGATAAATTGTTGATTTTGCATGCGGATCATGAGCAAAACTGCTCTACATCTACAGTAAGAATTGTGGGTTCTTCACATGCAGGATTGTTTGCTTCGCTTTCTGCAGGTATTTCTGCACTTTGGGGTCCTATGCACGGTGGTGCAAATCAAGCCGTATTAGAAATGCTGGAAGCCATTAAAGAAGATGGAGGGGATACTAAAAAATACATGGAGAAAGCAAAAGATAAAAATGACTCTTTCAGATTGATGGGTTTTGGACATAGAGTTTACAAAAACTTTGATCCGAGAGCAAAAATCATTAAAAAGGCTGCTGATGATGTTTTAAATAGTTTAGGTGTAGAAGATCCTATTTTAGAAATCGCAAAGGGATTAGAAAAAGAAGCTTTAAGCGATCCTTATTTTGTTGACAGAAAATTATATCCAAACGTAGATTTCTATTCAGGAATTATCTACCGAGCTATGGGGATTCCCGTAGAAATGTTTACTGTAATGTTTGCATTAGGACGTTTACCTGGTTGGATTGCACAATGGAAAGAAATGCGTCTTAAAAAAGAACCAATTGGAAGACCTCGTCAAATTTACACAGGAGAAACTGAAAGACCTTTTGTAGAATTAGAGGAAAGATAAAAAATAATGCTAATTTTACCATAAAAATAAAAGCTTCATAATTTATGAGGCTTTTTTTATATAATTAAAAATATGTTACAACTTAATATTCAAAATGAAACTTCAAGATTACGGGCAGTTATTTTAGGAACTGCAAGAAGTAATGGGCCAGTGCCAAAAGTGGCGGATTGTTATGATCCAAAAAGTGTACAGCATGTGGTAGCCGGAACGTACCCAAAAGAAGAAGCTATGATTTTAGAAATGGAAGCGGTTGTCAAAGTTTTTGAAAAGTATAATATTCAAGTTTTTAGACCTGATGTTATTGAGGATTATAATCAAATTTTCTCAAGAGATATTGCTTTTGTAATTGAAGATAAATTTATTGAAGCGAATATTCTTCCAGATAGAGAGCTAGAATACAAAGCTATACACCATGTTATTTCTAAAATAAAACCTGATAACGTAATTGTCTTACCCGAAGAATGCCATGTTGAAGGAGGTGACGTTATGCCTTGGAATGAATATATTTTTGTTGGTATGTATTCAGGTGTTGATTATTCAGATTTTATTACAGCACGCACAAATACAGATGCTGTAATTGTTTTACAAGAATTATTTCCTCATAAAATCGTAAAATCTTTTGAGCTAAGAAAATCAAACACAGATCCTAAAGAAAATGCTTTGCATTTAGATTGCTGTTTTCAACCAATAGGAAAGGATAAAGCCATTTTGCATAAAAACGGATTTTTAATTGAAAGTGAATATCAATGGATTTTAAATTATTTTGGAGCAGAAAACGTATTTGAAGTTACAAAAGAAGAAATGTATAACATGAATAGCAATGTATTTTCTATTTCTGAAGAAGTAATTATTTCTGAAAAAAATTTTACGCGTTTAAATATTTGGTTAAGAAAAAATGGTTTTACTGTTGAAGAAGTTCCTTATTCAGAAATAGCGAAACAAGAAGGATTATTAAGATGTTCAACGTTGCCTTTGATAAGAGATTAATAATTTAAATAAGTCATAAAAAAAAAGCTGCAATCTGCAGCTTTTTTTTATGATTTATCTAAATTTTATTGTGGCAATAACACTGTATCAACAGCATGAATTACTCCATTAGTTCCTTGTACATCTGTAATGATGATGTTTACTGTTTGGCCACTTGATGTAACTATTTGTGCCCCATTTGTTAAATCAATAGTTATCGTACCTCCTAAAGTAGCAACATCTCCATTAGATAATTGATCCGCTTGCACATTAACTTCATTAACTACGTGGTATAAAAGCACTGCTTCTAAAGTTGCTACAGGAATATCAGCAACCGAGCTCCATTCAGTATTTGAATCTAATAATGCTTGAAAAGCTGCGTTCGTTGGTGCAAACACTGTAAATGGTCCAGCGCCCGATAAAACTGCTACAAAATCAGTAGTATGTCTACTATCTGTTAAGGCATCAACTAAACTCGTAAATCCTGCATTGTTTAAAGCCAACGATACAACATTGGGTGGTAACATTACTTTATCAATTACATGGACAATACCATTACTTGCATCTACATCTACAGCAACTGGGTTTGCATCTCCATTAAATTCAACTCCACCAGTTACTTCCACTTGTAAAGAAAGAGCTTCTTCATTTGGTCCCGTAGATAAAGTACTAACGTAGGTATCTGATAAATCACCTGATCCTACGGTGCCACTTAACACATGGAATAATAAAACAGCTCTTAAAGTTTCTACAGGAATGTCATTTACAGAGCTCCAGCTAGCATTAGAATCTAATAAGGCTTGAAAAGCTTCATTTGTGGGAGCAAATACAGTAAAGGGTCCATCTCCAGACAAGGTGGTTGCTAAATCTGCTCTTACAACAGCAGCAACTAAACTGGTTAAATCATTGGCAACAGCTACGTCTACAATCGTATTTGTTAAAACTACTGGAGTAACTTCTTCGTCATCACTGCAGGATTGGAAAAAGATAGATAAAATTAAAATTGGTAATAATTTTTTTAAGAATTTCATATTTTGCTTTTTTTATTTGATTTAGTTTAGCAAATCTAGAGATTTATTAAACAGTATTTTGTTAAGTAAAACATAAAATAAGTTAAACAAAGTTAATTTAATCGAAAAGAACTCTCTTGACATCCGCTCTAGATTTATTTTGTGGTTGTCATGACCATAAAATTTATTTTCAATGAAATTAGTCACAGTAATTTAAAATATGGATTTGTGGTTATTTTACTCCAAGATAAATGCTTGTGCTCGTTTTGATTGAGTTCAATCCAGATGAAACTTTCCATTAGATATACTTTTTATTCTAGGATAGTGAAAAGGGTATAATTGTTTTTTTATTTTTTTTTATTAAAAACAAATTATAATTGAATGTTATTAATGAATATGATAATAAAAAGCGATAATTTTGTACGATACAAAAAATTTATGCAACAAACTACCAATTCAATTTTAATGATTCGTCCTGTGAATTTCAGAATGAATGAGCAAACTGCTATCAATAATTATTATCAAGAAAATCTAGACCTTAAAAATTCTGAAATAAACAGAAAGGCGCAAGAAGAGTTTGACAATTATGTAGAAAAACTGCGCAGTTTTGATATTAATGTAGTTGTTATCTCCGATACAACTGAATTTGATACTCCAGATGCTATTTTTCCAAATAATTGGATTTCTTTTCATCAAGATGGTACTGTTGCAATTTATCCGATGTTTGCAGAAAACAGACGGTTAGAAAGAAGAGAGGATATTTTACAAGAGTTAGAAAAAGAAGGGTTTTTAATTGAAAATGTTGTTGATTATACATCTGCTGAGGAAGAAAATATTTTTTTAGAAGCTACAGGAAGTATAATTTTAGATAGAGTTCATAAAAAAGCCTATTGTGCTTTGTCACCAAGAGCAGATGAGGATTTATTCATAGAGTTTTGCGAAGATTTTGAATATACTCCCGTTATTTTTAGCGCAAATCAAACGGTAGAAAATAAAAGAGAGTCTATTTATCATACAAATGTAATGATGTGTGTTGCAGATACTTTTGCAGTAGTTTGCTTGGCTTCCATCGATGATAAAAAAGAACGTAAAAACATTTTAAAACATCTAAAAGAAGACGGTAAAAAAGTTATAGATATTACTGAAGAGCAGGTGAATAGTTTTGCAGGCAATATGTTACAAGTTCACAATAATAGCAATGAACTATTTTTAATTATGAGTCAAGCTGCTTTCAATAGCTTAACTCAAAGTCAAAAAGCACAAATTAACAATCACTGTAAAATTATTTCTAGTTCTTTAGGTACGATAGAAACTTGTGGCGGAGGAAGCGCACGTTGTATGATGGCTGAAATTTTTTTACCAAAAAGAATTTAATATTTTTTAAGAATGATTTTGTTTTTATGAGTTTTTTTTAAAAAATATTTGCCTTCGCCACTTCTGAATAAATTTAGTAACGAGAATTCGTTTTGTTGATACATAAAGGTAATTTTAAAGCTTGACAATTTTCTTATAATAGCTTTTAGTGGAATTTATGTCTATTCTAATAAAATAAATACCTTTTGTTAAATTAGAAATATCAATTTGTTGTTTATTTATTGTGCTTTCAAAAACTTCTTTACCCAAGTTATTAAAGATACAAACAGTTTTTATAGGCGCTTTTATATCGATATTAATTGTGTTTTTAGAGGGGTTTCGGTACAATGAAATCTCTGTAAAAGTATTTTAACAGTTGATAAAAGAGGATTTGATTTATCATAAAATTGAAATAATTTTTGCGCAAATTGCAATTGATTCTCACCAATATTTGTGTTAGACATTCCTCTTAATACATAATAATTCCCGCCAACATTAAAGTTTGTGATTCCTTCGATTCGGCTACCTTGGCCGAGTTCATTTTGCTATGATATCTTTAAAAGACCAGCAGGAAATAGGTCATCGCCTGGCGCTCCATTTTTACGAACATAAATTAAAAACGGAATTGAATTTGTGCTATAACCACATAGAAAAAAGCTATCATCTTATTATTGTAAATCGCACCTGTAATTAATCCCCCAATATTAGCCGAACTGATTTTTTTCGCGGCATAACCGTCCGATTCTTTAGGTATTTTATGAACATTTGTTTTAAGATTTTGTCTGTTTTTTGTAAAAATTAAAAGTTCATTATTGTAAGCGATGAATCCTTCTGCATCAAAATTATGGTTGTTTTTTCGATTTCAGAAATTAGTTGCGTCTTTCTACCCAAACGAAATTCTTTCAGCAGTAACAGCTGTTTTATTTTTAAAGTCAGATTTTAAAATCTTATAAATTCTTAGATTCGTTGTATTGCCGTCATTGTTGCCGAAATCGCCAATATAAATATGATCTTCATCTTCTGCAAGATCCTCCCAGTCTTCATTTGTTGCATTCGTAATGAGAATAATTCGCAGTAAATTGCAAGATAAACCATCAATGTCATATAAGTTTGCAGCATCACCTCTATCATTGTGCCTGATTATTTTTCCTTTTATGCACAATAATCTAGGGATTTATTTTACTTCGGATGGAAGTTCAAATTTTTCTTTAAAATTTTTAATTTGACTGTGTCCTAAAAAAGGATTCATTGCAAATATTAGAAAAGAAGAGAATTTTTAAATCCATAGTTTAGTTATTTAAAAGTTTCATCAATAATTTTTCTAGTAGCTCAATTTGGCGCTTCTATTTGTAAAAGATTCGCTATTGTGTGTGCAATATCAATAATGTCATAGTATTTTTTAGAAACAGCTTTTTGAGTACCATTTGCATAAAACAGAACAGGAATATGGGTGTCATAAAAATAACCAGAACTATGAGAAGTTCTAGTTTTATCCAAAGTTAAAGTCGCAGGGTATTTAGTGATGACTGCATTACCAGAAAATTTCTGATTGTTTCCGTTTTGTAAGGAGTTCATAATATGATCAGTAAATTTTGGATGTTTGCATAGTTCTTGCAGTTGCTCCTACTTTTATATGTCGCCTAAATGACGATTTAGTTCCCTTACTACCAGGCATTACCAAATGTTGTGGAAGTGCTATCATTTGTACAGTAAATACTTTTTTTAGATATTTATCATACCAATTATTAGGAATTATTCCATGATTTTCAGGCGTGGTTCCTATGTGAAAAGACGCATGACCATCGGCAGTATGCACTGGAATGTATTTGCGATGCTCATTTTTTACGTTAACAGACATTATTTAGTAACCTTTTAAAACAGTTTTCTCCATATCTGATAGAAAATCGAGTTAAATAATCATATCGCATTTTATCAACAACAATGTCTGCTAAAAGTTTTGATTTTCTTTCTTTGGCTCTTGATGTTCGCAACTCAAAAATAAAAGAGTTTTTCACAGTTCGTAAAATAAAATATTTTTCATAGAAGATTACATTATTAATTATATCAAAAGTAATTAATTTTTATTTTGATTGCGCTTATTTTATATTGTGTAAATTTATTTGCTAATTTAGCCTAAAATTAAAGCTATTGAATTATATAGAGCACACAGGTAAATATTTTATGATGCTGAAGGAGGTTTTTAAAAGACCTCAAAGAGGAAAGGTTTTTTATGAAGCCTTATTCAGAGAAATTGAAGAGCTTGGATTAAAATCTTTAGGCATTATTATGTTTATTTCTTTTTTTATTGGCGGTGTTATAGCTTTGCAAACGGCTTTAAATTTAGACGGGGCATTTATTCCACAATCATTAATTGGGTTTGCGGCAAAAAGGTCTATTATTTTAGAGTTTGCTCCAACATTTTGTTCCATTATTTTAGCAGGCAAAGTAGGTTCTTATATTACCTCGAGTATCGGTACTATGAAAGTTACAGAACAAGTTGATGCATTGGATGTTATGGGTGTAAACTCTTTAAGCTATTTAGTGTTGCCCAAGGTCATTGCCACCGTCTTTTTTTATCCTTTTTTAATCATACTAGGGATGTGTATCGGTATTTTTGGAGGCTGGTTAGCAGGTATTTTTTCTGGTTTATTTAGTGGTGTAGATTATATAGAAGGTTTGCAAACAGATTTTAAACCCTTTTTTATCGTATATGCACTTATTAAAACACTAGTTTTTGCTTTTTTAATTTCAACAGTTCCCTCGTATCACGGTTATTATGTGAAAGGAGGCTCTATCGCAGTAGGTAAAGCAAGCACACAAGCTGTAGTTTGGACCACAATATTAATTGTAATAGCCAATTATTTATTAACACAAATGTTACTCACTTAAATGATAGAAGTAAAAAATTTACACAAAGGTTTTGGTGATATTCAAGTTTTAAAAGGGATCACAACATCATTTCAAGAAGGCAAAACAAGTTTAATTATTGGTCAAAGTGGTGCTGGAAAAACAGTTTTGCTAAAATCTTTAATCGGTTTACATACGCCAGAAAAGGGCACTATTTCTTTTGATGGCAGGGTAAATACAAAATTTAGTGTGAAAGAAAAACAACAGTGGAGACAAGAGATTGGTATGGTTTTTCAAGGCAGTGCTTTATTTGATTCGCAAACCGTTGAAGAAAATGTAATGTTTCCTTTAAAAATGTTCACGAGACAATCTCAAGGAGAAATGTTAGATAGAGTAAACTTTGTTTTAGATCGTGTAAATTTGGAGAATTCCAACAAGAAATTACCGGGTGAATTATCAGGCGGAATGCAAAAAAGAGTCGCCATTGCGAGAGCTATTGTTATGAATCCAAAATACTTGTTTTGTGATGAACCAAATTCAGGTTTAGATCCGCAAACAGCAACTGTAATCGATAATTTAATTCAAGAAATTACAGAAGAATATCAGATTACAACAGTAATAAATACCCATGATATGAATTCTGTAATGGAAATTGGAGAAAAAATTATCTTTCTACAAAACGGAAGAAAAGCTTGGGAAGGAAGTAGCGAGGAGATGTTTAAAACTGATAATGAAGCTGTTGTAAGTTTTGTGTATTCTTCTAATTTATTTAAAAAAGTTAGAGAGGCATATTTAAATGAAACAAAATAAAAAAAGGTTTGTTTTATTGGAAATAACTCCTATATTTGCACCCCGTAAGGAAAAATATTGACCTGGTAGCTCAGTTGGTAGAGCATCTCCCTTTTAAGGAGAGGGTCCTGGGTTCGAGCCCCAGCCCGGTCACATAGATAAAAACTCTGCACATTTTGCAGAGTTTTTTGTTTTTTAACAAGGCTTCAACTAAAAATATTTTATTTTTGTTTTATAATACTAATAAAACAAAAATGAACAAGGTATTTTATTTCATCTTAATGCTATTTTTTATGAATAATTTTAATCAAACAATTTTTGATTTTTCAAAAGATTCAGATATATCCTCATGGAGGGTCGTAGACGATGTTGTTATGGGAGGTAGATCTCAAGGTAGTTTTAAACTCAATGAAAACGGAAATGGGCTTTTTTCGGGTGAAGTTTCTCTAGAAAATAATGGAGGCTTTTCTTCACTTAGATATAGATTCAAAGAAATGGAAGTTTCAAGCTTTACCAAGGTAGTTTTAAAAATAAAAGGAGATGGAAATGATTATCAATTTAGAATAAAAGATAGTTATAGCAATTTTTATTCTTTTATAACAACTTTTAAAACATCCAAAGAATGGGAGCTTATAGAGTTGAACTTATCAGAAATGTATCCTTCGTTTAGAGGAAGAAAACTAGCCATGGATAATTTTTCATCAGAAATTATTCAAGAAATTGCCATTCTTATTGGTAATAAAAAAGAGCAACGTTTTATGCTAGAGATTGATGAAATTTATCTAAAATAAAACCACTAAAAATAGCATTACTTTTTTGTATCTTTCCGAGGTTATTAATAAAAAAACGATGGAAGAAGATATCCGAAAAAGCACCAATTCAAAAGAAAATTCGAAGAAGAATGTTCAGAAAGACGCAATCGGTTTATTTGAAAGTGTAAAACACTTTATAGTTGAGCTTTTCGACTTTAGAGACGATACAGATCATGAAGCTACTATAGAAGCCATAAAAGCAGATATTCCGTTTAAAGGAGCAACAGCTTGGATTTTAATTTTTGCAGTCTTTGTAGCTTCGATAGGTTTAAATGCAGACTCTACTGCGGTCGTAATAGGAGCCATGTTAATATCACCTTTAATGGGGCCGATTTTAGGAATTGGAATGTCTTTGGCTTTAAATGATATCAATACTTTTAAAAAGTCTCTGATAAATCTTGGCACCATGATTGGCTTAAGTTTATTTGCATCTTTTTTATTCTTTTATTTCTTTCCATTAAGTGAAGATAATTCAGAGTTATTAGGACGTGTAAGTCCAGATATTAGAGATGTTTTAATCGCTTTTTTTGGTGGTTTGGCGTTAATGGTTGCCAGAACAAAAAAAGGGACTATAGCTTCTGTTATTTTTGGTGTGGCTATTGCAACTGCTTTAATGCCACCTTTGTGCACGGCAGGTTATGGATTGGCAAAAGGTAATTTTTCTTACTTTATTGGTGCCATGTATTTGTTTACCATCAATACCATTTTTATTGCTTTGGCAACTTTTTTAGTCTTGAAATTACTTCGCTTTCCAATGCATAAATATGCAAACGCCGCTAAAAGGAAACGGTATTCTACGATTGTTAGTGTGGTTGGATTAGCAGTAATGATTCCTGCCATTTGGACGTTCTTTAATATTTTGGAAGAAAGTGGTTATCAAAGAGATTACAATATTTTTATTGAAAAGGAAGTTTCTTCAAATGATGATTTATGGTTACAGAAACATAAAATGTTTATGGACGAAAAGAAGATTAGTCTTTTTTTTAATGGAGAAATTACGGATGCAACGATATCAGATTTAAATAATGAATTAAAAGCTTACGAGAATATTAGGGGTTTTAGTTTGGATATTAATGGGAATAAAACAAGAAGTTCTGATAAATTATCAGAATCACTGGATAGAGCATATATCCAAATAGACGAAAAAGATAATATTATATCTGGGTTACAGAATCAAATTACTGCTTTACAAGAGAATATTTCTGCTTTAAACATGAGGATCGAGCAAGATGCATTAAATAAAAATCAAAAAATTGTTGCTTTTAGTCGAATTTCTAAAGATGCTAAGATCAGATATGTGGATATAGAGGCAATCGGTTTTGCGAGTGTTTTGTCGTCAAAAGATTTTATAAAGATTGATACAATTCCGATAGCAACTATAAAATGGAATATGAAATTACCCGATAGTATCATCGCTCCCAAAGAAAGAGAACTGCGAGCTTGGTTACAAAAAGAAATGCAGTTGGATACCTTGTTTATAAAGAGAGAAAAATAGACTACTTATTTTCTTGATAAATTAAAATGTGGAACTAAGATGATAGAATTACTATTCTTCATGTACTTTTACTTCCACATTTTGATTGAATAAATATACTTTCTTGTTGCCCATATTCAAACATTCTATTCTTGTTCTGCGTTTATTTCCTTTTTTGTAAATCGTATTTTTAAAGATAAATAAACTACCAAAAGGCAGGGCGAAAATAAATTTATTTCCTTCTTTTGCAGTATTGCTTCGCAAAGCTAAAGAGAGTCTTACATCAGAATCTGTGCTTGCTTTTGGGTTTTTTAGATAATGTGCTAAATGCGAAATCATTTCTTTTGGATAAATTTCAAGCTGTAAAAAAGGCAACATTAAATGCTGAAAAACAGTTTTCCATTCTAATCCATGTGGCTGTACCCTTCCGAATTTTTGATGCGTTACATGATGTGCAATTTCATGCACCAAGGTTAATAAAAATTGATGTTTGTTGAGGTTATTGTTAACGGTTATCTGAAACCTTCCGTTGGGTAATTTTCTGAAATCGCCATGTTTTGTTTGGCGCTGATTTACAATCAATAAATCAAAGGAATGTGCATCAATTAAATATTCAACAAACGGAATTGCTTTAACTGGGATGAAATTTTGATACTCTGAACTCAATTTTAAAATTTGCTTACAAATACTGTTTACTTTAACTGCTAACTAATTTTCTGCTTACTCAATTATGGCGTCGTAGACGAAACCTGTAAAACTTTACCGTTATAAAATTTATTTCCTGTTAAAGAGAATTCATAAATATAAGTTGCCATTTCTAAAGCTGAAAGTGGTGCTTTATATTCAGGAAAAGCATCTGCCAACATTTCTGTTTGCACCGCGCCAAGTGCTAAAACATTAAACGCAATTTGTTGTTCTTTGAATTCTTCTGCTAATAATTCTGATAAAGTAATTACTGCGCCTTTGGCGGATGAGTAGGCCGCTAAACCCGGAAACTTCATGGTTCCTTGCACACCACCCATAGAACTAATGGTTACTACATGGCTTCCTTTTTGTAAAAACGGAATTAAATTTTTTGTCAATTCTGCAACCCCAAAAACATTTACTCTATAGACTTCTAAAAAATCATCCGAAGTTAAATCTGTAAACCCTTTGTTGATGAGTTTACCTGCGTTATTGATTAAAATATCAACCTGTTTCCAGTTCGTTTTGATGAATTCTGATACTTTTTTGATATCAGAATTATTAGAAAGATCAACAGATAGTACAGAAATATTCGGGTGATTTACAGCCGTTAAAGTCTCTGTGTTTCTAGAAACCGCCAAAACTTGATGCCCAGTGTTCGCAAATAGTTGGGCTAGCTCAAAGCCAATTCCTCTACTTGTTCCTGTAATAACAATGTTTTTCATTTAAATTAAGAATTTTGAAGAAGCAATCTACTCAAATTTTCATACATTTAAAAATTAAAACTCAACAAATGAAAAAAACAATTTTACTTTTTTTAGTACTTATTTTTATTCAAAATTTAACAGCACAAACTACCTATATTTTGTGTGGAAAATTGATTGATACAAAATCAGGAAAGATAGATACTGAAAAAACAGTTTTAGTAAAAGAAAATAAAATTATTGATGTTATGGATGGCTTTATCATGCCAAAAGGAGGTGTGTTAATTGATTTACGAGATAAGGTTGTTATGGCTGGTTTAATTGATATGCATGTGCATATTGAACAAGAATTTAATAGAAATACAAGACTGAATGGCTATATTTTAAATGAAGCCGATGTTGCTTTTAACTCCGTTGGTTTCGCAAAAACTACTCTGTTAAACGGTTTTACAACGGTGAGAGATTTAGGAGGAAGCGGTGTAAATATTTCTATTCGAAATGCTATTAATAAAGGAAAGATTCCAGGGCCAAGAGTCTTTACAGCGGGTAAATCTTTGGCTACAACAGGTGGTCATGCAGATCCTACAAACGGAAGTAGTAGAAAGTTAATTGGGGATCCCGGTCCAAAAGAAGGGGTAGTAAATTCTGTCGAAGATGCTAAAAAAGCAGTAAGACAGCGGTATAAAAATGGTGCAGATTGTATTAAAATTACGGCAACTGGAGGTGTTTTAAGTGTTGCGAAATCTGGTGATAATCCGCAATTTACGATTGAAGAAATTAAAGCAATTTGTGACACCGCAAAAGATTACGGAATGCATGTTGCTGCGCACGCGCATGGAGATGAAGGAATGCAAAGAGCTATTATTGGTGGTGTAAAAACGATTGAACATGGCACTTATATGAGTTATGAAACCATGGAGCTTATGAAAAAGTATGATGCTTATTTAGTACCCACAATTACCGCAGGAAAAGAAGTGCAAGAGAAGGCGAAAATAGCAGGTTTTTATCCTGATATTGTAGTTCCGAAAGCGTTGGCTGTGGGGCCACAAATTCAAGGAACTTTTGCAAAAGCATACAAAAAAGGAGTCGGAATTGCATTTGGAACAGATGCTGGTGTTTTTAGACATGGTGATAATGGAAAAGAGTTCGGTTTTATGGTGGAAGCCGGAATGCCCGCTATGGAAACCATTCAAGCTGCAACTATTACAAATGCCATGTTGCTAAAAATGGAAAATGAAATAGGACAAGTTAAAAAAGGTTTTTTTGCAGATATTATTGCTGTAAACGAGGATCCTACAAAAAACATTTCCACGATGGAAAATGTTGTTTTTGTGATGAAAAATGGAGTTGTTTATAAGAAGTAGTTTTAGTGATTTTATTCAATATTTTTGCAGACCTGCTAGGTTCTTGTGCTGAACTTGATTCAGGGTAAGATGTAACAGCTCTTTTTAGTTCCTGATTTTTATCATAATTCTGTAAACTATAGACTAGTAGATTAGAAAATATGTTGTTTTATATTTTAGAAGTGGTTTCGGCGTATTTAGTTTTCAAAGAAGTAAATATCCATAGAGAAGAAAGCAAACACTACTTTTTTATGGTTTAATATTTACTATTACAGGATTTTACTATTTAATCGAAGAAGTATATTTGTTTTTAGTATTTAATTTAAAACTCAATATTTTGCCTACTTTACAGTTCTCCTATGCTGAACTTGTTTCAGTGTCTAACCTGTGAGGTTTTTGAAGATCTAATCTAAAATAATATGCTGGTAGGCTCCAATATCAGGATTTGTAGTTCTATCGATTCCTAAAATATCAAAGGAAAAAGAACTAGAGGTTGCTTTGTTGATCGCATCTGAAGTTTCACCAATAAT
Source organism: Polaribacter sp. (assembly GCA_034110665.1). Classification (GTDB taxonomy): domain Bacteria; phylum Bacteroidota; class Bacteroidia; order Flavobacteriales; family Flavobacteriaceae; genus Polaribacter. Next base: position 22,952 of record JAWUYT010000035.1, read on the forward strand.
AAAATCTTCATTTCTGGTGTTTCTAAAAGCTGAAAATCCGTTTAAAATATTGTTTTCATATTTAGGGTTGTTTTCAAAATCTAACTCGATATTGCCCTCAAAGGAATTGTTTGAGTCTGTAAAAGAAATCATACAATTACGAAAACGATAATTAAACAATCCACCGCCATCAACTTTGTCTAAAATAAATTCAATATTATTCTTTCCGTCAAAAATACAATTGGTAAAATTGGCAGCTTTTAGATCTCTTGTTTCTGTAATTTCTTCCCCGTTTTCATTATTATATACAAAGAAATTATTGATTAGAACTGCTGGTAATCTACGAATTCCATTATTCCAGAAATTTGCAAAAGTACTGTGTGTAAAATTATAAGTTCCTCCAATTGTGGCGGCTAAAGAAGCCTGACCTGCGGAACCAATCACCACATTATGGCCTTCAATATTAGTTTCTCTTGCTAAAATTCCAAAGTTAGAATGATTATAAATTTCTGTATTATGTAATTTAAGAGTAGGCGTGGAGGTAGATCCTATACTATCGATAAGAATTCCGATAATTCCGTTTCTAATTTGTGCGTGATGCAATTCATTGTCCTTACTTCCTGCACGGATCCAAATGGTCCCCCATTGCCCTGGAACTTTACTAAAACCATTTTCTAGTCTATCGCCCTCAAAAGTAACTTTTTCAGTTACCGTTCCGTTTACTTTTAAAGTAGCTCCTTGATCAATAATTAAACCAGAATTACTATGAAAATACACTCTTGATCCTGCTTCAATTGTTAATGTTTTATTCTCGGGCACAGCTGCATACCCGTAAATAATAGTTGGTTTTGTATTGGTGATTGTTAATTCTGCATCCGTTAAAAATCGACCTTTAATGGTTGTTGCTTGTCCGTTAATCGTCAAGCTATCAATTTTCATAGTTATCGGGTCTTTGCCCGGATAAATAAAATGAGCATCTTGTACTAAAGTTATCAAATCTACATCTTGCTGATTTGTGCCTGTATCAAACAAAATTCTGTCTGTATATAAAGGATCTGCAATATTACTAGCATCAATTGTAGTTTCCACGAAAACAAAAATACTGTCTTTACCAAGAATATCGATGTCATTAAATTCTTTACCCGGAATTCCATCAACATTTAATCTATAGTTAGAGGAAGTTCCATTTTCTAAAACAATTTTAGGAATTGTGATGGCTTTATTTCCTCTATTATAGACCTTTAAATTATACGTAGCAGAACCAATATTGGTAAAAACGGTATCTAAAAAAACGGTGTCTTTAGAGAACTCCAAACTCCCGAAATTAGGGATTGTAGAAAAATCTTTTCTGCAAGAACTTACAGAAATTAAGGCAATACAGGTAAGAAAAGCAATAAGGTAACGCATACATCAATTTTATATAAAAATAGAACTTTAAAATGACAGGTTTATTATTTTTTTATCAACTCAATTTCAAAAAGTTTTCCCCAGTTTTTGCCAGTAACAAACATTCTGTTATTTTCTTTGTCGAAAGCAATTCCGTTTAAAACTTCATCTTCGGAAACAAGTTTTTGAGTTTTTTTCATTTCTTTTTCTAAAGGTCTTAAATCTGCTAACCCTTCAACGGCTCCAGTTTTAGCATCTATAATTACAATGGTGTTTTTTTGATATTTATTTGAGTATATTTTTCCATCAATCAACTCTAACTCATTTATATTATTTACTGCACGATCATTGGAGTACACCTGCATAGAACGCTTTTCTTTTAAAGTTTCTGGGTCTAGAAACCAAATTTTATGAGAACCATCAGACTTAATCAATTCTTTGCCATTGTTGGTTAAACCCCAACCTTGGGTACTTTTCCCGTAACTAAATTCTTTTTCTTGTTTAAAAGTTTCTAAATCATATACAAAACCTTTTTTAGCTCTCCATGTTAACCAATAAATTTTATTATTTAAAATGGTCATTCCTTCACCAAAATACTTTTCGTTTAAAGCTACTTTTTGTAAAACTTTACCTGTTTTAATATCCACTTTTCTCAAAGTAGATAGCCCATTTCGCCCCGTAGTTTCGTATAAAAATCCTTTATTATACTCTAAACCTTGCGTGTAGGCTTTTGTATCATGAGGATACGTATTTATGATTTTATAGGTATAAATAGCTGGTTTTTTATCAGCAAAAACTTCAAAAGAATTGTTGATTTTTTTTGTTTTTCCCGGGTAAAAAGCTAGTGCAGAAACTTGATGTTTACCAACACCAAAATCAGCTACCTTTAGGGTTACAGAATTTCCTTCAGCGGTAATTTCTTTTCCGTTTATAAAAAACTGAATTTTATCCAAAGCTTTGTTATTTTTCTCTTTTAAGCTGATGGTTACTTCACCATTTATAGTGGTCTTTTTGGTAACATCTAGGGTGAATTTATAATTATCATTACAACCAAAACAGACTAATAACGCTAAGATGGATACTAAAAAAGCAATTTTCTTCATTATTTTTTGAATTTAAATTTTTAAAAATAGTATGATAAACCTATGATTTAAAGCAAATGTAAACTGTTTTTTAAAGAATATTTTTACAATACCAAATAAAAGTAAAATATTTATTTGTAAATTAAAAAATATCGTTAAATTTGCATCCTCAAAATAGTAGTATATAGCTATTTAGAGATGTGAGTAAAGCCTTACCAATTTTACTTATTGCAAACATAACATTAAAGATTTAAAATATTATAAAATGAAAAAAGGAATTCATCCAGAAAATTACAGAATGGTAGCATTTAAAGACATGTCTAATGAAGATGTTTTTTTAACACGTTCTACTGTAGACACCAAAGAAACTTTAGATGTTGATGGTGTAGAGTATCCTTTAGTAAAATTAGAGATTTCTAGAACATCTCATCCATTTTACACTGGTAAATCTAAATTAATTGATGCTGCAGGTCGTATCGATAAATTTAAAACAAAATACGCAAAATTCAAAAAGTAATCTTTTTAGAATTTTCAACATATTTAAAACTCCAACATTTATTTGTTGGAGTTTTTTTTATGCGAAGCTTCATGCAGCATCCATAAAAATTTATTATATTTTTGTCAATATGAATCTTTATAATATTATAATTATCGGAGGTGGTCCTATTGGTATTGCTTGCGGATTGGAAGCTAAAAAGAAAGGACTTACTTATGTAATTCTAGAAAAAGGCCCTATTGTTAATTCGCTTTTTAAATATCCTGTAAACATGCAGTTTTTCTCTTCTTCAGAAAAATTAGAAATTGATGAAATTCCGTTTATTAGCAGAGAAGCAAAGCCAAGTAGAAGTGAGGCTTTAGAATATTATAGAAGAATAACAACTTCTAACAAATTAAATATTCATTTGTTTGAAAAAGTAACTTCGGTTAAAAAGAGGGAGGAGTTTTTTGTGGTAAGTATTACAAAAAAGAAGTATCAAGCAAAAAATATCATAGTCGCTACAGGTTTTTATGACATTCCGAATACTTTAAAAATTCTGGGAGAAGATTTAGAAAAAGTTTCCCATTATTATCAAGATCCACATTTTTATGCAGGACAAAAAGTAGCCATTATTGGCGCAAGCAATTCTGCGATTGATGCTGCTTTAGAATGTTATCGAAAAGGAGCAGAGGTGTCTTTAATAATTCGAGGAGAAGAAGTTGGACAGCGCGTAAAATATTGGGTACGACCAGACATTATCAACCGAATTAAAGAGGGGAGCATTAAAGCTTTCTATAAAAGTGAAGTTATAGAAATTAAAGAAAACGAACTCCAAGTGACCAATTCAGATGGAAATATCACCATCGAAAATGATTTTGTTTTGGCGCTAACAGGATATAAACCTGATTTTTCATTTTTAGAAAGTATGGGAATCGAATTGTCTACGGATGATAAAAAAAGACCTGTTTACAATGCAGAAACCATGGAAACCAATGTAAAAGGAATTTATTTAGCAGGTGTTATTTGTGGAGGTCTAGAAACGCATAAATGGTTTATAGAAAACTCTAGAGTTCATGCAAAAATGATTGTGAAAAATGTTTTGGTTTCATAGATTTTTAGAATGAAGAGCAACGAAAACCAAACTAAAACAATAAAAAAACCATGGCCAACTAAGGATGTTATGGAGCAGGTGTATGATTTAAACCTTTGGGGAGATAATTCTTCTGATTTTTATTCGGGTTTTGGCTCGCATCAGTCAGAAATTGTAAAGCCATATGTAGAAGTTGTAAGTTCTTTTTTAACTTCATTTAAAAAACCGCCTACGGTTTGTGATTTTGGTTGTGGCGATTTTAACATCGGAAAAGAATTTGTAAAATATGCGAAAAAGTATATTGCCGTGGATATTGTTTCGGGTTTAATAGCGCACAACAAAGAGCAATTTAGAGCAAAAAATTTAGAGTTTATCTGTTTAGATCTTGCAATTGATGATTTACCTTCTGCCGACTGTGCACTAGTTCGGCAAGTTCTGCAGCATTTATCAAATGCAGAAGTAAAAAGTGTGGTGCATAAACTATCAGCTTTTAAATATGTTATTTTAACAGAACATTTGCCTAATGGAGATTTTATACCCAATAAAGATATTATTTCAGGCCAGGGAATTCGACTTAAAAAACAAAGCGGACTTCATTTATTAGCGGCACCCTTTAACTTTAGAGTTAAGGAAGAAAAGGAATTGCTTTCTTTTAAATTAGACGCTGGTAAAGGTGTTATTGTGACTACTTGTTATAAAGTTTTTTAGTCGATAAATAAACTTTTTGAACATTCTTTTTTAGCAGAGTATATGCAATCACTTTTTCTTTTGGTACAAGCTTTACCCTAATTTGTAGTATTGTCAATTGTTGTTTTTTTAACGAGTATGAGCGCATCTGTTTAAATCAGAGTAGGTGGCCAACATAATCGTTTCCAGGGCTAGAGAAATTAAAATATCCGCTGAAATTTAACTCTCTTGTTCTTGGCCATTTGTAATTTTGTGAAATAAAAAATTGTTGCATGCAGTAATGATTCTGTCATAATACCTGCTTAAGTTTAAAACTGATTTAAAGCAAAGATTGTTACTAAAACTGTTCTAAAACAAAAAAACCGTCTCCAAAAAGCTATATCAATTTTAGCCCAAGAAAACGGTTTACAATGGATGAATACAAAAAGTGTATGCTACTTGCCTTTTACAAATAATACGCAATGCCAAACATTATATTAGAACTGGCCAGGCTAAAGGTAAAATCATTAGATTCTGAAGTTTTCATACTATCTTCTTTCATTTGTAAAGTAACTATACCCTAGCGCTCCAATAGTACTGTTTAGAGCAATGTTTTTTGTTACAAAGTACACAAAACTAGGCCTTATTCCTGTAAAAATAGAATTACGTTCATTTTCTGTTAAGTTATTATTACTTTCAGAGTTTCCGCTAGAAAAGGCAACTTCACCTTGTAGAAAAAAACTAAAATTTTCATTTACAGGAAAATACTTCCTTATGTAAGGAGAAATTGTATGGGTATTATTTTTAAATTCAGAATCATTATAACTGTCATTGCTTTTAGACGTATTGTAGCGAAGCCCCAAACCAAATTCTAAATTATTTTTTGTAAAAACATAGCCTGTTCTTACTGCAATTGCAAAACCGTTAGCCTTATTAATGTTATTAATGCTGGTGCCTCCGGGATTGAAAGATTCATTATTTGCGGTACGAAAATTTAAATCTCCACCAAAAACCCAAGTTCCTTTTTCTTGAGCATTGGTAATTCCGTAAAATAAAATAGCAGTAATAAGTAGTAATTTCTTCATAGTATTCGTTTAAAATTATAAAACTCATAATCCAAGTACTGTACCAAAAGTGGTTTTATAATGTTAAGTTTTAAACCCAAAAAAACCGCTTCAAAAAGAAACGGTTTTAAAATAGTAAAAAATACGTTGTGTTTACATATATGCTTCCATAGGGGCGCAGGAACAAATTAAATTGCGATCTCCATAGGCGTCATCAACTCTTCTTACAGCAGGCCAAAACTTATTATTAGAAACAAAATCTAAAGGAAAAGCGGCTTGCTGTCTTGAATACGGAAAATCCCATTCATCAGCAGTTAGCATTTCTAAAGTGTGTGGTGCGTTTTTTAAGATATTATTAGTTTCATCATGTGTAGCTTCTACAATTTCTTTTCGAATAGAAATCATGGCGTCACAAAAACGATCTAATTCGGCAATAGATTCAGATTCCGTAGGCTCAATCATCATGGTTCCATTCACAGGAAAAGAAACTGTTGGTGCGTGAAAACCATAATCTATTAAACGTTTTGCAATATCTACAACCTCAATACCACGTTCTTTAAAAGCACGACAATCGATAATCATTTCGTGAGCAGCGCGCCCTTTTTCACCGGTGTATAAAGTAGGATAATGTCCTTCTAAACGCTCTTTAATATAGTTTGCGTTTAAAATAGCCATTTTAGTAGCATCCGTTAATCCTTGAGAACCAAGCATCGTAATATAACCGTAAGAAATTAAGCAAGCCAATGCAGAACCCCAGGGTGCACCGGAAATTGCGGTAATTGCCTGTTCTCCTCCTGTTGCAATTATAGGATTTGATGGTAAAAATGGCACTAATTGCCGAGCAACACAAATAGGACCTACGCCTGGGCCTCCACCACCATGCGGAATTGCAAATGTTTTGTGTAAGTTTAAATGACAAACATCTGCGCCAATCGTCGCTGGATTCGTTAAGCCAACTTGTGCGTTCATATTTGCCCCATCCATATATACTTGGCCTCCGTGATCGTGAATAATTTTGGTAATTTCTTGAATTTCACTTTCAAAAACTCCATGGGTTGAAGGGTAAGTAACCATTAATGCTGCTAAATTATCAGAATGAAGAAGTACTTTTTCACGCAAATCATTTAAATCGATATTTCCGTTTTCCGCAGCTTTCGTTACAATCACTTTCATACCCGCCATCACAGCAGAAGCTGGATTTGTTCCATGTGCTGAAGCAGGAATAATACAAATATTTCTATGCTTATCATTTCTTGATAAATGATACGCTCTTATCGTCATTAATCCAGCAAACTCACCTTGCGCACCAGAATTTGGTTGCAAAGAAGTACCTGCAAAGCCAGTAATGATGTTTAATTGATGTTCTAATTTTCGTAAAACTTCATGATAACCATCTGCTTGATTCAACGGTACAAATGGATGAATATTTCCCCATTGTGGATTGCTTAAAGGCAACATTTCTGAAGCTGCATTTAATTTCATGGTACAAGATCCCAAAGAAATCATCGAATGATTTAACGCTAAATCTTTACGTTCTAATCTTTTAATATACCGCATCATTTCTGTTTCAGATTGATACTTGTTAAAGATTTCGTTGTCTAAAAAAGAAGTAGTTCTTTGTGCGTTTATGAGAATGTTATTTCCGATAGAAAAAGAAAAAAGAGTGACAACCTTTAAGTTTAAAGCTTCCGAAAAAACACCAACAATCGCATTTAATTCTTTTAGACTAACCGTTTCGTTCAAAGAAATAGACAAAGTGTTATCATCTATATAATTGAAATTTATTTGATGTGCTTCTGCGACAACTTTAATTTTTTTAGTGTCTGCTTTTACAGTAATTGTATCAAAATAAGAAGTGTTGGTTTGTTCAATTCCCAAATCTGATAAAGCATTCACTAACGTAGAGGTCTTGTCATGTATGGCATCTGCAATGAACTGAATGCCGCTTTTTCCATGAAAAACAGCATACATTCCTGCCATTACTGCTAGTAAAACTTGTGCAGTACAAATGTTAGAGGTTGCTTTTTCTCGCTTAATGTGTTGTTCTCTGGTTTGCAATGCCATTCTTAAAGCACGCTTTCCGTTCATATCTTTCGTAACGCCGATAATTCTACCTGGAATACTTCTTTTATAAGCTGCTTTGGTGGCAAAAAATGCTGCATGAGGACCTCCATAACCTAGAGGGATTCCAAAACGTTGTGTGGTTCCCACTACTACATCAGCGCCAAATTCTGCAGGAGCCTTTAGTTTTACAAGTGATAAAATATCAGCAGCTACCGCAACTTTAATATTATTGTCATTTGCTTTTTCTACGAAATTAGTATAGTCATAAACTTGACCATGTTTTCCTGGGTATTGAACAATTGCTCCGTAAAATTCATCAGAAAAATCAAATTCTTCATGATTTCCAATGACAAATTCAACTCCAATTGGAATCGACCTGGTTTTTAATACAGATAAGGTTTGAGGTAGTATTTCTTCAGAAACAAAGAACTTATTTACGTTTGCTTTTTTTTGAGTTCTATCACGAACATCATATAGTAAAGCCATTGCCTCAGCAGCGGCGGTAGATTCATCTAATAAAGAAGCATTTGCTAATTCCATTCCTGTTAAATCACA
>JAWUYT010000036.1:0-50428 GCA_034110665.1 Polaribacter sp.
GAAGGAATTGCTGATGACATTTACGATGCTTTTAAACTCGGTAGAGCTGCAATTGTGGCAAAAGATTATAGCACTAGAGATCTACAAGTGAATATTCTTAAAGAAAAAATTTCTGAAATTATTGGAATAAGAGCAGTCTATTATTTACAGGTCGCAAAAGCTAGTTTAGCAAATGACAAAGGGACTGCTTTTCATGATTTGTCTGAAGGTTTCGGTTTTATATATAGCTTACAATTTACAAGACAACCAAATTCAACAGAACCTTATTTTACAAAAGCAGAAGTAGATGTTTTTTTAGATACCTTAATGGTAGGAGCTGGGTTTTGGGATATTACTCCTGCTACTTTAGATGAAATGTCGAATACAATTACTGCGAAGTTTAACTTTACTTTAGAGCAAGCGGGTAACTAAATTCTTTTAATAATAAATGATATATATCGCTAAATAAAGATGCTTATTGACTACTTTTGCATATTTATTTAGAATAAATAAGAATAATATGTTCAAAAAAATTACATTTCTTTTTTTAATTTCAGTAGTGATGATTGCTTGTACTTCATCCGAAGAAAACGACCCAATGTTAACAGACACTTTTGATAGAGGTGCCATGTTAACAAACATTTCAGACAATATTATTATTCCTGCTTTCGATGATTTTAGTGCTAAATTGGCAGTTTTGAAAACGGATGGAGAAGTGTTTACTGGAGCTCCAAATCAAACAAATTTAGAGACTGTAAGAATTTCTTGGTTTGAAGCTTATAAAAGCTGGCAACATGTAGAAATGTATCACATTAGTAAAGCGGAGGAATTAAATTATAAGTTTCATATGAATATTTTTCCTTTAACGGTCTCTGATGTGGAAAGCAGTGTTGCAAGTGGTAGTTACGATTTGAATAATCCAAATTTTCATGATGCGCAGGGGTTTCCTGCATTAGATTACTTATTATATGGTGTTGCAGATACAGATGCTGCAATTTTAGATGCCTATATTAGTGATGCAAATGCAGCTGGTTACAAGAAATACATGAACGACGTTGTAACTCAAATGACTTCTTTAACGCAGCAAGTGACTGCTGATTGGGCTTCCTATAAAAGTGAGTTTGTAACAAAAACTAGTAATACTGCTACAAGCGGCGTAAATAAATTGGCAAATGATTTTGTTTTTTATTACGAAAAAGGATTAAGAGCGAATAAGTTCGGTATTCCTTCAGGTGTTTTTTCTACAGATGCTTTGCCAAGAAATGTAGAAGCGTTTTTCAAAAAAGAAAATTCAAAAGAATTAGCGATGGAGGCTTTGAATGGCGTAATCGATTTTTTTGAAGGAAAATCTAAAAATGAAAATACAGGAAATGCAATTGGTTTTAAACAGTATTTAATTGCTTTAAACCGCCAGGATTTGGCAACAAAAATTTCAGATCAATTCGTAATAGCGAAGGCACAAGTAAATTCTTTGGACGCTAATTTTTACAGACAAATAGGAGCAGACAATACACAAATGAGACGTGCTTATGACGAATTACAAAAAGTTGTGGTATTGGTAAAAGTAGACATGTTGCAGGCTTTTAGTGTTAGCGTAGACTATATAGATGCCGATGGCGATTAAAACATTAAATTAAATATTTAAAATGATAGCTGGAAGTTATTCTTAAAATTTGGAATAACTTTCAGTTTTTTTATGATGAATAGTAAACTTCAAAAATACTTAAATACGCCAACAAATTCAGCTCCTTTAGTTGTTTTTCGTTTGTTTTTTGGAATTATGATGCTGGCAAGCATCATTCGTTTTTGGGCAAACGGTTGGATAGAGAAATTATACATTGTTCCAAAATTCTTTTTTTCTTATGATGGTTTTAGTTGGATACAACCTTTGGGTAATTTTACCTACGTATTGTTCTTTATTTGCGGATTAACAGCTTTGTGCATCGCTTTTGGTTTTAAATATCGATTGGCAATTATTCTTTTTTTTTTATCGTTTACGTACATCGAATTGATGGACAAATCAACCTACTTAAATCACTATTACTTTATCAGTGTTTTAAGTTTTTTTATGATTTTTCTGCCAGCAAACGCTACTTTTTCTTTGGATGCTTTTATCAATAAAAAGAGATATGTACAGATACCAAAATGGACAATTGACGGTATTAAGTTGCTTTTAGGGATTGTTTACTTTTATGCGGGTTTAACAAAATTAAATTCAGATTGGTTGTTCAGGGCAATGCCTTTAAAAATTTGGTTGCCCTCAAAATACGATTTACCTTTTTTAGGAGAAACTTTTATGCAACAAGAATGGTTTCATTATGCCATGAGTTGGTCTGGAATGTTCTACGATTTATCAATTCCGTTTTTATTACTCTATAAAAGAACACGAATTTTTGCCTTTGTAGTGGTCGTTTTTTTCCATGTTTTTACCAGAGTTTTATTTCCGATTGGGATGTTTCCTTTTATTATGATTATTTCCACACTCATCTTTTTTGATGCCAATTTTCATCAAAAAATTATCAACGCAGTACAAACTATATATTCATCAGTAAAAATAAAAACAATCGTTGTAAAAAATTATACGTTTTCAGCAACCACAAAAAGAATTATATATCCGGTTTTAGGTGTTTTTTTGTTTTTTCAAATTTTAATTCCGTTTAGAAGTTTGGTATATCCTGGAGAATTATTTTGGACAGAAGAAGGATATCGTTTTTCATGGCGGGTTATGTTGATGGAAAAAGCAGGGTACACAAATTTTAAAATTGTTGACTTAAAAAAAGGTACTTTCTTTATGGTTGATAATAGCGATTTTTTAACCGCTTTTCAAGAAAAACAAATGAGTCACCAGCCAGATTTTATTTTAGAATATGCACATTTTTTAGGAGATCACTTTGCGCAACAAGGCCATAAAAATATTGGAGTTTTTACAGAAAGTTATGTGGCTTTAAATGGGCGATTAAGCAGTGTTTTTATCGACCCAAAAGTAGATTTGTATCAACAAAAAGAAAGTTTTAAACACAAAGATTGGATTGTTCCATTTTTATCAGAAATAAAAATAAAAGGCATCTAAAATGATTTTAAAAAAGATATTTACATTGGTATTTATTTGTATTACTTGTGTTGTTTTTAGTCAATATAGAGTTACAGGAAATGTTGTAAATACAGATAATGATCCGATTAATAAAGTACAAATTTTTAATGAAAGCGGACGTTTATTGGGACAAACTGGAGTTTTAGGGAAATTCAGTTTTTCAATGGATCAAAAAGAAGTCCCGTTAATTTTTTATGTAGAAAATTATCGGTTAAAAAATGTTTTTTTAACCGTAAAAGATTTTACAAACTTCAAAGTAACATTAGATTTTTTCTCAGAAGAATTATCAGAAATACAAATTAAAACAAGAAGAGAAAAAGTTTTTGCATTAAAACGTTTAAGAGATGTAGAAGGAACTGCTATTTATGCTGGAAAAAAGACGGAAGTTATTTTAGTAAATCAGTCTACCGCAAATTTAGCTAGCAACAATGCAAGACAAATTTTTAATCAAATTCCAGGATTAAATATTTATCAAAATGACGATGCAGGTTTGCAATTAAATATTGGAGGTAGAGGCCTAGACCCGAATAGAACTGCTAATTTTAACACACGCCAAAATGGGTATGATATTAGCGCTGATGTTTTAGGCTACCCAGAAAGTTATTACACGCCAGCCTCCGAAGGTTTGCAAGAAATTCAGGTAATTAGAGGCGCAGCTTCTTTGCAATATGGCACACAATTTGGAGGTTTGATCAATTTTATCACGAAAAAACCAACAGAAAAACAAGAAATAGTATTTAGAAATACTTTAGGTAGTTATGGGCTGTATACTAATTTTACAAGTGCGAGCAATACGTGCGGTAAGTTTAGTTATTATGCCTATGTAAATTTAAAAAAAGGAGATGGTTTTAGGCCAAATTCAAACTTCGAATCTAAAAATGCTTTTGCGCATTTAGCGTATCAAATAAATGATAAAAGTAAAATATCTGCAGAATTTACGGTGTTGAACTATTTAGCGCAACAAGCAGGCGGATTAACAGACCAGATGTTTGCAGAAAATGCCTATCAGAGTAATAGAGAACGCAATTGGTTTCAAGTAGATTGGTTCCTATATAATTTTAAATGGGAACATTCTTTTTCAGAAAACACCAATTTTTCTTTCAATTTCTTTGGATTAGATGCGGCTAGGGATGCGCTTGGTTTTAGAACAAATAGAGTGAGTCAGATAGATCAAAATAGCGAAAGAGATTTGATAAAAGGAACTTTTAAAAACTTTGGATTTGAATCTCGGCTATTAAAAAAGTATAAAATATTTGATAAAAAAGCTACTTTTTTAATCGGAACAAAATTTTACAAAGCAAATAACACCAATACACAAGGGCCTGGTTCTGATAGTTTTGATGCAGATTTTGATATGCGACTGAATGAATACCCAAATTACTCTAGACAATCAGAGAGTCGGTTTCCAAATTTAAATATTTCTTTATTTGGAGAAAACATTATTTATATCAATGATAAGCTTTCAATTACACCGGGTTTTCGTTTGGAATATATAAAAACAGAAAGAGACGAAATTATTAAAGATATTATTTTGGATGCAGCAGGAAATGTGATCAACGAAAATTTACGAGATGAACAAGAGTCTAATGAAAGAAATTTTATTTTAATGGGAATTGGAACCAGTTATAAATTTAACAAAACATTGGAGTTTTATGGTAATATTTCTCAAAATTATAGATCTGTAACCTTCTCTGATATTAGTACTGCAAACCCTGCTTTTGAAATATCACCAGATATTACCGATGAGAAAGGTTTTACAATTGATGCTGGAATAAGAGGTAATTACGACAACTTTTTTTCTTATGATGCCAGTGTTTTCGGGCTCTTTTATAATGATAGAATTAATATTTATACAAGAGCAGATGGCAAAGCCGAAAGAGACAATATTGGGGACGCACGAATTTTAGGCATAGAAAGTTTAATAGATTTTAATATCAAAAAACTATTTACAAATAATGCCGAATTCGTGTTTAATTACTTTATTAATTCGTCTTTTATTACATCAGAATACACCAAATCTCAAATCAACGGAATTGTTGGGAATGAATTAGAATTTATACCGAATATCAATATAAAAACAGGCATTAGGTTTGGGTACAAAAATTTTTTAAGTAGCATTCAATATTCTTACTTATCGAGTCAGTTTTCTGATGCTACAAATGCTAAAGGAGGAAGTTTAAGTGGAGTAACAGGGGAAATACCTGCCTATGATATTTTAGACCTTTCAGCATCTTACAAGTATAAATTCATGAAATTAGAAACAGGTATTAACAATCTTTTAAATAACGCCTATTTTACAAGAAGAGCAACAGGGTATCCCGGGCCAGGAATTATAACCTCTGCACCAAGAAATTATTATGTTGGTTTAGAGCTCACGCTTTAGTGTTTTATCTATTAAACATATCGGATTGTATTTTTAAGAAATTTTAACACGCTTTTTTGATAGATATCTTCATAAAACTTACATATTTTTATTTATATTAATTCTAAATAATTATATTTGTAGAACTTTAAATCAAACTTCTCATCATGAAAAAAATAGTATCTATTGTTCTTTTATCCGTTTTAGTTTTTGCTTGTAAATCAGAAAAAAAACAAGCCGACAACAAAGAGCAAGAAGTAAATGTATATACGCATAGACATTATGCATCTGATCAAAAATTGTTTTCACAATTTGAAAAACAAACAGGAATAAAAGTAAATGTTGTAAATGCAAATGCAGATGAATTAATTCAGAAAATGACGTTAGAAGGAGCACAATCTCCGGCAGATGTTTTAATAACTGTAGATGCGGGAAGACTTGTAAGAGCAAAAAATAAAGGATTATTACAAGCTGTAGCGTCAGAATTTTTAGAAAAAACAATTCCTGCTCATTTAAAAGATGTAGATAATAATTGGTTTTCATTAACCAAAAGAGCGCGTGTTATCGTGTACAATCCGCAGAAAGTAAATGCCGCAGATTTATCTACGTATGAGGCGTTAACCGATAAAAAATGGAACAATAAAATACTAGTTCGTTCTTCTAGCAATATTTATAACCAGTCTTTATTGGCATCTATTATTGCAAATTCAGATGAAGATACTGCAACGAATTGGGCGGAAGGCATTGTTGCAAATATGGCACGTTCACCAAAAGGAAATGACAGAGATCAGATAAAAGCAGTTGTTGGGGGAGAAGGGGATTTGGCAATTGTAAATACGTACTATATAGGGAAGCTATTAGATTCAAAAGATCTTGACGAAGTAAAAGCAGGAGAAGGTGTAAAAGTGTTTTTTCCGAATCAAAATAATAGAGGAACACATATAAATGTAAGCGGAGCCGGTGTGGCAAAATATGCGCCTAATAAAGTAAATGCTATTAAATTTATTGAGTTTTTAGCAAGCAAAGAAGCACAAAAAGTTTTTGCAGAAACGAATTTTGAATACCCAGTAAATGAAGAAGTACAAGCTTCTGAATTGTTAAAATCTTGGGGAACTTTTAAAGAGGACAAATTATCCTTATCGAAGTTAGGAGAAAATAATAAAAAAGCAGTGTTGGTTTTTGACAACGCAGGTTGGAAATAATTATTACTTTTACTCAATCCTATTGAATGTAGGGTTTCTATGAAATTTTCAAAATTATACAACATAAAAAGAGATACAAATAAATGGTCAATAATTTTATTGACCATTGTTTTGTTTGTATCAATTCCGGTTTTATCTATTGTAAGAAGTGCTTTTGATGGTCCTGGAGAGTCTTGGCTTCACATTTTAAAAACTGTATTACCAACCTATCTTGAAAACTCTATTTGGTTGGTGATTGGTACCAGTATTTTAACTTTATTATTGGGTATTTCTTCTGCTTGGATCGTTTCTAGATATTCCATTCCTTTTAAAAAACAGTTAGAATGGCTGCTCATTTTACCATTGGCAATTCCGTCTTATATCACCGCCTATTCATATGCAGGTTTTTTTGATTATGGTGGTTTTTTTCTAAAAGTTAGTGCTTTAAAAGTAGATATTATGAATATTTACGGACTTGTGTTTGTGTTAAGTGTTTCTTTGTATCCTTATATTTATGTTGCTTCTAGAGCTTTTTTTGTAAATCAATCTAACAATATTATAGAAGCTTCTAAACTATTAGGTGCAAGCGAACGAAAAACTTTTTTTAAATTGATTTTACCTTTATCAAGACCTGCTTTTGTTGGTGGTTTAATTTTGGTTTTGATGGAAGTTTTAAATGATTTCGGTGCTGCTAAATATTTTGGTGTTAATACATTTACAACAGGTATTTTTAGAGCTTGGTTTTCTTTAGAGGAACCAGAAACCGCTATTTATTTATCTGTAATATTATTGGTTTGCATTCTTCTTTTTATACTGATAGAAAAAGGGCAGCGTAAAAATATAGGCTATTCTAATAGTGTGAAAAATCATAGAGAAGTAAATAAAATAATTACTTCTAAAAATCAACAATATTTTTTATTTTTGATAGCAGTTTTGCCTTTTTTTTTAGGCTTTATAATTCCTGTAGCACAATTGTTTTATTGGGCGTTTTTAACCTACAAAGATGTATTTGATGCTAGTTTTTTGTTAATCGCATTTCAAAGTTTAGGAATTTCTTTTCTTTCTGCAATCTTAACGGTTTTTTGTGCTTTGTTGTTTATTTTTGCATCAAAATGGAATCGTTTATCCTTTTTAAAGTCCGTAGAAAAAATTGGGGTTTTAGGTTACGCAATTCCTGGAGCTATCATTGCGATTGGTATTTTAATTCCCTCTTTAGCATTCGATAAAGCGCTGATCGTATTTTTTAGAAATGTTTTTGATGTAAAAATCGGTTTTATTTTAAACGGAACCATCATCATTTTAATCTATGCATTTGTGATTCGATATTTAGCAGTCGCATATTCGCCAATTGAGGCGTCTAGTTTAAAGCAAGGAAGCTCTTTGGTGGAAGCTTCTAAACTATTAGGAAAAGGAAATCTTTTCACCTTTTTTAAGGTTGAATTCGCTACCATAAAACCAGCAATTTTAAGTGGTTGTATTTTGGTTTTTGTGGATGTGATGAAAGAATTGCCTTTAACTTTAATTTTAAAACCTTACAACATCAATACATTGGCAGTAAAAGCATACGAATATGCTAGTGACGAATTAATTGCGGAAGCAGCCATTCCGTCTTTATGTATCATTTTTACGGGCATTTTACCGATTATATTTTTAAACAGACTAATCTCTAAATCTTAATGAATTCTGCACTTTTAGATATCAAAAATATTACTAAAACTTTTAATAACGGTAAAGTAAAAGCTTTGAATAATGTTTCGCTTTCTCTGGATAAAGGAAAAATTGTAGCAATTGTTGGAGAGAGTGGTAGTGGCAAAACAACTTTAATAAGATTGATTACAGGTTTGGAAACCCAAGATGCAGGGAGTATTAATTTTAAAAGTAAAGTACTATCATCAGAAACTGTTTTTATCAAACCAGAAAAAAGAAATATTGGAATGGTTTTTCAGGAATATGCCTTATTTCCTAATTTTAATGTGTTTGATAATATCTCTTATGGTATTTCTAAAAATATTGATAAAAAAGAGCGTACAAAAGAAGTTTTAGAATTGGTAGCGTTATCAGGTTTAGAGAAGAGATATCCGCACGAACTTTCTGGAGGACAACAGCAACGAGTTGCCTTGGCAAGAGCTATAGCAGCAAAGCCAGAATTATTAATTTTAGACGAACCTTTTAGCAATTTAGATGTTATTTTAAGGCATCAATTAAGAAATGATATTGTAGAAATTTTACGAAAAACAAACGCTACTGCAATTTTTGTTACGCACGATATTAAAGACGCTTTAAAGATTTCTGATGATATTATAATACTTCAAAAAGGTACTATATTACAGCAAGGAAATACAAAAGAAGTATTTGAAAACCCTAATTGTAAGTACATAGAATTGTTATTTGATGATTATAAATTGTAATCTATAATCTATAATATGTACGTCATACTTGTTTCATTTTAAATACCCAATTATGAGTATTTTAACGTTATGTTTTTTTATTAGACTTAAAATATTTAATGTATACTTTAAAAATTATATGAGAACTTTAAATAAACTATTTTTAAAAATTATTAAGAATACGTGTCTAATTTCTATAGAAATTCGTCGTTTATTCTATCAGAATATACCCAATCTCAAATTAACGGAATCTTTAGTAATGAATTAAATTTTATAACGAATATCAATATAAAAAGGGCTTCAGGTCAGTGTATAAAAACCTTTTAAGTAGCAGGCAATATTCTTATTTATCGAGTCAGTTTTCTGACGCGACTAATTCAAAAGGTGTCATTGCAAGCGGCGTAACAGGATAAATAATTGCTGATGACATTTTAGACCTTTCAGTATCGAACAAGCATAAGTTTATAAAATTGGAGACAGGTATTCACAATTTTTAAATAATTCCTATTTTACAAGGAAAGCATTTGGGTATATTGAGCCTGGAATCATATCTTCATCAACTAGAAATTATTACGTATCTTTAAATTTCAAAATTTAAAATCATTTTAAATAAGCGCTATTTAAAAAAATTATTTTCTTAAAACCTATTTTGTCCGTAAATTTAAATTAAAAATGAAATTAATTAATGTACTCCAAGAGTTAAGGGAAACAAGAGAAAAATCAATTTCTTGTGATGAGTTATTTTCAGGTTATAAGCAAATATTAGAACAAGCAGATTTAAAAAGAGAACAGACTTTAGAAAAGCTAAATTCAGGTAACTCATTAATACCAAATTACTTTGATATTGATAAAATTGAGGTTGAACATATTTTTCATGAGAGTCAAATCAAAAAAATATGTATCGATTATAGATTGCGTTTTTTGGATGCAGTCTTTTTTAAAGAACCATATCCACCAGAAGCGATTAGTAAACTTCAGGAGTTAGAAAGATTACATAAGACTACTTTAAATGGTTTTAAAATAATTGCTCCTATGGAAGCTTTTAAATTAAAAAAAGCAGACGATCCTTTATTGTTTGCTCCGATGGGAAATGGTTACTATTATTTAATTCACAAATGGGGAACTGATTTACATCCGTTAAGAAAATTAAAATATTGGGCGTTTAAAAATATTGAGAATTTAGGTATTGCGTTAGCGGTCATAAGTATTTTACTAACGCTTATTTCCTATCCGTTATTCTTTAAAAGACCGCCAACTTTTGGATATCTTTTAATGGTGTTCATGTTTTATTTTAAAGGGATTGTAGGAATGTTCTTTATTTTTTGTGGAAGCTCCGGTAAAAATTTTAGTGAATATTCATGGCAAAGTGAACACGATAAAATTAGTTAAGTAGTTGTTTAATCTCATGATAGAATATAAAAAAAGATTTAAATCTCTTTAAAGAGGCTTCGATCATTTTTTATTTACAATCATTTCATCTGACTTGAAGAATTCCAAATTTGAATGCCTATTTTGTTAAATAAGAGAACCGTTATAATTGATAAAAATTTTAAGTAATTATAATTTTTATCAATTTAAACTGTTAATACTTAGTAAAATCAATTATAAGCCTTAAATTTGTTGGCAATTATATTTTTAATTGCACCATGATAGCACACGATAAAAAAATTATAGGAGAAGGCCTAACGTACGATGATGTTCTTTTAGTACCAGCTTTTTCTCATGTTCTTCCAAGAGAAGTAAACATACAAACAAAATTTACTAGAAATATTACCATTAACGTACCAATAGCTTCCGCAGCTATGGATACGGTTACAGAATCGGCTCTGGCAATTGCTATGGCTAGAGAAGGTGGTATTGGCGTTTTACACAAAAACATGTCGATTGAGCAACAAGCGCAAGAGGTTAGAAAAGTAAAACGTGCTGAAAGTGGTATGATTATAGACCCGGTTACTTTACCCTTAACGGCCCTTGTTTTAGATGCCAAGCAAAACATGAAAGAACACAGCATTGGTGGTATTCCTATCGTGAATAATGATGGAATTCTTCAGGGAATTGTAACCAATAGAGATTTGCGTTTTGAGCATGATAATAGCAGACCTATTATTGAAGTAATGACGAGTAAAAATTTAATTACCGCAGCGGTAGGAACTTCATTAAAAGGAGCAGAGGCAATTCTTCAAAAAAATAAAATAGAAAAATTATTAATTGTTGATGATGCTTATAAACTAAAAGGATTAATCACTTTTAGAGATATTACAAAGGTTACTCAAAAACCAATTGCAAATAAAGATACGTTTGGTAGATTGAGAGTTGCCGCAGCTTTAGGAGTAACGAATGATGCAGTAGATAGAGCATCAGCGCTTGTAAACGCAGGAGTAGATGCCGTGATTATAGATACTGCTCACGGTCATACAGAGGGTGTTGTAAATATTTTAAAAGCTGTAAAAGCGAAGTTTCCAGATTTAGATGTTGTAGTTGGTAATATCGCAACTCCAGAAGCAGCCTTATATTTAGTCGCTGCGGGCGCAGATGCTGTAAAAGTAGGAATTGGACCTGGTTCTATTTGTACAACTAGAATTGTTGCGGGAGTTGGTTTTCCTCAATTTTCTGCGGTATTAGAAGTTGCCCATGCTATTAAAGGTAGCGGAGTTCCTGTCATTGCAGATGGTGGAATTCGGTATACAGGAGATATCCCGAAAGCAATTGCAGCCGGTGCAGATTGTGTCATGTTGGGTTCGTTGTTAGCGGGTACAAAAGAATCTCCGGGAGAAACGATAATTTATGAAGGTAGAAAATTTAAGTCTTACAGAGGAATGGGTTCTGTAGAAGCGATGAAACAAGGTTCTAAAGATCGTTACTTTCAAGATGTAGAAGATGATATTAAAAAATTAGTTCCTGAGGGGATTGTAGGTCGAGTGCCCTATAAAGGTGATTTAGATGAAAGTATTCACCAATTTATTGGAGGTTTGCGAGCAGGAATGGGATATTGCGGCGCAAAAGATATTGAAACTTTAAAGGAAACCGGAAAATTTGTAAGAATTACTGCAAGTGGTATTAACGAAAGTCATCCTCATGATGTTGTAATAACCAAAGAATCGCCTAATTACAGTAGAAGATAGTTTAGTGAAAAAATTAGTATTTGCATAACAATTAGAATGATTGAGCAAAATTTTATAGATTTTAAACAAAAAAGAGATTTAGGAGCCATGCTTTCAGATACTTTTCAGTTTTTGAACGCGGAATGGAAACCATTTTTTGGATCTATTTTAAAGATATCAATTATTCCTATTTTGATTGCTATTTGCGCTATGGTTTATTCTACAATGACGTCGGTATCGTTTTTGGGAGATTTTTATCAAGTAATAGATTACGATATAGTTAATCTTAATTTTTCAGATTTAATACTCCCAATTTCAATAGCTGTAATTTCTTATTTGACTGCGCTCGCTTCGATAACCATTGCTGCCTTATCTTATATAAAATCATATACTGCTCATAAAGGATTTGTAAACTATCAAGAGATACAAAATTTAACCAAAGAAAAATTCTGGCCTTATGTTGGACTGTTTATTATCGTTGGTATTATTGTGTTTTTTGGAATGTTATTCTGTATTCTTCCAGGCATTTATTTTGGTGTGGTTTTATCTCTATCTTTTTGCTTGGTTATTTTCCAAAATAAAGGAGTTTTTGACGCAATCAGCGATTCTTTTGGATTTATAAAAGAGCATTGGTGGGAAACTTTCGGAATTTTAATTGTAGTTCAACTTCTTATTGCATTTGCTAGTTTTCTCGTAGATTTGCCAGCAAGTTTTTATCAGACTGTGGATATCGGCTCAATATTGAAAGATCAAGATATGACAGCACTATCAAGCGCCTTTGCAGATCCTATTTATCTTTCATTAATTGCTTTTTCATATTTCGTTAAGTTTATTTTATATATTGTTTCAATTGTAGTATCTGTATTTATTTATTACGATATTAAAGAACAAAAAAATCCATCATCGGATAGTATCAATGAGATAGGAGTTGAGTAGGGCTAGTTCAGGTAAACTCTATTATTTCAAGAGACATATTATTCACTGCACAGCCTCTTATGAGCAAGTAATAATTTTTTGATCCTTCTTATTAATTTATTACCGTACAATATATGGTTGGTAATTGAATAAATATAAGTAAATTTTCACCCAGTATAGATCCCAATTTTTTATTTAACTTTTAGTTTTGAAGCCAAATCAAAAGATTTGGTAGACTTTTAAAAGAAGCATTCTCGGCTTTATTCTAAAATACTAATGAGCAATTGAAATTGTTAATACTAATCTCTTCGCTTATTCTTTTCTCTCTTAATTTCTCCACCAAGAACCAAGGCTGCTGAAATAATCATTAAATTTTTAATAATGTATTGGCCTTCTAAAGTAGGAAGTAAAAAATTATTAGACTGAAAAGTTACTTCAGAAAGAACAATCAAAGGCATAAAAGTTCCGACCATTTGTAAAAATAAAAGTATAATCGCTATTCTTGTTGTTTTCTTAAAAAAAAAGAAAATGCCAATGACAACTTCCCAGAAGCCAATAATTATTAACCAAATATCTGGGGAACCAAAGGGTAGCCAAATTACAGTTGCTTTTAGTAAACCTTCTGCAGAAGAAAGACCCAATGGTTTTAGGATTCCAAACCAAATAAATATCACACCAAACGACAAGCGAATGGCTGGTATGCTCGTGCTCCTCATAAAGTTTATAAGTCCGTTATCTAATTTGTTAAGATTCTTTTTCATGGTTATGTTTAAAATTCAATAGTTATTAATCGTAAATATTTATGGTGGCTATTTGTTTCTAATTGTCCGTTAAACTCATGAAAACGACGCAAAAATGTTTAATTTTTTTAGTTTAAGAATAAACAAAGTTAGAGTTTTTATTGTAAAAATCAACCGTTAAAACTTTCTTTAAAATTAAATAATCTTCTTTAATTTACTGAAATTATCAATCATTGAATTGGTGTTTTTTTTAAGTTTGGTTTTAGGTTAGGATATTCTTTAATCTATAATTATCCTAGTTTTTAAAGTCCTATTTTACTTTTCCAAGTATATATTTAGTTGTTTTTTATAAGAAAGGTTTATCATCAATTGGGATTCATAATTTTGTGTGAAAAAATAGAAGTAAAATATTTTTAGTGTTTTAAGTCTAGTAGAACAAATAAATATAATTATAGACATTTGCTATATTTTTGCTAGTAATTCTATCATGAAAGCTTGCTAAACTTTTCAGGATGTATTTAAATCTTTAAAAACCTTATTTATTTTTAATTAGATATGATTTTCATATCTTGTCTATTGCAACTTCCTATTCTGTTAACACAATAGAAGAGAACGAAAAACATTATCAAATATTATCAATTAAATTAGTGTTGAGTAGGACAGTTGCAAATCAGTATATTATCTTCCTAATGCTGCAAAACTGCTGATTTTAGGTCATGAAAAATTTAATGAACAGATCCATAAATAATACCATTATGTTCAAAAAAACATTCAAAATCAAGAACCTATAAAAGAATATTAGCAGTTGCGTTTTAAAGCTATTCTAAAAAGAAAAACAAAAGAGAATCCGTTTATAGAAGAATGAAAGAAGGCTATTTGAAAGTATGAAGATAAATTTCTATTTAGGGAAAATGATGTTACCTAAAACAGCCGATTTAGTAATGGGTAATTGCAAACCTTTAGCTAAAAAAAATAAAGATTTTAGAATTAATAACTGCTGTAAATTTACAACAGAAACAAATGTATGATACTTACAAAAAAACAAATAATACCAATTTAATTTTAAAATGTCTTGTAAATAAATTGAATTATTTTTTGGCTTATTGAAATTAAAAACGATGAACATAACCGTAATAAAATAACGTCATAACTCAAGGCAGCATGGGAATTTTGGAAAAGTTGTTATTTTTTTTTGAATTTGATAAATTATTAAAACAATTGCTTATTTTTCATAATAACCATAATTTTTAGTAGTTAAGGCTAAAAATTGAGTAGTGAACTTTCCAATCTAAACACAGACAAAACAGTTAAACTGTGCAATCTATTTATTCTTTTTAAATATTACTTAGCGCGCTCCCAGTATGCAGTTTTACCAATAAAAGAAAAACCAATGTAACCTCTAATTTTTAATTTATTGGGGTTTTCTAATTGAATATAGCATTTGTAAATTTTACCATTTCTTGGATCTAATATTTCCCCTCCAGACCATTCATCATCATCATCCTTTTCCAAACCGGTAAGAATATTTAATCCTAGAATTGGTTTGTTTTTATTTTCTCCATTACATAAATCGCAAACAGCAGTTTGTCTCTCTACATCTTTTATTCCTATGAT
Organism: Polaribacter sp.; assembly: GCA_034110665.1. Classification (GTDB taxonomy): domain Bacteria; phylum Bacteroidota; class Bacteroidia; order Flavobacteriales; family Flavobacteriaceae; genus Polaribacter. Next base: position 15,371 of record JAWUYT010000036.1, read on the forward strand.
TTTTGCAAAGGCTTTGCCTTCTTTTTCATAGACTTCAATGATAGAATCAATTTCTCCTGTATCGTCATTTTTGGAGGTCCAATTACCAAAAATGGTTTGCGAACTTATAGAAATTGAAATTGTTAAAAGAACTAAAGTTAAAAATATTTTTTTCATAATTTAAAAAAATTGTTGTTTAATTAGCACTGTATAAATGTTTTAAAAACAGTTAAATATAATTTATATTCATTTTGTTTTTAATAAAGTTAACATAAAATTGCACACATTCCGAATATAATTGAAATTTGTGAAAAGTTAAAAAGGTCAATAATTAAGAATATTAACACCTTATACTTCTGCATCAAAGTAGTTTTACCAATTACCTTGAACTCTCAAAACTTGCTCAATAACATCTCTAACACAACCTTCACCACCTTTTTTATTAGAAATATATTTTGCAATTTTCTGAATTTCTGGAACGGCATCATTTGGGCAACATGGTAAACCAACTTTTTGCATTACCGGATAATCAGGAATATCATCACCCATATAGATGACATTTTCTGGCTTTAATTCGTATTTCGCAACCAATTCATTGTACTGTTCAATTTTATCATGTGCGCCTAAATAAATATCGTGAATGCCTAAAGCCGCTAATCTACTCTTCACAGCCTTATTGGTTCCGCCAGAAATAATACAAATTTTATATCCTTTATTTAAGGCAGTTTTCATGGCATAACCATCTTTTACATTCATGTGTCTCACTAGTTCACCATCTGGCATAATAGTTAACATTCCGTTGGTCAAAACACCATCTACATCAAAAATAAATGTATTAATTTTAGGTAAGAGTTGTTTATAGCTAATTTCCATTTTGGATAGATTTTGTTAAGATTTTATAAATTTGTTGCTGACTCGTATCTAGCAATTTTATATGATTTTTTATTGTTTTGTTATCCTCTCTAACAGCAGGACCTGTTTGTGCTTTTTCTGGTGATAATTCTTTGATTTTAAGAGCTGTTTCTAGTATTAAAGGTTTTAAAATATCAAAAGGAACCTTATTTTTAGCGCAAATATCACTCCCTATTTTATACATATGATTTGAAAAGTTATTTACAAAGACCGCAGCAACATGTAATGTTTTTCTTTGTTTAGAACTAATTGAATATATTTTTTTTCCAATTGAATTTGCTAATATCTCTAGCAACTTATAATCATTTGTATTTTCAGCTTCTAAACAAAACGGAATTTCATGAAAATTTACTTTTTTATCTTTTGAAAATGTTTGTAACATATAAAAAACTCCTTTTCTAGTAGCATTTTGTAAATTGTTCAAATCAACACTTCCAGAAGTATGCACTACAAAACCATTTTTTATTTTCGATGAAACTTCTGCAATTGCGTCATCAGCAATGGCAATAATAGTAATATCTGCATCGGGAACTTCATCTAAAGCTCTAGAACTTATTTGAGTAACAACAATAGTATCAACATTTAAAAAAGCATTGTATAAATGAGTGGCAACATTTCCTGTGCCTAAGATTACTACTGATATCATAAAACGAAGATATTAATTTTTTAGAGAAAGATAGAATAGGTTTTCTTAATTTAGCAACTAAATATTTTTTTAATGAAAGACCAAAGTAAACTAGGAATAAATACAACATGCGTTCACACTGGTGAAGTAAAAGACGAGCAATTTAAAGGAGCAGTTTCACCAATTTATATGTCAACTTCTTATGCTTTTGATAATGTGGATGTAAAGAGGTACCCGCGTTATTATAACACGCCAAATCAAGCAATGTTGTGTAAGAAAATTGCGGCATTAGAGCATACAGAAGATGCTTTAATTTTTAGCTCTGGCATGGCAGCAATTTCTACGGCAATGTTTGCTTTTTTGCAAAAAGGAGATCACGTTATTATTCAACAAGTAATTTACGGCGGAACGTACAATTTAATAGTTACTGAATTTGATAAATACGGTATTGAATATTCTTTTACAGAAAGTGATAAAGCAGATGATTTTGTACCTTTAATCAAAGAAAACACAAAGATTATTTATATCGAAACTCCTTCTAATCCGTTGTTAGGAATTACCGATATGAAAGCAATTGGAACTATAGCTAAAGAAAGCGATATTATCACAATGATTGATAATACGTTTGCATCACCAATTAATCAGGTTCCTGTAGATTTTGGAATAGATATAATTATTCATTCTGCAACGAAATATATGGGAGGTCATTCTGATATTTCTGCAGGTGCTATTGCAGCATCCAAAGAGCACATTGAATTGATTTGGAAAACCGCTATCAATTTAGGTGGAAATTTAAGTGATCAGACAGTTTGGTTATTAGAGAGAAGTTTAAAAACCTTAAATCTTCGTGTAAAGGAGCAAACTAGAAATGCTCAAATTATGGCGGAATATTTAGAACTCAACCCTAATATTGATCATGTTTATTATCCAGGGTTAAAAAGTCATCCTCAATATGAATTAGCTAAAAAACAAATGAAAGGTTTTGGAGCGATGTTGTCTTTTGAGTTAAAAAAAGGAATTGATGCTATGAGGTTTCAAAACTATTTACAATTGATAAAGCCCTCTATGAGTTTAGCCGGTTTAGAAAGTACGACTGTAAGTCCAGCACAAACTACACATGCTTTATTAAATGAAGAAGAACGTATTGAAAGAGGTATAGCAGATGGGTTAATTCGTTTTTCTGTGGGTATTGAAGAATCAGAAGATTTAATTGCCGATATTGAGCAAGCTATAAAAAAAGTAAAGCGTTAAACCTTTACTTTTATCTAAAATATCTCTAATTATTATGCGTAGAATTAATATTGAACTCTTATTTATTCAAAAATGAAAACTAAATAGAATTCTTAATTTAATAAATAATCTTTTTAAAAAGATTATTTTTGAGATTATAAGATTGATTTTTAATATTAGAAGCTAAAATTATTCTTTAAAACACGTCAAATAATAAGAAAGTTTGATCAAAATTAAATGTTTTCAGTAAATTATGAAATTAGATATACTAGCTTTTGGGGCGCATCCTGATGATGTGGAATTGGGTTGCGGAGCAACTATTGCCAAAGAAATTTCTTTAGGGAAAAAAATAGGAATTGTAGATTTAACGCGTGGGGAATTAGGAACTCGTGGTTCAGCTGATTTGCGAGATATTGAAGCTGCAAATGCTGCAAAAATATTAGGGGTTTCTATTCGTGAAAATTTATGTTTTGCAGATGGGTTTTTTATAAATGACAAAAAACATCAGTTAGAAGTTATAAAAATGATTCGCAAGTACCAACCAGATATTGTGCTTTGCAATGCCATAGATGATAGACATATAGATCACGGAAAAGGTAGTAAACTAGTTTCTGATGCTTGTTTTTTAAGCGGATTGATGAAGATAGAAACTGAACTAGAAGGCAATGATCAAGAAAAATGGCGACCGAAACATGTTTATCATTACATTCAATGGAAAAATATAGAACCTCATTTTGTGGTGGATGTTAGTGGTTTCATTGACAAAAAAATTGGTGCAATTTTAGCCTATTCCTCACAGTTTTACGATCCAAAAAGTAAAGAACCTGAAACACCAATTACAACTAAAAATTTTAAAGAAAGTATAAATAACAGAGGAAAAGAATTAGGGAGATTAATTGGCGTAGATTGCGCAGAGGGTTATACTTCAGAGCGTTATGTTGCTGTGGAAAATTTGGATAAATTAATTTAAATTTTTATGGTTTTAAAAAAGAAAAAATATTTATATTTGCACCCGAAATAATATGGTGGTTGTAGCTCAGTTGGTTAGAGTATCGGTTTGTGGTACCGAGAGTCGCGGGTTCGAATCCCGTCTTCCACCCAAAATACAAAGCCTTCTCAATATTTGAGAAGGCTTTTTTTGTATTTATAGAATAGATTTAAAATTTGATTTTATAAATGAGCTTACGAATTAGTGTTCATTGATTTTTTGCTATTTTAATTTTTTTGATATGCAATAAGAAATGAAGAAACTCCAATTATCTTCCTCCAGGAGGGCAATGTAGTTTTAAAAAATTGGTATATAAAGTGGATAAATGTTTAGAAGTCCCTTCTCCTTCTCTAATTCCATGAGATCGGTTTGGATACGGCATAAATTGAAATTGCTTGTTGTATTTTATCAATTCATTTACTAATATTTCTGCATTTTGATAATGTACATTATCATCTCCAGTTCCATGTATATAAAGTAAATTTCCTTCTAGATTTTTTGCATGAGTAACAGGAGAACCTTCAATAAAATCTTCCATATTTTCTTGAGGTAAGCCCATATAGCGTTCTTGATAAATGTTATCATAAGTTAATTGATTTGCAACCGCAGCTAGTGAAATCCCTGTTTTGTAAATCTTAGGATATCGAAACATCAAATTCAATGTAGCGGATCCGCCTCCGCTATGGCCCCAAACGGCTATTCGTTCGGCATCTACAAAATCCCACTTCAAAATTTCTTTGGCTGCATTAGCCTGATCATTAATATTAATTACACCAATTTTTCTGTAAATTGACTTTCTCCATGCGCGCCCTTTTGGAGCAGGAGTGCCTCTGTTATCTATAGAAATGTAAATGTATCCATCTTCAGCCATATTCCCATTATAAGGACTATTTCTACTCACATTATAGCTGTCTTTTACTGTAGTCCCCGCAGGTTCAGAATATACATAAAACACTACTGGATATTTTTTATTTGGATCAAAATTTGTTGGTTTTACCATCCAGCCATCCATTTCAACATTATCTGCAGTAGTGATGTTAAAAAATTCCATTGTTGGTTTTTCTTCTAACTTTTTAAGATTATTCAAAATACTTTCTTGTGCTGATAAAGCCTGGTGTTTCTCAACGCTAATAAACTCTTTCGAATAGGGTGTAAAATGATTTGAAAAGCTATGTTCAGCATATGTGCCATTAAACGAAAAAGAATAATCGTGGGTTCCTTTTAAGCTTTCAGGACTTACCAATTCGTTTTTTCCTTTTCCATTTAATTTGGTTTTATATAAATACTTTTGCGTGGCATTATCGGGAGAAGCTAAATAGTATACATATCCGTCGTTGGTATTGATGTGTTTTAAATCGATTACATCATATTCTCCTTTTGTGACTAGTGTTTCTCGCTTCCCTTCTAAAGAAACTTGGTATAAGTGCCTCCATCCGTCTTTTTCAGAGGCCCAAAGAATACTTTTGTTTTCATTTAAAAAATTAAAATTATTGGTGTAATCAATTTTATATTTACTCCCTATTTGAAATATATCTACCCAAGCGTCATCCGATTCTTCATAAATATTATTGACGACACCTTTAAAAGCAGCTGCAATAAATAAGGTACTCTTGTTTTGTTTTCTGTTTAATTGTTGGATTAAAAGTTTGTTGGTCGTTGGTATAAATTCCATTCTTACTAAATAGTTATTTGAGGCATCCCCAGGAACATTTATCCATCTTGTTTTAGCATTCGAAAGTTCAACGACACCCACTCTGCAAGAAGAGGGTGTTTCGCCAACTTTAGGATATTCTAAAGGGATTAATTGAGAATAGATAGCATCGGTATTGTTCACCATATAAAACCTTTTTATGGCACTTGCATCAATCTGCCAATAGGCAATAGATTTGCTGTCTGGACTCCAACGAAATCCATCTCTGCAGGCAAACTCTTCCTCATAAGCCCAATCAAAAGTTCCATTGATTAAGGAAATCGTACCATTTTTCGTCAAGGCTTGAATGCGACCACTGGTAAAATCTTCACTATATACATTGTTTTTTGAAACATACGCAATCTTTTTTCCATCAGGAGAAAATTTGGCAAACATTAAGGAAGAGGGAGTAAGACTTTTACCAATTTGTTTTAGCGTATTTGTTTTAAAGCTAAATACCCAATAGTCCCCTCGGGTATTTAACCTCCAAACTTTTTTAGTATTGGTAAATAATAATACTTTTTGTTGGTTTATTGAAAATGAAAAATGTGCAATTTTTATAGGTTCTGATTTTCCTACTGGTGTGAGTTGTTCTTTTGAAATGACCGTTGTTGCAACTTGGCTAGGTAGGGTGTATTTAACCAATTGATTATTTTCTAATTCAAAAAAAGAGTTTCCATCTTTAGTCCAGTCTATTTGAGCTTGTCCATTAAAATTAAAAGAGAAAAAATAGATAAATACAAGAATTTTAAAGATGCTTAAATTTATGGATAAGAACTTTTTTACGTTTTTCATTTGTTGAGACTTATGGTTTATAATTATTTTTTAAAATTTATTTCAAATGCACATTATTCCTTCAATCTTTTTGTGCATCCTGAAGGCTCATGTTTGATATAGGTTTAGTGAAGTGTTTTAAGCACTAAAGTTAGTAAATATATTATAGATAGAAAATCCGATAGAGCTCTCGAAAACAAGCAAGAATTAGCAATAAATTATAGACGGCATGTGGTGAAAATTTTTATTCCAAAAGTTTAGTTAAGCGTTTTTTTAATTTCTCTGAATTCATATTGAATCCTATAATTTCAAATTTATTGTTTAATCGATAAAATTTCCCGAGGTGAGCGTAAAGATTTATATTGTTGTATTTATGAGTAAACATATTGATAAAAGTTAGAACAAAAGTTTGTTATTGTATCATTTTGTATGTCCAGTAAAATATAGCGAAAAGTATTTAGTTCAGATGTTTCAAAAATATTTAAGGATGTTTGTTTGAAAAAAGAGGGCAGGTTTGAGATTCAATTTTTGGAAACTGGTATTTATGTTGATCATGTTTATTTTTTGATTTAAAAGGGTTCCAATGAATTCTCTAAAAAAGATAAATAGTATTGGGAAAAGTATTACAGCAAAGGAAATTTTTCAGGTAACATCCAGAAGTTAAAAGTTTTTTTTGGAGAGATAAGTTTTGGACAAGTGAATATTATGTCAATTCAGTTGGTCAGTATGCGAATGAAGAAGTAATAAAAATATCTTCAAAATCAAGGTAAATCAGAGTATGAAATAATACATTCAGATTAACTCCCATTGTTGTGATGCCCCTATGGCTCTACCTCGAGGTAGTCCATTAGCTTTATTGTTTGTATTCTTACGTCATTTAAGGGTCTGTCTGAAGAGTTCGTTTTAACGCCTGCAATAGCGTCTAATATTTCAATTCCTTTTACCACTTCACCAAAGACGGTGTAGTTTTGGTCTAAAAATGGCGCTCCTCCAATAGATTTGTAAACTTCTCTTTGTTCTTTAGAAATAATATAGGGTTTAAAGTATTCTTCTTTATTTGCCAAACGCATGATACTGTCCATTAAATAATTATAATGCTTCATATTATCTTGTTCACTTGCAAGTTGTATAGAATCAAGCAAAGACTTTTTGCTGTTATTATTTTTAAAATATTCCCGTGCCTTATTTCGGTTGATACCTTTTTCTTCTATTTTAAGAAGGCTATCATTAAATTTTGTTCCATGAACAATATAGAATTGCATGGCACTTGACGCTTTTTCAGGATTATCGTCTCGAGCGGCCGCAAGAGCTCCTTTTTTGTGAAATAACTTATCATTGAATTCTGATTTTACTGTATATGGGGCATCTCCATCTCCGAGGCGGCTATCTACTTTTGCATTTTTACTATCTGGATCGCCACCTTGAATCATAAATTTATGTATAACTCGATGAAAAAGTAGACTATCATAGGCTCTGCTATTTAAAAGTTTGATGATATTATCTCGATGCAAAGGGGTTTCATTGTAAAGTTCAATAACCATAGATCCATAGTTGGTTGTAATCTCTATTTTCTCGCGAATGTCTTTTTCAGAATTTAACAGTTCTGTTTGTTTCTTGCATCCCCAGATTGATATCATAATTAATGTTAGCAAAGTTAATTTAAGAAAGGATTTCATTTTTTATTTTTTGAATCATTGTGAACAACTGATCGTCGATATAATATAATTCCTAAATAGGATTAAAATATAAATGTACCGTGAAATTAAAGTTTTTTAAGTTAAATATATACAGGAAAAACCTCCTTTTTTTTGTTAAATAATTTTTTGAAGTGCACTAAAATCATCAATAACAAAATCTGCATTTTTTAAGTTTTGATCGGCAGCCATTGGGTTTTTATATCCAAAAACAAAAATACCAGCAGCATTTGCAGCCATAATTCCGTTGTCAGAATCTTCAATAATAATGCAGTTTTCTTTTGGAGTGTTTCCCAAAAGAGCGGCTTTTTCAAAAATTTCAGGATGCGGTTTTGAAGCTGTTAAATCTGCTCCAGAAATTTTTGCTTTAAAATATTTGGTTAAATTGAATCGATTAAAAACTCTATCAATATTCACCATTGCAGAAGATGAAGCCAGTACTAAAGTGAAACCTTTATGCCAGCAATGTTGTATCAATTCTTTAACACCTTTTACCAAATGTAATGTTGGGTCATTTTCAAAGAAATTTACGTAGCGTTTTCTTTTTTCTAGAACCAATTCTTCAGGATTTAAATCTAACTTAAAATGCGCAACTAATTTCTGAAAAGTATTGATAGTAGAAGAACCAGTAATCGTTTTGTACAAATCATCAGAAACAACAACACCAATAGAAACAAAGGTTTCGTAATAGGCTTTTTTATGAATTTCTTCAGAGTCTATAATCACGCCATCCATATCAAAAATGACACATTCTATTTTTTTTGGTACATTCATTTTTGGCAAGGTGTTAGATGGTATGAAACAAGAGTAAAAGGATAAAAAAAATAAATTAATTGTAAACCCAAAAAGTATTTAAATTTTTTAGGTTCTTGATAGTTTTTTATTGATTTTATAAATCCAATAATTGATAAAATGAGGATTACAAGAGCACAGACACCAATTATAGTAGAAATGAGATAAGAATTTCTATGATTCATTTTGAAAGATAAAATAGCAATCGCTAATGTTAAGACTAAAGAAAATAAGGAATACTTTATAGCACTTAAAGAGTTTTTATGCATGCCTCAATCTAAAAATTTGGACTTTAATTCTGGCGAGGGTATCATGCAGCTTTCTTTTTTACCAAACCATTTGTACCTGTTTCTGGCAATAAAATCGTAGATGTAATCTCTAAAAGCTACAGGAAAAAGCATGCCTATTTGGGAGATAGACCAAAGTCCACCAAAATCGTTCATTACTTTTAGGGCTGCAGTAGATTTTATCTCATAAGAAACTCCAGATTCGTATAAAATTATGGAATCAATTTTAGAAGTATCAATATGCAAACTATTGGTAATGTTTTTCCCTATTTCAGATTGTAAAGCTGCAAATAAAAAAATATTTTTTTTATCGTATTTAATTACTTTTAAAACACTTTCGTTACATAAGTTACAAACTCCGTCAAATAAAATTATCTTCTTATTTCTTGGTATATCAACCATTTGCATTTTTAAAAATTTTATACTACAAAGATACTTTAACTTTATTTAAAATTCTTGTAACATTATGCAAGAACAGCCGTCTTATGAGTGTACTTAGTTTTCTACTTGTAGCTTTTAACATAATATTAGTAACTGCAAGTAAAAGCATTCAATACTTTTATAGAAAAATAACCAACTAATGATTAGAATAGAAAATCTTCATAAATCTTATCCAATGGGAAAAGATTCACTGCATGTTTTAAAAGGTCTTGATTTACATATAACAGAAGGTGAATTTGTTTCCATTATGGGCTCATCTGGTTCTGGTAAATCTACTTTATTGAACATTGTTGGCCTGCTAGACGTTCATGATGAAGGAGACTATTATTTAAATGGTCAATTGATAAAAGACATGAATGAAAAAAAAGCCGCGCTATTGCGCAATAAATTTCTTGGTTTTGTTTTTCAGTCTTTTAACTTAATATCTTATAAAACTGCATTAGAAAACGTCGCATTGCCTTTGTATTACAAAGGAATGAATAGAAAAGAACGTTTAATTGTTGCTATGGAATATTTGGATAAAGTAGGGCTAAAAGATTGGGCAAATCATTTACCAAATGAACTTTCTGGTGGTCAGAAACAACGCGTTGCCATTGCAAGGGCATTAGTAACAAAACCGAAAGTGGTTCTAGCAGATGAACCAACGGGTGCACTAGATTCTACAACTTCAGATTCAGTGATGGGTTTATTAAAAGATATTAATAATGAAGGGATGACGGTTTTTGTAATTACCCATGAAGAGGAAGTCGCAGAGCAAACTAAAAGAATTGTGCGCTTGAAAGATGGTCGTATTATTAGTGATGAATTAACCAAAGCAGCAAAAGCAGTTTAGTTATGTTTGATTTAGATCGTTGGAGAGAAATTTTTCAAAGTATAAACAAAAATAGATTACGTTCTGTGATGTCTGGCTTTACAGTGGCTTTTGCAATTTTACTGTTTACTTTACTCTTTGGTATTGTGAGTGGTTTAAGCAATACTTTTAAAAGTGCTTTTGTAGATGCTGCTCAAAACTCAATGAGAATTAGAGTTTGGAAAACCTCCAAACCTTTTAAAGGTTTACAAACTGGAAGAAGAGTTCAATTAAAGAACGATGATTATAATTTTGTAGGAACTGAATATGAGAGTAAGATTCAATATCAATCTGCAAGAATTTATAAAAATTTCACTTTAAAATATAAAAATAAGGCTGGTAATTATAGTGTAAATGCCGTAAATCCAGATCATCAATTTTTAGAAAAAACGATTATAGAGGAGGGTAGATATTTAAATGAAAGAGATTTAAATGAAAAAACGAAAGTTATTGTAATTGGTAGGTTGATTAAACAGGATTTATTCGGAGAAAAACCAGCTTTGGGCAAAAGATTAAATGTGAATGGCAGTTCTTATTTAATTATTGGTATTTTTTCTGATGAAGGAGGCGATAATGAAGAAAGAATAGCTTATATACCTGTTACAACAGCCCAAATGATTTACGGTAATAACGACTATATTAGTCAAATTGTTCTAGGATATAATCCAAATTTAAGTTTAAATAGTGCCATTGCATTTGGAAATAAAATGGAGCGCGACATGCGCAAAAGGATGGGTATTCACCCTGACGACCAAAGTGCCTTATCTGTAAGAAATATGGCAGAAGCAAATAAAGGTGTAGGGCAGTTTTTGGGAATTTTATACGCTATCGTAATTTTAGTAGGTTCAGGAACTTTAGTCGCAGGGATTATAGGAATTAGTAATATTATGATTTTTGTGATTAAAGAAAGGACAAAAGAATTTGGCATTAGAAAAGCTTTAGGAGCGAAACCATCTTCAATCGTAGGCATGGTGGTGCAAGAGTCTGTTTTAATAACAGCAATTTCAGGCTATTTTGGGCTATCATTAGGAACCTATATTTTAGTTTTAATTGGAGACAGTTTAGAGGCAGATTACTTTATTAAAGACCCAAGTGTAAGCACTGGTATTGTGGTTGCAGCCACTGTAGTTTTGGTTTTATCAGGGCTAATTGCAGCGTATGTGCCAGCTAAAAGAGCTGCAAACATTAAACCTATTGTAGCATTAAGAGCAGATTAAATATGAAGTTTTTATTCGATTCAGATACTTGGCAAGAAATTTACGGAAGTATTCGTAAAAATAAAGTGAGAACATCAATTACAATAATTGGTGTTTTATGGGGGATTTTTCTTTTAGTAGTCCGCTTAGGAGCTGCTAGAGGAATGGAAAACGGTTTTAATAAACTCTTTGGAAATTTTGCTACGAATAGTGTTTTTGTTTGGACACAAGCTACAGATACACCTTTTAAAGGATTTCAAGAAGGCAGAAGATTTCAACTAACCATGAACGATATCGATGTTTTAAAGTCTGAATATGCAAACGAAATTAGACTGTTAGCACCAAGAAATCAAACGAACAATTTAGTGGTACATAATTTTAAATCAGGCGATTTTAAAGTAAGTGGAGATTACCCTGTTTTAGATCAAATTCAGAAAAAACAATTATTATATGGACGTTTTTTAAATGAAAACGACATTTTATCAACAGCAAAAGTTACGGTCATATCAGAGGATATGTACAAACAATTGTTCGATATCGGTGTAAATCCTATTGGTGCGTATATAAAAATAAACAGCATTAATTATAAGGTTATTGGGGTTTATAAACCTTCAAATACGATCGATTTGGATGGCGATTGTGCTTACATACCGTTTACTACCTATAAAAAAGTATACAATACAGCCAATAAAGTAGATTGGATGATGATTACTGCAAATGAAGGAACAAATATCGAACAAATGGAAAAAGATATTTTGTTAACCTTAAAAGGATTGCACAAGGTACATCCAGACGACGAAAGAGCATTTGGTAGTGTAAATCTTGGCGAACGAATAGGAAAAGTAACAGGTTTTTTAACAGGTATGCAATTTTTAACTTGGTTTGTAGGCATTGCCACCTTAATTGCAGGAGTTTTTGCAATTGGTAACATCCTTTTAATCACTGTAAAAGAACGTACGCAAGAAATAGGAATAAGAAGAGCTTTAGGAGCAACGCCAAAAAGTATTCGCCAGCAAATCATATTAGAATCCGTTTTTTTAACCACAATAGCGGGTATGTTAGGAATTATTTTAGGAGGGTTTGTGTTATTTCTTATCGACTATCAAGTAAGCGGAAATCCAGATATTCCATTAATAAACCCAACAGTAAATATTCCTATTATAATGATCGCATTTGCCACTTTAGTCGTATTAGGAACCTTAATTGGTCTAATACCTGCACACATGGCAACATTAGTAAGACCAATAGAAGCATTAAGAGAAGAATAAAATCAATCAATCAATTAACTAAATTATGAGTAAAAGATCAAAAATTATTTTAATTATTATAGCGGTATTATTTATAGCTGCATTAATTTGGTTCGGTAAAAAGAACCAGAAAAGTATTGTGGCGTACGAAACTGAAACACCTTTCAGGACTACAATTGTTAAAAAAACTGTAGCAACTGGCATTATTACTCCTTTGGAAGAAATTGAAATTAAACCTCAAATAACGGGTATTATCGATAAAATTTTATTAGTAGAAGGAGCAAAAGTGACAAAAGGTGATTTAATTGCAACCGTAAGAGTTGTGCCCAACGAGCAATCTTTAATTAGTGCAAAGGGTAGGGTTGACAATATTAATATTCGCTTAAAAAACGCTAAAATTTCTTATGATAGAAATAAAAACTTATTTGATAAAGGCGTAATTTCTCAAGCAGAATATGAATCGGTTGAATTAACGTATAATTCAGCTTTGCAAGATTTAAAAAATGCTCAAAACGATTATATAATTATTAAAAGAGGTTCTGCTGCTTCAGGAGGTGCAGCCAACACAAACATTATGGCACAAATGACAGGTACCGTTTTAGAAATTCCGGTAAAAGAAGGTGATCAAGTAATTCAAGCTAACAATTTTAATGCAGGGACTACAATTGCATCTATTGCAGACATGAGTAAAATGATTTTTGAAGGAAAAGTAGATGAATCTGAAGTAGGTAAACTAGTAAAAGGAACTAACATTGAGGTTTCTATTGGTGCTATTGAAGGAGCTAAATTTCCAGCGAAATTAAATTTTATTGCACCAAAAGGAACAGAAGAAGCAGGTGCTGTGCAATTTAAAATTAAAGCAGATGTTTCTCTAGATGATAAATATTTTATTCGAGCTGGTTACAGCGCAAATGCAGATATCGTTTTGGAGAAAAAAGATAGTGTTTTAACTGTAAAAGAGGCCTTATTGAGATTTGATAAGAAAACTGAAGAGCCCTATGTAGAGGTTCAAAAAGAAGACGGTACTTTTAAAAAGATAACTCTAAAATTAGGAACCTCTGATGGGGTAAACGTAGAAGTTTTGGAGGGCGTGACTATAGACGACAAAATTAAAATTTGGAACAAAGCGTCTAAAGATGAAGATAAAAAGGTAAATTAACGATCGGAAGCAGTGAGTTTTAAAAAGAGGAATTTCGTTTGAAGTTCCTTTTTTTTTGTTTTTTCGATGCTGGAAATAATCCTTTAAATTTAAAGTATCTAAAGTAGAATTTGAAGTTTTTGTACACAAAATTATGAGTTCATTACCACCATACTAAAAAGAATTTTTCCACGGCTCCATTTGGTTTTTTTAACCAACAAAGCGGTGAAAAATTTCGCTCTAAATATTCATCAGATTTATTTTTGAATTGACTAAAATTCAACCAATTCACATTTTGATGAGGCTGTATCAACCAATTCTTTTTAATAGGAATGTAAAATTTACAATCAGAAAATTGTTCTAACTCTTTTTGGTTGCTATAAAAACCAACAATACAATCATTATTTAATACTGTTAATTGTCTGTTTTGATTGGAAATCGGAACAAATAATTGTGCTTTAAAATAAACTTGTTGTTTTATTCCAATGCTATCTAAATCAATAGTTTTTAAATATGCTGAACATTCTTTAGAGTAGAGCAGGGGTAACTGTTTTTCTTTGAGTTTTGTTAATTTATCGACTAATGAATCTTTTCTATTAGGACCAATAAAATGCGCAAGTTCATTTTCTCCAACAGTATTGTCATACACATAAAACTTATAGATAATTTCTAGATGAATCGGATTTCCATCTTTTAAAATAATGCAATCTAACTCTCCCAAAGTCCTTTTTTCTTGCTGAATTTGGACGTTCTCGCATACAATTGTAATATTATGATCTTGCTTTAATTGATAAGAGACAAAACGTTCGATGTATTTTCCTAGTCGTAATTTTTCATCAATCTCAATATTTATTTTTGATGACTTTTTTACAATCTCAAATTGGTTCAATTGATAAACAGCATCGTTTTTCCACAAACAAAAAGTTTGTAAAAAACCGTCATACCTTTTTTGAATATCTTTTGTTTTTTGATGCATAGTAATAAGACACTAATTTTTGCAAATAATCATTCAAATCTAGGGTTTTATTTATCAAGAATAATAAATGAATATCGATATTTTCTCTGCAAATTTATGTGAAACATTTTAACCACAAACATTCGTGTAATTGGTGAAATTCGTATCATAGTTTTTTGATTTCTATAATTCTTCGTAAATTTAACATTCAAAAAATAACCAAAATGCAATTCGAAAAATCAACTTTTCAATTTCTGGAAAATCTTCAAAAAAATAACGATAGAGACTGGTTTGCAGACCAAAAAGAAACCTATGTAAAAGCGCAAAAGAACTCAAAAGAAGTATTCGCAGAAATTCTTAAAAACTTGCAAATGCACGACGAGATAGAGAAATCTAAAATGATGCGTATATACAGAGATGTTCGTTTTTCTAATGATAAAACTCCGTATAAAGCTCATTTTGCAAACTCCTATTCAAGATTAGGAAAAGAATTAAGAGGAAGCTATTTTTTAAGAATTAGACCAGGTGAGTCTTTTTTAGCAGGTGGGTTTTGGGAACCTAGTAAAGAGGACTTATTCAGAATTAGAAAAGAAATAGTGCAAGATGCATCAGAAATTAGAGGGATTTTAAGTGATAAAGAATACAAAGTACATTTTGGAGATGAGTTTGAAAGTTTTAGCGAACTAAAAACTGCACCAAGAGGTTTTGATAAAGAACATCCTGATGTAGATTTATTGCGTAAAAAAGGATTCATAGCAAGCAAGAGTTTTACGGATGAAGAGGTTTTATCAACAAATTTTATAAATCAGGTTGATGAAAGTTTTAAAGCCTTGCGCCCATTTTTTAATTTGTTTAGTGATATTTTAACGACTAATTTAAATGGAGAGTCTGTTGTTTAGAATTAGCTCCTTTTTGCTATTGCAAAGAGTTTAGCTAATAAAACCCCGTGTTTCCCAGAGAAGTATTCAATTAAGTATAACGTTTTGAAGTTGCAGAATTTTAGTTTTTTCTAAAAACTAAAAACTAAAAACTAAAAACTAATCACTCAACTAAATTATTTAAGATTCTTTGTTACTTCGCGTCGTAAAACCAAAACAGTAATAAGCGTAGACATAACATCTGCAATAGGAAAAGACCACCAAACCCCATAAACCCCATAATACTTTGGTAAAATATATGCTAACGGAATTAAGAAAATTCCTTGCTTTAAAAGTGTTAAAATTAAAGCGGGCAACGCTTTCCCTGCAGCCTGAAAATATGCAGAACCAATTAATTGCATTGTAATGATTGGAGTCGCTAAAAACACCACTAACATTGCATTTGGTGTGTTTTCAAGTAAGGTTGCGTCGTTGGTGAAAATCCAAATAACTTCTTCTTTAAAAATTATAATTCCAATAAAAATAATTGTTCCTAAAATAGTTCCAAAATAAATCGATGTTTTAATGGTTTTTTTAACTCGGTCATTTTTTTCTGCTCCAATATTAAATCCGGCAACCGGTAAAAAACCTTGGGTTACTCCTAAAACAGGAGATAATACAAACATCATTATTCTGTTAATAATTCCGAAAACTGCAATAGAAATTTCACTTCCATATTTAAATAAAGAATAATTTAAAACAATCATTAGTACACTAACCGCTCCCTGTCGGATAATTGTAATCCCTCCTAGAGCAAAAATTTCTTTGATAATATTTACATTTAATCGAAAGTTTTTTGGGATAATTTTTAACTCGCTTTTAGAAGACAAAAAGAAATATAAAATATACAAGCCACAACTTGCGTAAGAAATAGAAGTTGCCAAACCGGCACCCCACATGCCCCAATCAAAAACCTTGATAAACAAAATATCTAACAAAACATTTATAACGGCAGGAACCATCATGGCATACATGGCAAATTTTGGTTTTCCTTCTGCTCTAATTACTGGGTTTCCCATCATCGCAAATGCCAAAAACGGGACACCATAAATAATGACACCAAAATATTCTGATGCAATTGGCAAAATAGCACCTTTTGCACCAAATAAATTTAAAATAGGAACGCTAAAGAAAATTCCTAAGGTTACAAAAACCACCGATAAAATAAGCGTTAAACAAATCTGGTTTCCAAAAGTTAAAAAAGCCTTTTCAGAATTATCTGCTCCTAAAGCTCTAGATATGATTGAGCTTCCTCCAATACCAATTCCCATTCCAATAGACGATATTAAAAAGGCAATGGGTAAAACTACTGTAATGGCAGCAATTGCTAAAACACCAATCCATTGACCAACAAAAATAGTATCAACGATCATGTTTAAAGACATGACAAGAATCCCTATGGTTGCAGGAACTGCTTGTTTGATCAATAATTTACTAATTTTTTCTGTGCCTAATGTGTTTGCTAATTTCGTCATAAATGGGGTGTAAAGGTCGTCATAAATTAGAATTTTTATGGAATTCTAGCATCAATAATTGTTATAGATATATTAAAATATTTAAATTTGCTCAAATTGATAAAAATGAATAAAGTTTTTACATTAACTATTACAGTTTCATCAAAAGACATCGATAGTTTGCTGCACGTAAATAATTTAGTTTATGTGAAATGGATGGATAAAATTGCAACGAATCATTGGTCTTTTTTGACGAAAGAGCACCCATTACCACAATATATTTGGGTGGTTATGAGGCATGAAATAGACTATTTGAAACAAGCTATTTTAGGTGATGAAATTACTGTGAAAACTTGGGTAGGAGAGACGAGGGGCATAACCTCTGAACGCTTTATGGAGTTTTACAAGAAGAATGTTTTGTTGGTAAAAGCAAAAACAAGTTGGGCAATGTTAGATGCAAAAACGTACAAACCTGCGAGGATAAGAGAAGATGTATTGAAGGTTTTGTCACCTAAATGACAATAAAAAGGTTTATAAGGTTTTCACGGGTTTTACTGATGATTCTGGCAAATTCTTATTTTATTTAAATTCTCATAGAAAACTAAAAAAAAATACAGAAGTTTTAGTTAAATTTTCTAAGCTTTTACTGTAATAAATTTAAAATTCCTTTAGTTGTTATTAGAATCAATAAAAGTATCTTTGCACAAAATTTAAAACAATGTCTACATTTTCTGAATTAGGAATTCGCGAAGAATATATAAAGTCTATTAAAGAGATTGGTATTTCTAAACCCTCTGAAATTCAGGAGAAAGCCATTCCTATTTTATTAAATGTTAAAACAGATTTTATTGGTTTAGCCCAAACAGGAACGGGAAAAACTGCAGCTTTTGGTTTGCCTGTATTGCATCAAATAGATACAGCATCAGATCATATTCAGGCATTAATTTTATCGCCAACAAGAGAGTTAGTACAACAAATTAAAAAACAACTTTTTAAGTTTACAAAATATGTGGATGAAAAGATTTTTTTAGAAGCTGTTTTTGGAGGAGAAAAAATTGATAGACAAATTAAAAACTTAAAGAGAACAACTCATATTGTTGTGGCAACTCCAGGCAGATTAATCGATTTAATAGAACGAGGAGATGTCGATATAAGTCATGTAACCACTGTTATTTTAGATGAGGCTGACGAAATGTTAAGCATGGGTTTTAAACAAGATTTGAATAGAATTTTAAAGTTTACTACTAAAAATGACAGAAATACTTGGTTGTTTTCTGCAACAATGCCCGAAGAAATTAGGAAAATTGTAAAAACATACATGGATCTGAATGCGCCAAGAGTTGAAATAAACCCAAAATCTTTGGTCAATGAAAATATTAGACATCAATTTGTTAGAACAACGATCAAAGAGAAAACTGGTTTAATTGCTACTTTTTTAGAAAAAAGAGGAAGACAAAGAGGGATCATTTTTTGCAGAACAAAAGCTGGAGCGCAAAATTTAGCGGCTCAATTGATTGAAGAAGGATTTTCTACTGCCGCTTTAGAAGGCGATATGCAACAAAAGGAACGTGATAAAGTAATGCGTGCTTTTAAAAATGAAAGTTTACAATATTTAATTTCTACAGATGTTTCTGCGCGAGGAATTGATGTAAGAGGTTTAGAATTTGTTATTCATCATCAATTACCAGAGCAAACGGAGTACTACACGCACAGAAGTGGTAGAACGGCAAGGGCTGGTAAAACAGGCATTTCTATTGCTTTGGTTTTACCTTATGAAATAGAAAGAGTTCATGAAATTCAGAAAGAATTAAATATTCAATTTACAGAAGTAGAAGTGTAAAATGGAGTTAATTTACGTTTTAGATATTCTAGGAACTTTTGCCTTTGCAATTAGTGGTGCGTTGGTTGCTTTAGATAAAAAACTCGATATATTTGGTGTTATTATTATTGCCTTTGTAACAGCTGTGGGTGGTGGTATGTTGCGCGATATTTTAATCGATGCACACCCCATAAATTGGATTGGGGATTTAAATTATTTATACATTATTTTTTCCGCGGTAATTTTCACGTTCCTTTTTAAAAGTAAAATTGCCTATTTAAGCAAAACATTATTTTTATTTGATACCATTGGTATCGGTGTTTTTACATTGTTAGGTTTACAAAAAGGACTTTCTTATGATTTACACCCTTTAGTTGCAGTGATTATGGGAATGATTTCTGCTGTTTTTGGAGGTGTTTTACGTGATGTTTTAACCAATAGGGTTCCTTTAATTTTTGAAAAAGAAATATATGCTTCTGCCTGTTTAGCTGGAGGAGTTATGTATTTAACCTTAAATTACTTTAGTGTTGAAGAAAATATAAACTTTATAATTTCGGCTTCTGTAGTCGTAATTATAAGAGTTGTTGCTGTAAAGTTTTCTTTAGAGCTTCCTAAAATTAAAGTAGATCTGTTTAAAAAATCCGAATAAAAAAGCGAAGCATTTAACTTCGCTTTTCAGAGTTTTAAGATTAAAAACTTATTTTATATCTTTCAATAATTCCTTTATAGATCGTAAAAGTTGCTGATCAATTCCATTGTTTATTTGTCCTGGCATATTTTTAACTTTGATCATTGGCTCTGTTTGGTTGTTTTCCATCCATTCACCCGCTTTATTTTTAGCACTTACAGGCACAACACCCCAACGAGATCCGTTTGGTAATCCTTCCCAACCAGCAAAACTACAGGTTCCAGGAACTGGCATTCCTACTGTTTTACCAATTTTTAAATCTGTGTATCCAGAAGCATAACAATGCCCATCAGAATACATACTTTCGTTAAAAATAGAAAGTGTTGGTTTTGTAAAACGTGAAGTTGGTTCGCCACCAACTACTTTTGCTTCTGTAGCATAGGTTATAAAAGGAACTCCTGTAAAAAACATCGCTAAATCTGCAACTAAATCTCCACCACCATTAAAACGAGTATCCACAATAACTCCTTTTTTCTCTGAATATTTACCCATCATATCTTGGTAAATACTTCTATAAGGACCATCTCCCATTCCAGGAATATGAACATAGCCTAATGCTCCGTTACTCAATTTTTCTACTTCTTTCTCGTTTATTTTAACCCATCTTGTGTATAATAGACGATTTTCTGCGCGCATAGAAATTGGTTTAACAGTAATTGTTTGTGTCATTTTGGTTGTAGGATTTAAAATGTCTAGCAACATAAAATCGCCAACTTTTCTGTTGAAGTATTTAGAAACATCCTCATTCTTATCAATTGTAATTCCGTCTATTTTTTTAATAATACTGCCAACGGCTATCTTAAATTTAGCCTTATCTAATGGGCCGTTTTTAATAATCTCTTCAATTAAAATGCCATTGTCTTTAAAGTTATAATCCATAAAAATTCCTAAAGATGCTGTATTATCAGCATTTGAAACTTCACTTCCACTATAGCGAGATCCCGCGTGCGAAACATTTAATTCTCCTAACATTTCTGATAGCATTTCAGAAAATTCATAGGCATTACTAATGTGTGGTAAATATTTTTGATATTCTTGTTTCATTTTATTCCAATCTACTCCATGAAAATCTGGATGGTAAAAAATAGCATTTGTACGAATCCAAACATGATTGAACATCGCTTCTCTTTCTGCGTATTCGTCTAACTTAATTTCAGAATTTATTTTTACCTCTTTACTCTTTTTTGTTGCAGGATTTAGCTTTGTAATTTTCCCACTACTTAAAAGATATAGATTTTCCATTTTGGTATCCCATTCTAAACTTCCTGAACGTGTGTTAAGTTTCATGAGCATTTTAGTTTCTTTGGTGCGTAAATTAGTACTCCATAAATTAGATTTTCCTTCAAAACTTGCTAAATAATACAACATATCACCTTTTTTAGAAAGTACTGCATCGCCAAGATTAGATGAATGAATCGTTAATCTTTTAGTTCTGTCTTTCATTGTATCCCAATCGAATTTTAAGGATTTTATGGTATCTTTTTTATCTTCTTTATTCTTCTTCTTTTTTTTGGTTTCTTTTTTATCAGACTTACTTTCTTTTTTTTCTTTCTCCTTTTGTTGTTTTTCTGCTGCTTTAATTTCTTCCATTAATTTGTAATCTTCATCACTTAAATTAAATTCATCCCACGCATCTTGTGTAAAAAACATACTATATACATCATTTTGAGAACGACCACTTGTAGCATACGATTTAAGGCCGTTTCTATTGCTAAACCATAACATTTGTTTACCGCCATTTACCCATTTAGGATAATAATCGGAATAGCCACTTTCGTTTAAATTAATTCTTTTAGAACCATCTGCCGCCATTAATAAAACTTCGTTGTTGCTTAAGGTTTTTCCCCAATCTACCAATAACCAAGCACTATCTGGACTCCAAGTAAAATATTGATCTCCGTCACGCATGTGAAATAAATCTTTTGGAGTTAAAAGTGTTACTTCTTTTTTAGATGCTAAATCTCTTATTTTCAGGGTTCGTCTACCTTCTATAAAAGCTATTTTTTTTCCATCTGGCGAGTATTGAGCAAGGTAATTATCAAGCTTATTTTCTATGATTACTTCTTCTTTTATTAAAGTAGCCGCATAAAAGAAAGGCTCTTCTTTTCTTACTTTTTCAGTTTTATAAACAGTCCATTTTCCATTACGTTCACTGCTATAAATTACAGATTTCCCTTCTGGCCCCCATGAAACAAAACGCTCATTTTCTGGTGTATTGGTTAGTCTTTTTGTAAAAGTTTTATCTATAGACGTTACAAATACCTCACCTTTTGCAACAAACGCGATTTCTTTACCATTCGGTGAAATTGCCATTTCAACAATACCGCCATTCACAGAGACAAACTTGTCTGTGTTTTCTTGATCTTGGGTAATAATATTGATGTTTATTTTTTTAGGTTCTTCCCCCTCTCTCATTGTATATAATTCGCCATCATAACCAAAAGAAAGAACACCGTTCCCAAAGCTTAAAAAACGAACTGGGTGTGCCTTAAATGTTGTTATCTGTTGGTCTTGCTTGGTGTTTTCTAAAGAACGCTTATGAATGTTAAAAGAGCCACTTTTTTCACTTAAATAATACATGCTTTTTTCATCTTCAGAAAAAATAGGTTGTCTGTCTTCTGCAATATGAGTCGTAATCATTGTATGCTCATTTGTTTCTGTATTTAGCATCCAAATATCTCTTGTTATGGAAGATGTATGATGTTTTCTCCATTCATTTTCTCCTCCTTTTTTATCATGGTACAACATGCTTTTTCCATCTTTTGAATATTGTACATATTCTGCAGGAATCGTTAGTACTTGAGCTATTCTTCCTGATATTACAGGAACGCTGTACAATTCTGATTGCGAGCGATGAGGATATTGTCTGTGATCTGCTGCATCTTGTCTTAAAGCTCCAAACACAATGTCTTTATTATTGGCTGAAAAAGAATACGGATGTTCATCGTTAGAGTGAAAAGTTAATCTTTTTGCTTCACCTCCAATTGAATTCATTACAAACACATCAAAATTACCATATCTGTTAGACGTAAAAGCAATTTTTGCCCCATCTTTGCTCCAAACTGCTTTATAATCATGTGCATTATGATAGGTAAGTTGTTGCGCAGTTCCTCCGTTAGAATTTACTTTATAAATATCTCCTTTATAGGTAAAAGCAATTTCAGTTCCGTCTGGTGAAATGGCTGAATGCCGCATCCATTTTGGATTATTTTGACTGAAAATTGAAATTGAGAATAGTGTAAAAAACAGTAAAAGTGGTTTCATATTTGATATTTTTTGACTAAATTAATCAAATAAGAAACATAAAAATAATTTATTAAATCAAAAAAGATGAAACCAATAGTTTTTCAAGATTTTTCAGCATTTAAAGCAATAGTAGGGAAAGATTTACCCGAAGGTGAATGGTATACAGTAACACAAGAAATGATTAATGATTTTGCAAATGCAACTTTAGACAAGCAATGGATTCATGTCGATGAAAAAAGGGCTGCAAAAGAATCTCCATTTAAACGCACAGTTGCGCATGGATTTATGTCTGTAGCTATGATTTCTAAAATGTTAGAACAAGCTTTTACAATTAAAAGTGTAAAAATGGGATTGAATTATGGATTGAATAAAGTGCGTTTTCCAAACCCTGTGCCTGTAAATAGTGAGTTAAGAATGCTTACGAGTGTAAAAGAAATAGAAGAGCTGGCTAATAACGGAATTAAAGTTACCTTTTCGTGTATGATAGAAATTAAAGGTCAGAAAAAACCTGCTTGTGTTGCTGAATTCTTGGCTGCCCTATATGAATAAAAAAAGCTGCTACTAGCGGCTTTTTTTATTAGTTTAAAATTCCTTCTCTGATGCACCTTTTGGAGTGTCTTATTAAGTATATACCAATTAGCACAGTTAGAATTGGTATTATTAAACTTGTAATGTCATAAAAGTAAGCAGCTTTGGCAATAATAAAGTGATAGATTAAATATACCATAATCCCTAAAAAAGAAATAACAAATACTCTTTTTGCTGAATGTTTTCTTAATAATAATAAAATACACCCAAGCAAACCGCCCCATACTGCAATTGCAAAAGCAACTGTGACCCAAGCTGGAGCATTGTATAAAAGAGTAGATTGTTCTTTTGGTAAGAAGGCTATTATTTCATTGGGTATAAAGGTTTGACCTAAATAGGATAAAACTCCTAATAAATTCCAAATGAAGGCAATAATGGCAACTTTCCAAAAAGTAGATGATGGTTTAATTGTATGCTTGCTCATAATTAAAAAATTAAAGATGAATATTTTTTAAAAGTACTAAAAAAATGTATAATCTAAAAATGTAAAGTTTATAAGTCATGCTATAAAATATATTCATCTAATTGTGTTCTAAATTGATATGAATAAGTAATCAATTGATGAAATAGAAAGAAGTCATTAAGAAAAAACGAATAAATTTCTAATAGGTCATAAGTTTAAAACAAGAGCATTTATTATTTACGTTGTTATTTTTATGGGATGATTTCTAGAATTTTTTTTCAATATTCAGAATGGATACGGCCAATTTCAAACGGAATATTATTCATAGAGCTTTTGTTAATCTCTCTCGCAAATAGGAAAGGTAGCATTTGGATTAAAAGATAGTTTATGATTTCAATCTTATAGAATTTCTTTTGTACTTGTAATTTTATATTTTTTATTACTGGCTTTAATTAGTTTTGGAGTGCGTTCTTTATTTGATCAAAAGATACAACTTTAATTTTCAGATATTTTAAAATATTACTTTTTATGTTCATCGTTCAACGAATGTTTTTTTGACAATTAAAAATATTGAACAAATAAGATGAAAAACACCTTAAAAGTGCAATGTCCTATTTTAGATTTAACGCAAGGAGGTTTAGCCAAATAAATTGGCGTTTTTATGTAAATCTTCAATTCTATTGAAAGGAATAGATATGTACCTTCAACAATTTTGGCTTTAAAATTATTTGCAGTTTTTAAAATTTTTGTGAACGTTTTTTTTACTTTATAAGAAGATGATTAAAATAAAGTACCCATTTAGATTAAACCCTTGCGGATTATAAAATGCTGAAAAGAGGTTAATTAAGACATGCTATTCGGCAATAGCGATTACTGCAGCTTTAAATAAGTTTGCTTTTGTTTTAAAGAATTTATTTTCTAGCTCTATAGCTTTTAATTTAGAATCAATTAATTTCGATTCACGAGAATTTACCAAAAATAAAGAGCTTTCACCTAAAAAGAACTTGCGTTCTTCCGCCCTTAAAAGCACACCAAAATCTCTTACAATATTTTCTGTGTAGGCTGTTTGTAAACCATAAGATTGTAATTCTTGTTGAATTGCATTTACCTTATTTGTGATGATCACTTTAGTCGATTCATTTTCAAAATTGATGTCTTGGATTTTAATTTTTGCTAATTTTAAATCACCACGTTCTTTTCTTAAAAATAGAGGCATACTAAATTTTATACCACCTTTAAAGTTATTGGTATTAAATGTATTTATTTGATTACTATTTTCAGTTAAAAAATTGTATTGCAAATCTAATTTTGGCAGTAGACTATTCATTTTAAGTCTTCTATTAATATCTAAACTTTCTCTTTTAAAGTTTAAAGATCTAATTTTAGGATGGTTATTAATATCAAAATCTGCATTATTAAACAAGGCAATGTTAAAAGTAGTATCTACGTTATTGATGGCTTCTATATCCGGAATAATGTTGTCTTGCAATTCTACAGGAGTATCATCATTCAACCACAAGAAATTAGAAAGTTCTAACGATGTTTTTATTAATTTAATTCTTGCTTTTTCTAAATTTAATTTTCTTATTTGTAAAGTAATTCCCGCCTCTAGGGTGTCTATTGCCGGTTTATCCCCTTGTTCAAACGCTCGTTTTGTTCCTTCAAAACGAATACTTGCATTTTCTAAAAAATCTTCGAAAACTTTTTTTTCATTATAGGTTTGTAACCAATTAAAATAAGACAAAGAAGCATTGAATAGAATCCCATTAACCAATATTTGTTGGTCTTCTTTTGCCTGATTTAAAAAGAATTTTGCTTGTTTTAAAGAAGCCATTCTTTCGTTCATTAAAAAACCTCTTGCTACCGAAACAGATATTCCTGCGCTGTATAAACCATCTAATGGTACGTTAGATTCAGGGTTTAAAAAGAGCCCGTCGTTTTCTTCATAATTCGCTTTAAATTCAACACCGTACCAAGTAGGTATTTTAAAGGAAGCATTTAGCTTGTTAAAATAATCTTCGTCTTTAAACTGTTTTTTATCATAATCAACTTCAATTTTTGGATCGAAGGCACCTCTTGCTTTTAATAATTTTGACTCACTGTTGTTGATAACAAGATTGGCTTGTTTTACAATAGGATGGTAATTTTTTACGTACCCTAAAAATTCCGATAAGGTCATTTTAGATTCAATTTTATCTTGCGCATTTTGCTGATAAAAGATCAACAAAAAGAATGCAATTACATATTTTTTCATGCTCCTATTTTTTGGCTTCAGATTTACCTTCTTTTCCACTTTCTGGTTGGTAATAATTAGGAGGAAAGCTATTTAATTGTCTCCATAATTCATACCAAATTGGCACATCTTCTAGCAATGCAATTGTTCTTGCACCAGAACCGACTCTAATAGCCTCTGGCCAGGTGTGATCTGTTTCGTCTGGTGCTAATAAAACTCTATACATACCATTATTGCTTATAAATCTTTCTATAGCAATTACTCTGGCGCCATAGGTTCCATAAGAAACATTTGGCCAACCAGAAAAAACGATTGCTGGCCAGCCATCAAACTGTACCCTTACTTTTTCGTCTATGTGTAATAAAGGTAAATCGATGGGTCTTACAAAAGTTTCTACAGCTAAATCATATTTTTGAGGCATAATACCAACTAAAGATTCTCCTTCTTTAAAAGTACCTCCAATACCACCTTTTATAGCTTTGGTTATATACCCGTCTTGAGGAGAGGTTACATATAATAGTCCACTTCTAACTTTATAGTTACTGTTGTTATTTTCTAGTTTAGAAACCTGCACTTCTGCATCAAAACCGCTAGATTTTGCCGTAAACATATCACTTTGCGATTTCGAAATTTTATCTGCAAACATTGCTCCAATTACAGTTAGTTCTAGTCTTGCATTTAAGACTTCATTTTTAGCCGCCAATAATTTATTTTCTTGAGAGATTAATTTTGCCTGTGTTTCTTGTAATTTAAGACGTTTTTCTTCAACATCTTTTACGGCAGATATACCTTCTCTCTGAAGCGTTTCTGTTCGCTCATATTGCCTTTCTGCGATTTTAATATTTGTTTTGGCAGCTTCAAACTCTATGCTATCAATTTTTACTTTTAATTTAGATTGTAAAAGTTTATTTTCAGTTTGTGCTGTTTTTAAAACACGTTCTTGTTTTAAAGCTACTATCTGCCTGTTTAAGGCTTCTACTTTAAATTGATAGGCATTAACAGAAGATGTTTTTGCCGTTATTTGCAGGTTTGTTCTTTCGATTAAACGATCATCAAAATATTCACTTTTTACTTCAGAGATTCTAAGAATAGTATCTCCTTTTTTTACTAAATCTCCCTCTATGACAAACCACTCTTCAACTCTACCAGGAATTTGAGATTGTATATCTTGAGGTCTTTGTTCTGGTGATAAAGTTGTTATTAAACCGTTCCCTGTAATATTTTGAGTCCAAGGTAAAAATAATAGGATAATTCCTAAAAGAGCAAAAACTAGTAAGAATTTGTTTAAAGCTTTGTAGTAATTTTTATTAAAAATATTTTTAGCAGATTTAAATGTTGAAAAATCTATTTCTTTAAGTATCGGATTATTCGATATGTTTAACATAGTTTTAATTTATGGCTTTAATTTCTCCTTTTTCTAATGTTATTGTTTGGGTGCATTGCGTCTTCCAACTTTTCCTACTACTCACCACAATCAAAGCCCACGGTCTGTCAGTATCGGTTAAATACCTAATAATTCTTACGGTTTCATCTAAATTAAATTGATCTAAAGGGTCTTCTAAAATCATTATTTTTGGCTGTTTGATGATCGCTCTTGCTAAAATTAATTTTTTAGCAATGGTAAAAGACATTTGTTTTCCTTCTGGATATATAATGGTGTCTAGACCTTTAGGTTGTTCTTTTAAAAATTGAGATAACCCAACAATATCTAAAGTGTCAAAAATTATTTCGTCATTAATTCTATCGTTTCCGAAAATTAAGTTTTGCTTTATTGTACCTTCAAAAGGTGTTTCTTCTGAAAGAGATAAACCTAGTTGAGATCTGTAATGGTTTAAATATAAACTACCTAATGATAAATTATTGATATAAATATTTCCTGCAGTTGGCTCTATAATGCCAGAAATTAAGCGCAGTAAACTTGATTTTCCCGCACCACTTTCTCCCAAAATTAAGACTCTACTTTGCGGTGTTAGCTTCAACGATATATTTTTAAGAATTAAGCTTTTCTTATCTTTTACAGCGTAAGAAACATTATCTAGTTCTATATTGATGCCCTTCTTAAAAAGAGGTTTTTCACCATCTTGAGATTCTATCTCTTTATCAACAACTAGTCCTATTTTTTCTATGGATGTAAGTACATCATAAAAGGATTCTAAACCAACAATTAGCTTTTCTACAGACGCAATAACTAGAAGAATAATGATTTCTGCCGCAACGAATTGTCCGATATTCATTTCCTGATTCAATACCAAAGCACCTCCAATTAGCAGTAAACTAGCAGTTACAATTACCTTGAAACCAACCATTTGAGAATATTGTAAGATTAATATTTTGAAGTGATTTTCTCTTGCTTCTAAATATTTATCTACCAATGCATCATTTTTAGACATTGCTAAATTAGTCTCCCCAGAAAGTTTAAAGCTTACGAGTGTTCTTGCAACTTCTTGAATCCAGTGAGCAACTTTATATTTGTTTTTAGATTCGATTAAACTAGTTTCCAATCCTTTTTTAGCCGTAAATTTAAAAACGATAAAGATTAATAACAGCAATAGAATACCAAATACAATAAAAAATGGATGGTAAAATGAAAGCAGAGTTAAGGCAAAAATAATTTGTAAAAGAGCCGTGGGTATATCTATCAAAATTTTTGACAATCCTTTTTGAATCATAAGGGTATCAAAAAAGCGATTTGCCAATTCTGGTGGGTAATAGTTGCGCAATTCAGACATTTTAATTTTTGGAAAACGATAGCTTAACTCAAAAGAAGCACGCATAAAAATTCTTTGTTGTATTGTTTCAATAATTCTTAATTGCATTAATTGCAATGCTCCAGAAAAAATAACACCAAGCGTTACTACAATTACTAAAATAATCCAAGAAGTAGAAATCTGTGCTCCTTGTATTAAATTAATAATTGCTTGAATACCTAAAGGTAAGGATAGTGAAACAACACCGCCAAAAATAGCATAATAAAATATTTGATATATATCTTTTTTTTCGAGCTTTACAAGACCTATAAAACGTTGCCAAGGGGTTAACTGTTTAGTTTCCATTAATTTATTTTAAAGTATTTTCTACTAAGTGGATAAAAAAGTTTGTGGGCGTTTTACCATCTTTGCTATTGGTTATAGAAGGAAAGTGTTCATTTAAAAAATGTTGATGTAAGCCACCCTCTAAAATTGTGCTTGCTAAACTTAAAGGAAAAGGATATGTGGGCTTTATAGCAGTAATCATTTCTTCTAATCTAGAAATTAATCGTTTGTAAATTTCAAAATAGCCGTCTTTATTATCTTTGTCTACCTCTTTTGTTAGAAAAGATTTAGAACTTTCTTTTACAATGATTCGGTATAATAGCGTTTCATCAATATGAGAGAAATTACTATCTTCTTCTACCGTTCTGGTCATAATTTTAACAGCTTTATTTAATTTTTTGTGAGGATTTGAAATACTAAAAGTTTCTATGACTAATTGATATTCTAACCAAGCCCAATACCAGGAAGATAAATACAATAATAGTTTATGCTTACTTTCAAAATATCTATAAATAGAGCTTTCGTTAGAGCCTATTTGTTTTCCTAACTTCTTGAAAGTAAAACTTTCAAAACCAATTTCGTTAATTAATAAAATACTATTCGTTATAATTCTTTTTCCAAGTTCTGACGTTTCAGGATCTTTAATATATATTTTATTAGGTACGGATATTTTAAGAACCGATAATAAATTTTTCATGGTTATATATTTTGCTGCAAATATAATAGTATCACTATTAAGTTTACAAGTTATATTTTTTTTATATTTTTTTTAACATATGTAAATTAAATAAATTTTTTTTATTCTGCTTGATATTTTTTTTTAAATTCTATGGGTTTTAAGCAGTGTTTTTGGCAATAACAAAATAAATTAAGTTGAATTACGTATCTTTTTTAAGATGCGTTTACAAAACCAATTGATTGCAATCAAATTTTATAATTTTAAGTATTTCTCATAAAATGCACTATTTTTATTTCATTCATTTTTGTGAAACTTATTTTTTTGTAATATCTTTGCAAATAATAAGGTTCTCATTTATTTATAAGATAAGCATTTTAGCTCGACATAAAATGAGTTACTTTTGTTACTTTATTATCATTGGTAATCAATTATTTTTCTAATAAGTAAGTTCAGAATCATAAAAAAACATTTATATAGTTAATGGCAAAATCGCAACAAACCTTTAGTAAAAGTGAAAAAGAAAAGAAACGTTTAAAAAAACGTTTAGATAAGCAGAAGAAAATGGACGCAAGGAGGGCTGACAAAGAAGAAAATGGAACTCCAGGTATTCAGTTTGCGTATGTAGATCATAACGGGAATTTAACAGATACACCACCAGATCCAGAGTTAAAGGTAGAGTACGAATTAGAAGAAATTCAAATATCTGTAACAAAAAAAGAAGATTTACCAGAAGAAGATCCTGTAAGAAAAGGGAAAGTAAACTTTTTTGACACTTCGAAAGGATTCGGTTTTATTATTGATGCAGAAAATAGCGAGAAATATTTTACACACGTAAGTGGTTTAATAGATCAGATTGCAGAGAACGACAAAGTTTCTTTCGAATTAGAAAGAGGAATGCGTGGAATGAATGCCGTTAAAGTGAAAAAAATCTAAAGAATATTTAGTTTTTTGTTAAAATTATAAAGTTAATCCTATCACTTTTAAACTGATAGGATTTTTTAATTAAAAAACTTATCTTTAGTTGCAGTCTTCAGTCTTGTTCTCTTGAAGTTTTTCTTCAGAAATCTACAAATTATAAAACTCCATACTCTCAATAATTAATTTTTCAGAAACTTTACAATCAATTTTAAAGTCTTCAAAATCGTTTAACAAAACAAAGTTTACTTGTCCGTTTACGTTTTTCTTATCGTGTTTTAGTAATTCCATAATTGCAGAAAAATTTTCTTTTAAAAGCGTTGTTTTTTCATAAATTGAGATAACAACATCTTTAACTTCGTTTAATTTTTCAACAGGAAAACCTACTATTTTTGATGACATGTAGCACTCACAAACCATTCCAATAGCAATTGCTTCTCCATGGGTTAAGTTTTTTTTATCTTCAGATTCTAGATAAAAAGACTCAATAGCATGTCCTAAAGTATGACCAAAATTTAAAATTTTACGCAAGTTCTTTTCTTTAGGGTCTTGCAACACAACTTCATTTTTTATTTCTACAGATCTAAAAATTAAATCACTTATTTTTAAATTTTTATTATTTTTTATTTCATCAAATAGTTTCACATCGTAGGTAAGGCCATATTTAATAATTTCTGCGATTCCAGATTTTATTTCGCGAGTTGCAACAGTATCTAGATAGCGATTATCAACAAGAACCATTTCAGGGTTCGCAAATAAACCAATTTGATTTTTTAAAACACCCAAGTCTACGCCTGTTTTTCCACCTACCGAGGCATCAACCATAGACAATAAAGTCGTTGGGATATTTATAAAATCAATTCCACGTTTAAAACAAGAAGCTACAAAACCGCCTAAATCAGTAATTACGCCACCTCCCAAAGTAATTAAAACACTTTTACGATCTCCACCTAACTCTGTAATGGCATTCCAAACTCCCATACAAGTTTCTAGGTTTTTATTGATTTCTCCAGACTCAATTTCAATAACTTCAATTATTTTATCCGTAGATAAATTTGGAATAAATTTAGGATAACAATGCTCAAAAGTATTTTCATCAACCAAAATAAAAATGATAGAATAGTTGTTTTTTTCGATTAAATTAGAAAGTTCTTGATAGCTTTCTTCTTGAAAATGAACGGGATAAGAAATTGCCTGAATAGTTTTCATTTACGTTATTATTATATCTGCAAATTAATGAGAAATAATTGAATTATCTATACTCTTGACCTATCTTTGTTACTATTAACATTTATTATATGAAACTTTTTGATAATACTGAAATTGCTTTCGCGCTAAAATCTCATTCACAATTAGAAAGAGCTTATTTTTTGTTTAGGATGATACAAAATCAGCCTCTGGTGCGAATAGGAAGTGCTGTAACTAATTTTGCCATAAAAGCACATTTACCCATAGAGGGTTTGATTCGTTCTACCGTTTTTGATCACTTTTGTGGCGGTGTAAATGAAGATGATTGTATGCCCATTATAGATAATATGCATAATAATGGTAATGTTCATAGCGTGTTAGATTATTCTGTAGAAGGTAAAGATGAAGAGATAAGTTTTGACGGAGCATTAGAAAAGATTTTAAAAATTCTTAATTTTTGCGAAGAAAAGAGGTCAATTCCTTTTGCTGTTTTCAAGCCAACAGGCTTTGGAAGATTTGCTTTGTACGAAAAGGTTTCCGCAGGAAAATCACTATCTGAAGAGGAACAAGCAGAATGGAAGAGAGTAGTTGAAAGATATCATAAAGTTTGTAAGGCAGCTTTAGAGAAAGATGTTCCCTTATTGATTGATGGAGAAGAAAGCTGGATGCAACAATCTGCAGACATCCTGATTGAAGAATTAATGGAAATTTATAATAAAGATAAAGCCATTGTTTATAATACTCTGCAAATGTATAGACACGATAGAATGGATTACCTAAAAGCGTTGCACAAAAAAGCAAAAGCAAGAGGTTTTTATATCGGCATGAAAGTAGTAAGAGGTGCTTACATGGAAAAAGAGAGAGCCAGAGCTAAAGAAAAAGGATATCCTTCTCCTATTTGCGCAAACAAAGCGGTGACAGATGAAAATTACGATAAGGCTACAAGGTATATGATGGAAAATTCAAAAATGGCCTTATTTGTGGGCACTCATAACGAAGATAGTTCTTATTTAGTAATGCAATTGGCTAAAAAATACAATATCAAAAAAGAGGACAGCAATCTTTGGTTTGGTCAGTTATTTGGAATGAGCGATCATATCAGTTATAATTTGGCAAATGAAGGCTATAACGTTGCAAAATATTTACCTTTTGGACCTGTCAGAGATGTGATGCCTTATTTAATTCGGAGAGCAGAAGAAAACACTTCTGTTGCAGGACAACCAAGTAGAGAATTAAACCTCTTAAAGACAGAACGAAAACGCAGGAAATTGTAATGAACACTGTAGATGAAATTAAGGAGTTGCTTTATAAAAATAAAAAACGTCTTGATCAGGAATTAAAAGAAAGTAAAGAAGCGGTTAACTTGATTAAAAAATCGATGAGTTCAAGTTTATCTGATAATGAAAAAGAAAAAATTAAAATGCAATTGTTGGATATTTGTAAAGCTATTCCTGCTTTAGCTGTTTTCCTATTACCAGGAGGCGCTTTATTATTGCCACTTTTAATCAAACTAATTCCAGACATTTTACCATCTGCTTTTAGAGACAACGAATAAATGATTGTGTAAATATTTTAGGAATGCGTATTAAAAATCCGAGATTAAAAGATTAAATATCAAGAAATACGAATGGTGTTGCTAGTTCTAGAGCTAATGCAATAGTTGCAATGAAAATATACTTTTCTGCAGATCATCAATTTTTAGTAGCAGAAGTAAAAGAAACTAAATTATACGAAGTCTATTTTTATGGCTTACTATTAGGTATTATTTCTAGCTCTTGTACTTGCCTTAATGATTGGGCAAATGTTTGTGAACATGAGGTTGCGGTTGCTAATGAAATAGATAGCGCGATGACTGTTTTAAGTGCTTCTGAAATAAGTTTACTATCCAAAAAAGTAAAACCCAAGTAAATTCCTAAAAAGCATGAGGGAATTTTTATTTTTAGCTTTAAAGATGTTAAAGAATTTGATAAAGAAGTTTTTTTAAAATACGCAGAACTTCCTATTTTTTGTCAAGGAAATGCTGTTTTTGTTGGCAATGTGTTTTCTACAGTCAATAAAGAAACTCTGAATTTTAGAGGGCATATTGAGCTAGAGGTATGATTCTTAAAAGTATATGAGCACTATTAAAAAATAGGCTCCAAAGAGTCACTAATTGTAGATGTTCTAAATTTAGAACCTAAAAAAGATAGAGTGTATCCTTTTATATTTGCATCAATTTTTACCTCATTTGGCAATGCAACTAGAAGATATCGAAAATAAAAAAATATACCACATTTAATTGTTGCTTTCGCTTCATTGATTGTTAAGTGGATAGAACATGTTTTAAAACATTGTCCTAGTTTAAAAATTACAATATTAATTAGAGTTAAAGGCTATATTTAATCCAAACCTAAAATAGTTGTGTAGAATTAATAATTAAAAAAAGTATAACTATTTAATTTAGTTAAAATATATTGATTGATTATTTTTTTTGAAACGAACGATGCTGCAGGTAAAATAATAGAGTAGATAAAACTAAAATACCATCTAATGTAACTACCTTATAAACAGCTTAATGTATTGATGTAAATTGAATTAATATTATGCAAAGGCTACCACTAACAGTTAATTATAGTATCTATAGCGCTATATTTTTTTTTGAAGTAGAAGGATGTGAAAATAATTGAGCAGAATATCTATATTTCAGCTATAAACAACTACTTTTGCACGAAATTTAAGAAAGTTCAAAATGCACCAAATTAGAAATATCGCCATTATAGCCCATGTCGATCACGGAAAAACAACATTAGTAGACAAGATTATAGATCAAGCAAAAATTTTAGACGATCGTAAAGAACGAACAGATTTATTGTTAGATAATAACGATTTAGAACGTGAAAGAGGAATTACAATTCTTTCTAAAAACGTTTCTGTAATGTACAAAGGCACAAAAATCAATGTGATTGATACTCCTGGTCACGCCGATTTTGGTGGTGAAGTAGAGCGAGTATTGAGTATGGCTGATGGAGTGATTCTATTAGTTGATGCGTTCGAAGGCGCCATGCCTCAGACGCGATTTGTTTTGGGTAAGGCTTTATCCTTAGGCCTGAAGCCAATCG
>JAWUYT010000037.1:0-8759 GCA_034110665.1 Polaribacter sp.
CCACCATTGTATTTTAAAATAGCAACATCTTGGGCGTTAATTTGAAGAAATATTGATAGAATATAGAGTGTTATAAATTTCTTCATAAATTATTTAAGAATTAATTTAAAGCAAGATAGTAAAAATGGTGTTACTGATTGATAAAAGAAACTATATTCGCAGCAACCAAGCCAGCAGTTTCTGTTCGCAATCTGCTTTTACCTAAAGAAATAGGAGTAAATTTTTTCTCTAAAGCTTTTGTAATTTCATCCGAAGAGAAATCGCCTTCTGGGCCAATTAAAATAGTTGTTTTTTCTGATGGTTTTATCACAGATTGCAGCAGATTTTTAGCGCCATCTTCGCAATGAGCAATACACATTCTACCCTCAAAATTTTGGTTGACAAATTCATTAAATTTCACAGGTTCATTGATTTTAGGTAACGTAAATTTCAAAGATTGCTTCATTGCGGATTGAATTATTTTCTCGAATCGTTCTAATTTCACAAACCTGCGTTCAGAATTATTACAAATAATTGGTGTAATTTCATCAATACCAATTTCGGTTGCTTTTTCTAAAAACCATTCAATTCTATCGTTATTTTTTGTAGGCGCAATGGCAATGTGCAAATAGTAGTGCCATGGTTTTGGTTTTTCTTGAACATTAATGATTTCTGCAATGCACTTTTTATCACTAGCTGCAATAATTTTTGCATCAAATAAAAAACCTTTGCCGTTTGTAATCTGCAAAATATCGCTTTCTTTTTTTCTTAAAACACGAACAATATGTCTACTTTCTACTTTATCAAAAGTAATTGATGAAGTTTTGGAACTGATATCAGAATTATAAAATAGTTGCATATTTAAATGTTCAGAGTTTTGATTTATAGTCTTCGAGTTAGCATTTTAAGAGTAAAAAAATAGACACTATTTCTAGATTAAACTCGATTTTTTTTGATTTCTTTTACAGCCAAATTCCCAACATCTTACAGAATATTCTTTCTATATGTTCTTCTCCTTTTATGGGTTACTGGGTCAAAGTCTTTCCAAAGTTTATTAATTGCTTCATTGTCCTCTAATTCTGGAGTTCTAATACAGTTTTTGATTCCTAAAGGAGCAAAAGTTTTGGTATATTGATCAAAAATAATAGCGTGTACTCCTTTGTTTTGATATTCTGGATGCACACCAATTAAATAGAAAGTTACATCTTTTGAATGTTTTCTTGCTTTAAGTAAATGGAAAATTCCAAAAGGAAATAATCTTCCTTTTGACTTTTGTAAAGCTTCCGAAAATGATGGCATTACAATGGCAAAAGCCACTAATTTACGGTTTTTGTCGATTACAAATTTTATATATTCTGGATTGATAAAACTGATATATTTCTTTTTAAAAAAAGCTATTTGAGCATCAGAAATAGGTACAAAAGTAGATAGTTTTGAATACGCCGCACTAAAAACTTCAAACATTTCATTTACATAAGGCAAAATATCTTTTGTTTTGGTAAAATCTAGTGCTTTTAAAGTATATCTGCGTTTAATAATATTGCTTATTCTATCAAAGTAAACGGCATCAACATTATTAAATTTAAACTTATTTTCTAAATATTCTTTCTCTTTTACAAAACCTAATTGTTCTAAATGTTCTTTATAATATGGATGGTTGTACCAAGTTATCATAGTTCCTAAATGATCGAACCCATCAACTAAAACCCCTGTTTTATCTAAATTATTAAAACCAACTGGTCCTTCGATGTAATCTAAATTATGCAGTCGTCCGATTTCATTTACTTTATCTAGTAATACCTTTGTTACTTCAATATCATCAATAACATCAAACCAACCAAAACGCATTTTATTGATTTGTTGTTTGTTAACTTCATGCCAATTAATAATAGCGATAACTCTACCTACAATTTTTTTGTCTTTATAGGCTAAAAAAAACTGTGCATCAGCATTGTCAAAAACAGGGTTTTTTTTGGGGTCAAAATTGGCAATTTCATCCTTAATGATGGGAGGAACCCAATAGGGGTTACTTTGATAAAGGGAAAAAGGAAAGATAACAAATGCCTTCATTTCTTTTTTCGAAATAACTTGTTTTAAAGTAATCATACTAATATTTTCGGATTAATTCCTTTTTCTTTTAGATTTTTTTCTAGCACTTTTTCGACCTTTCTTCTTCTTAAAAATATTAAAAATTCTGCCAAAAAATCCTTTTTTATTTGCGTTATAACGTGAAATAGGTGTTTCTTTTAACTCTTTTTCGCTTTCATTTAAATCCTTATAAGAATCTGTATGCTTATTCACTCTATAAGAAATGCCTAAACTAGAATATATACCTTGTGATTTACCTTCTATCAGATACCTTGCAGAGGTGTTAATCTGTAGGTTTTGATTAAATAAATAAGCCAAACCTATACCTAAATTGGTGGTACTTTGATTTTTTTGAAACACAGTTTGATTTTCAAAAAAAGTGGACCATTTATTACTAAAATTAAACGTTCCGGTTACAATATAGGAGTATTCAGCAAATTCTGTACCTATATAATCATAGAAAAAATTTGTAATTAAATTAAAATCATTACTTAAGTTTTGCTGTAATAAAACACCAACTTTAGGAGAAATACTTTCTGTCTTATAAATATCATTCACTAAATCTGTATTTACACCAGCGTAAATGGCAACAGAGGGTATAAGTCTTTTTTTATCAAAGGCATACCTCTTTTTCCAGCTTCGCACCTCTTTACTTTTATCTTCATATTTTTGTTGAAACACTAAATATTTTGCTCCTATTGTTGCACGTCCAAAACCCGTTGTTGAATACTGATATGTGAAAATATTTTTAAACGCTATTTGATCTTTTTGGTAGCTCACTTGTGCATTCAACTCCAACCTCTCTAGCAGAAAACTAGTTCTAAAAAGCATATCAAAGCCAAAAGATTGGGGTCTAGAAAACGTAGGTTGTGTGTCTGTGTTTCTTAAAAATAAATTACTTTCAAATTGATAAATACCTTTTCCAACGCTGTAAGGACTCTCTGAAAAACCAGGTTTATTAGAATTTATAACCTCGGTATATTGACTGTAGCTCGCTGAAAAATTGAAAATAAATAAGGAAATAAATAATTTCAGCAGCAGGTTTTTCATCACCAAAAAAAGATTTTTAAATTAAATTTATTTACATAACAAACATAGAACAAAAATGCTGTTTCTAAAAACATTGCCGACTTTTTTACCTTTGGTAAAGTTTTATAGTTTGTTAACGCTACAATTGTTGGCAAATTGTTATTTTTGGTTGATTTTTAACTTGAATGCTTTATGGTGGGTTTATTGAAGACTTTATTTTTTATTTTTATATGCTATTACGTTTTTAAATTCTTGGTAAAATTATTAGCACCTTTTTTGGTGAAAAAAGTGGCGGATACCATGAAGAAAAAGGCTGAGGAACAATTTAGAGAGCAACAGCCAAAAAGCAAGGTAAAAGAAGGAGAAACTATTATTGATAAAGCGCCAAAAAATACTTCGCAAACTAAAAATTCGGTGGGCGATTATGTAGATTTTGAAGAAATAGACTAAAGGTGTTAAAGAAGCATTTATAAATACTGCTTTTATCAACTAAAAAAGACAATTACAATTTTTAAATGAAGTACTTGAAACTTAAAAAAATCTTATCCTACTGTATTGCCGTTGCAATTTTTGTGCTCGCATCGTTAATTTATTTTCATCCTGTATTAAAAGGGAAAAAAATATCACAATCAGACATTACCCAATTTAGAGGAATGGTAAAGGAGATTAATGACTTTAGAGACGATAAAAACACCGAACCTTATTGGACAGGAGCCTCTTTTAGCGGCATGCCAGCCTACCAAATAAGTGCTTATTACCCATACGATTTTGTTAGAATTTTAGATAGAACGCTGCGTTTTTTACCAAGGCCAGCAGATTATACATTTCTGTATTTTTTAAGTTTTTTTGTATTAATGATGGCTTTAAAAGTAAAATGGAGATTGGCAATTTTGGGTGCACTCTCCTTTGGTTTTTCAACCTATTTAATCATCATATTTGTACCTGGTCATAATTCAAAAGCGCATGCAATTGCCTATATGCCTTTAGTTTTAGCAGGGGTTTTATGGGTTTTTCAGAAAAAATATGTCTTGGGTTTTATCTTTACTGGTTTGGCAATGGCGTTAGAAATTTATACAAATCACATACAAATGACCTATTATTTGGGTTTTTGTTTGTTGATTTTAGGAGTTGTAGAGCTCATAAACGCCATTAAAGAAAAGATTTTACCTGTATTTATAAAACAAACGGCCGTTATTTTAGCAGCTGTTATTTTAGGATTTGGTGCAAATGCTTCACGACTTATGGCGATGAAAGAATATGCAGATTTTAGCACAAGAGGAAAATCTGAATTGACTATCAATCCCGACGGAACTAAAAGAGAAGTCACAAAAGGGTTAGATAAAGATTATATTACGCAATTTAGCTATGCAAAATTAGAAACCTATAACTTGTTTATTCCTGGTTTTATGGGTGGCGGAACTGTTGAAGAATTGGGTGAGAATTCTAATTTTTACGAATTGATAGAGAAAAATGCAGGCAGAAAGGTTGCCGATGAGTACTCGAAGCAAGTGCTTACCTACTGGGGAGATCAAACGATTGTTGAAGCACCAGCGTATATTGGGGCCGTTGTTTTCTTTTTCTTTTTTCTAGGGATGTTTCTTGTAAAAGGACGCTTAAAGCAATGGTTAGTAGCCGCTACGGTATTCTCAATTTTATTAAGTTGGGGAAGAAACTTTGAATCATTAACTTACTTTTTTATAGATTATGTTCCGCTATACAATAAATTCAGAGCAGTTTCTTCAATACAAGTGATTGCAGAATTGTGTGTGCCTATTTTAGGGGTTTTAGGGTTAAAAGAGTTTTTCTCATCAAAAATTACATCTGAAGAAAAAACAGCATCTTTGAAGAAAGCGGTTTTAGTTTTTGGTGGATTAATTATTTCAGGTTTTTTATTAGCACATAGTTTTTCAACTTTTGAAGGTATTAGAGATGCTAATTATAAGGATTTGGCAGGTTTAATCGATGCCGTAATTGCAGATAGAAAATCGATTTTATTGATGGATACTTTGCGCTCATTGGCATTCGTGTTGCTTTCGGCAGTAGTTTTATGGTTTTTCTTGAAAGATAAATTAAAACAACAATTCGCCATTATCGGGTTAGCCGTATTTGTTTTATTTGATTTAATTTCTGTGAATAAAAAATATGTAAATGAAACAGATTTTAAAGCAGCCAGAAAAGTAGAAAAACCTTTTACGGCAACGAATGCCGATAAGTTAATTTTAAAAGATAAAACCCATTTTAGGGTGGCGAATTTTGCAGGAGATCCAATGCAAGATGGTTCAACCTCTTATTTTCATCAATCTATTGGTGGGTATCATGCCGCAAAAATGGGGCGTTATCAAGAGTTGTTCGATCATCAGATTTCAAAAAATAACATGGAGGTTTTAAACATGTTAAATACCAAGTATTTTTTGGTTCCTGATAAAAATGGTGAGCCACAAGCTCAACAAAATACTGATGCCAACGGAAATGTTTGGTTTGTAGAAAATGTAAAAGTGGTGAATTCTGCAAACCAAGAAATGCAAACCTTAGATTCTTTATCAACTAAAACTGTTGCTGTAATTGATGTAAGTGCAGTCGAAAATAAATTGCAGTTTAATATTTTACAAGATTCAACAGCAACCATTTTTTTATTAAAATATGATGTTACTGAACTTACTTATCAATCAAAAACAACAAAAGAACAGTT
This sequence comes from Polaribacter sp., assembly GCA_034110665.1. Classification (GTDB taxonomy): domain Bacteria; phylum Bacteroidota; class Bacteroidia; order Flavobacteriales; family Flavobacteriaceae; genus Polaribacter. The sequence continues at coordinate 5,786 of JAWUYT010000037.1, forward strand.
TGCTGTTTTTTCTGAAGTTTATTATAAAGATGGTTGGAATGCTTATATAGATGGTAAGTTAACGCCACATTTTAGAGTGAATTACGTTTTAAGAGGAATGAAAATTCCTGCAGGAGAGCATAAAATTGAATTCAAATTTGAACCTAAAGTAATACAAAAAGGAGGTTTGGTTTCTTTAGCATCCTATTCTTTACTATTGTTCATTGCAATTGGTTGGTTATTTTATGATAAAAAGAAGAACAAAAAACGAGCATGAGAATAGGAATGATTCTAGATGCAGTATTTCCTCCAGATCCAAGGGTAGAGAATGAAGCCGTTTCTTTGGTAAAAGCGGGTCATGAAGTTTTTCTTTTTTGCTTAAAATATGCGGATGAAAAGACATCAGAAATCATAAACGGAATTAAGGTTAAAAGGTACACTTCGAGTCAATTAGAATATAAATTATCTGCTTTAGCCTATACATTTCCTTTGTATACCTTTTTGATGCAGAAAAAAATTAATCAGTTTATAATAGAAACCAACATTGAAGCTTTACACATCCATGATATCAGAATTGCAGCAGCAGTTTTTGATACAAACAAGAAATATAAGCTACCTATTGTTTTAGATTTGCATGATAATATACCAGAGGTGATGAAGTTATATCCGCATCTTCAAAAATTTCCTGGGAAGTATATCATTTCGCCAAAAAAGTGGAAAGAAAAAGAAGGAGAGTTTATTTTAAAGGCGGATAGAGTAATATCTGTTTCACCAGAGTTTATAGAAACGCTTCAAATTAGATTGCCTTCAGAAAAAGAGAAGTTTGTTTTGGTACCCAATACCATTAGAAAATCGTTTTATGAAGATTATAAAGTTGATACCACGATCACCGAAAGATATAAAAATAAATTTGTTGTTTTATATTTAGGAGACACACATACAAGAAGAGGCTTACAAACGGCGATTGGGGGTGTAGAAAAGTTAAAGCATAAAATACCGAATTTAAAGTTGGTCATTGTAGGCAAGAACACAACAGATACTATTTTAAAGCAACAAGTGAAAAACTTGAGCATTTCTGATTTTGTTGATTTTGAAGGTTGGCAAAATGTTTCTCTTTTTCAGTCTTACATTCTCTCCAGTGCTATTTGCATCTCTCCTTTGCACAGAAATTTACAACATGATGTGGCGTATGCAAATAAAATATTTCAGTATATGAGTTTGGCAAAACCATTGTTAGTTAGTGATGCCATTGCTCAAAAACGATTGGTTGAAAATATAAATTCAGGTTTAGTGCATCAAGAAAAAAATGTAGAAGACTTTATAGATAAAGTTTTAAAATTATATGCTGATGAAACTTTAAGAACTGAATTAGGAGAAAATGGAAAACATTTTGTTAGAAATGAATTTTCTTGGGAACAAACATCAAAAAAACTCTTACATTTATATGATAATCTACTAAATTGAAAGTATTAATAATCACTTATTATTGGCCACCTGCGGGAGGCTCTGGAGTTCAACGTTGGTTGAAGTTTGTAAAATATTTACAAAATTTTGATATTGAACCAATTGTATATACTGTTGATGATGCAAGTTATCCAAAAGAGGATATCTCTTTAATAAATGAAGTTCCAGAAAATATAGAAGTTTTAAAACAACCAATTTGGGAACCAACAGATTTGTTTTTTTGGAAGAAAAAAAAAGAACAAAAAAGTGGTGTTTCCAATGCTGTAAATAATGGTTTTTTATCATTTGTTAGAGGTAATTTTTTTATTCCTGACCCTAAAGTCTTTTGGGTGAATTCTTCTGTTAAATACCTGCAAGAATACTTAAAATCAAATAAAATTGACGTTATAGTTTCTACAGGACCGCCTCACAGCATGCACTTAATTGCTAAAAAATTATGTCAAAAAAACAATCTAAAATGGATTGCAGATTTTAGAGATCCTTGGACAGATTTGTATTATAACAAAGAGTTTAAGCAATTGTCATTGGCTAAAAATAAAAATAAAAAATTAGAAACTTCAGTTTTAATAAATGCTGATTGTGTTTTAACCGTTAGTAATTCTTTAAAAAAGGAATTTGCGAAACAAGCAAAGAGAGTCGAAGTAATTACCAATGGTTTTGATGATGAAGTTCTAACTAATAATCTGATAAACTTAGATTCTAAATTTTCTATTTCTTACATAGGTTTGTTGCCAATACAAAGTAATCCTAAACTGTTGTTTACCGTTTTAAATGAATTATGCATCGAAAATCCTGATTTTAAAAAGGATTTAAACATCAATTTTATTGGTGATATTTCTGATGTTATAAAAGAGGATATTGAAACTAATAATTTATTAGAAAACACTAATTTTATTAGTTATGTTTCTCATCAAGAGGCAATTGATTACCAAAAGAAAGCTCAAGTTTTGTTGTTGTTGATTCCTAATGTAGAAAAACCTGAAGGAATTTTAACAGGGAAATTATTTGAATATTTAAAGGCTAAAAGGCCTATTTTAGCAATTGGACCTGAAAACGGTGATTTATCAGAAATACTAAAAAGTACAAACGCTGGTGTTGTTGTTGGTTTTAATAATAAAGAAAAATTAAGAATAGAAATTCGTACGTTATATCAACAATATAAAACAGGAAGCTTAAAAGTGAATTTTAAAAATATTGAGCAATTCCATAGAAAAGAATTGACTAGAAGTTTATCAATACTAATTAAAAGTTTATTGGAATAATGGGCATCGTATTAAAGCAGTCATTTAGAAATACAATTATTATTTATGGTGCATTTTTAATTGGCGGTATAAATACCATTTGGTTTTATCCAGAGTTACTGGGGGCAAAATTTTATGGTTTAGTTGTCTATTTGCTAGCAACTTCTAATATTATGATGCCATTTTTAGCTTTTGGAGCTCATTTTACAATGATAAAGTTTTTTTCGTCCTATGAGACAAAAGAACAAAAAGACCGTTTTTTATCATCTCAAATATTTTTCCCTTTATTG
>JAWUYT010000038.1:0-74503 GCA_034110665.1 Polaribacter sp.
CCTGCAAACTCGCCTACTTTAAATTTATAAAAAGAAATTTCTGCTAAATTTAGAGGAGACAAAGATTGCATTGCTTCAACAGCCATAGGTCCTTGTATTGCTAGCAAAGAATACTCATCAGATACATCTTCTAAATCAGCATTAAAGTTTTCATTGTATTTCGAAATCCAATTCCAATCTTTTTCAATATTCGAAGCATTAACAACCAATAAATATTGATTTTCTTGAATTCGATAACAAATTAAATCATCCACAATTCCTTTATCTTCATTAGGGAAACAGCTATATTGTGCGTCTCCAATTTCTAATTTTGAAGCATCATTAGAGGTCACTTTTTGAATCAATGCTAATGCATTTTCTCCTGCAACTAAAAATTCACCCATGTGACTTACATCAAAAACGCCCACAGATTCTCTAACGGTTAAATGTTCTGCAGTAACACCTTCATAGGACACTGGCATGTTATATCCTGCAAAAGGCACCATTTTTGCTCCTAACTTTTCGTGAACTTGATGTAAAGCTATGTTTTTCATGTGTAGATTCTTTAATTTGGCGCTAAATTATTGAAAAATTCATAATAAACAATCACTAAAATTCTGTTAATATATATAAATTAAAAAAGAAATAATATTACATTTGAGGATACACAAAAAATTAGTAAAATGAAGTTTTTTAATATAGTAGCAGTTATCTTTTTGTTTTTAACAACAAATATCATTTCACAAACACCTAAAGATTATTTATCCAAAGAATTCCATAAAGAAAGACGTACTATTTTACGTGCTAAAATGCCAGAAAATTCGGTCACGGTTGTTTTTTCAAATCCTTTAAGAAACAGAGCAAATGACGTAGATTATATATTTCATCAAGATCCTAATTTCTATTATCTAACAGGTTATAGAGAACCAAATGGTGTTTTAGTGATGTTTTCTGATGATCAAACAGATGAAAATGGAAACTTTTATAATGAAATTTTATATGTTCAAAAACGGGATAAAAGAGCAGAACAATGGAATGGAAAGCGTTTAGGAACTGAAGGGGCAACTAAAGAATTAGGTTTTGAAATGGCGATGAATGCTGAAGATTTTGTTAAGTCTACGATTGATTTTAAAAAATTTGATAAAGTATTCATAGAAAAGTTTAAAGACGATTACCGAGATTTAGGGGGTGCTGATGTTTTTAATTTGGTAAAAAGTTTTAAAATAAAAGCAGGGTATGATCCTTCTATATATTTATCAAGAATGCAAGAATATGTGTATAGTAATATTGCAGAAAATCCAATAGAGAGCAGTGCAAACGTAATAAGTATTATAGATAGATTAGCAATACGTTCTCCTGAAATTAATGAAGATGATTTAATTAAAGGGTATAAAACTGCTGCAACTGATGCTTTAAAAATAGAATTTCAACAAAAAATATCTTTGGCTTTAAAGCCAAAAACAAACATAAATTTAGATTTTTTACCAGAACAAATGGCAACAATGAGAGAGGTAAAAACAGCTGAAGAATTAGTGTTATTAACCAAAGCTGTCCGTATTTCTGCTGTGGGACAAATAGAAGTGATGAAAGCCATGAAGCCTCATATGTCTGAAACAGAATTGCAAGGTATTCACGAGTTTGTGTATAAAAAGTATGGAGCAGAATACGAAGGATATCCCTCTATTGTTGGTGCAGGGAATAATGGTTGTATTTTACATTATATAGAAAACAATCGAACCAAAGTTGGTAATGAATTGGTTTTAATGGATTTAGGAGCAGAATACAGAGGTTTTACTGCCGATGTAACGCGTACAATTCCTGCAAATGGAAAATTTAGCAAAGCACAGAAAGAAATTTACGATTTGGTATATGATGCGCAAGAAGCAGGAATTGCTTTATATACAATTGGTGCAAGTATACAAGCGCCCAATTTAGCCGCAAGAAAAATTATTAATGAAGGATTGTTTAAACTAGGAATTATAAAAACTGTCGATGAAAAGCATAATTATTTTCCTCATGGAACATCACATCATATTGGTTTAGATGTTCATGATCTAGGAAATTATGTAAATTTCGAAGAGAATATGGTCATTACCATGGAACCCGGAATTTATATTCCTGATGGAAGTCCTTGTAATGAAAAGTATTGGGGAATTGGAATTAGAATAGAAGATGATATTTTAGTGACGGAGACTGGGCCGATAAATTTATCAGGAGAAGCGCCAAGAACGACAGAAGCTATTGAAAAAATGATGGCAAAAAAATCTGTTTTAAATGATTTTATTTTACCAAATTTGGACAAATAATGGGGAAAACAGCAATAATTTTAGGTGCAACAGGTTTAACAGGTGGCATTCTTTTAAAAAAATTGATGAAAGATCCTTCGTACACAAAAATTAAATTATTTTCCAGAAGCTCTGTGAAAATTGAAGATGACAAAATTGAAGAGTATTTGATAGATGTATTACAATTAGAAAAGTATAACAAAGATTTTACAGCAGAAGAAGTTTTTTGTTGCGTAGGCACCACTGCTGCAAAAACAAAAGACAGTTCTAAATACAAACAAATTGATTACGGCATTCCTGTTGCTGCATCAAAACTTGCAAAAGAAAACAGTATCGATACTTTTGTAGTAATGTCTTCCATGGGTGCAGATGCTACTAGCTCGGTTTTTTATAGCAAAACAAAAGGTGAAATGGAGCGAGACGTTTTACATCAAAAAATTAAAAACACTTATATTTTAAGACCTTCTTTAATTGGAGGTAATCGCGATGAATTTAGATTGGGTGAAAATATCGGAAAAGGATTTATGAGCTTCATAAATCCTTTTATGAAAGGTGGTTTAGCAAAGTATAAAATGATTCATCCAGAAAAGATAGCGAGTGGCATGCAAAAACTCGCTAAAAATAATAAAAATCAGTCTATTTTTAGTTCGGAGGAAATAGTACAAATAGCGAATTCAACAATATAAATGAGCACAGAACAACCCAATAATCCTTTACACGGAATAAAATTAGCCACCATGTTAGAGCAATTGTTTCTAGAATATGGTTGGGAAGATCTAGGAGACACCTTAAACATTAATGCTTTTAAAAATAATCCTACGTATAAATCGAGCTTAAAGTTTTTAAGAACTACACCTTGGGCAAGAGAAAAAGTAGAACAGTTTTATTTAAAAAACATGATTGATTAGTTTTTTTTTGAAGCTATTTTCCGCTTGCAGTTTATCTTGGGCGAAGTCGAAAGGCACTCGTTTTTTTCTGAGAAGGAAAAAAGAGCTCAAAAAAATGCTTCAATCAGGACTAGATTTGGTTTACGTATTACTTTCAGATCTCATCGGTTTTTAAAACCTGTGAGATCTTTATAGATGATGAAAAATTAGTTTGAGATAATCTCAATAACCAATTCTTTTGTTAAGGATTGTCCTTGAGCAATTTTTTTAATTTCATCAAATTTAAAAACAAAGTCACAGCCTTTTTTATAGTCCGAACAACCATAAGCGGTTTTTCCTTTTAAAATGTTCCCTTTTTTACATTTAGGACAAGGGATCTTATCTTTATCATTTTGAGTTTTTGGCGAAGCAATCTCATTTGAGCTTGCAGATTTTTTTAATGATTCTTCTTTTAAAGTAACCGCTTTTTTAGTTTCTAATTTCAGCTTAAAATCTTCATCAAAACGGATCAAACCTTCCACAGAATTTCCATTTACTTTAAAGCCTTTTAAATTGGTGGTACAATTTTTACCAATCAATCTAATTAGTTGATTTTCGGATACTTTTTTCCCATAGATTTCAAACGGAATTTTAAAATCGCAATTATTTTTATATTCAGAGCATCCATAAGCGTTAGAACCTTTTAAAAGTTGCCCTTTATCACATTTTGGACAGATTTTTCCTGCTACTTGTTTTTTGTTTACTGTACTTGTTTTACTTGTTGCTTTTTTAACGGGAGATTGGTTTCTTTCCTCATTATTTTTAACGGCTGGCGTATTTGAAGAGATCCTTTTTTTAGAGGTATTTGAACGAACTTCATATACCAATTCATCCACCATTTTTTTCATGTTGTTAATGAAAGTTCCTGCATTGAATTCTCCACGTTCAATTTCTTTTAAACGCTTTTCCCAACGACCAGTTAATTCGGCAGATTTTAAAAGTTCATTGTCTATAATATTTATTAAATCAATGCCTGTTTGGGTTGGTAAAACCAGTTTTTTCTTCCGTTCAATATATTTCCTTCGGAATAAAGTTTCAATAATACTCGCTCTCGTAGAGGGTCTTCCAATTCCGTTTTCTTTCATGAGCTCGCGCAAATTATCATCATCTACCTGCTTTCCTGCAGTTTCCATTGCGCGTAATAAACTTGCTTCTGTAAAATTTCTTGGAGGTTTTGTTTCTTTTTGTAAAAAAGAAGGTTCGTGCGCTCCTTTTTCACCTTTTACAAAAGAGGGCAGCGTTGCCTGTTCGTTTAATTCTTTTTTTGCCTTGCTTTCTTCGGTTTCAAATGCAACTCGCCAACCTTTGGACAAAATTTCTTTTCCTGTTGTTTTAAAAGGAACCTCTGCAGCTTTGCCAATTACAGAAGTGTTCGAAACATCCGAATCCGGGTAAAAAGCTCCAATAAATCGGCGGGTAATAATATCGTATACTCTTTGCTGATTGTATTGCAAATTCCCTTGAATTCCTGTCGGAATTATTGCATGGTGATCTGTTACTTTAGTATCATCAAAAATACGTTTCGTTTTCTTTATTTTATTTTCTAAAAGAGACTGTGTTAACTCGTTATAATTTGTCAATTTAGATAAAATACCCGCAATTTTCGGATATACATCATTCGGTAGAAAAGTAGTATCAACTCTGGGGTAGGTCACTACTTTCATTTCATATAACTTCTGAACCATTTTCAGGGTTTCATCCGCAGAAAAGCCAAATTTATTATTGCAATAAACCTGCAAGCCTGTTAAATCGAATAATTTGGGTGCATACTCTTTTCCTTTCTTTTTGGTCACAGAAACGATTTCAAAGTCAGATTCCTTTACTTTGTTTGCTAAAACTTGACCGTCTTCTTCTTTTAAAAAACGACCATCTTCGTAATTAAAAAGCGTACTTCTATAGGTAGTTTGCAATTCCCAATAAGGTTCTGGTTTAAAATTCTGAATTTCTACATACCGATTTACGAGCATTGCTAGAGTAGGAGTTTGCACTCTACCAACTGACAAAACTTGCTTATATCCTCCGAATTTTATGGTGTACAAACGCGTAGCATTTAGGCCTAAAAGCCAATCTCCAATAGCTCTAGAATAGCCTGCATAATACAAATTATCATACTTCTCAGAAGATTCTAAATTATTGAATCCTTCTTTTATGGCTTCTTCTGTTAACGATGAAATCCATAGGCGTTGCACTTCGCCTTTATAACCACATTGATTAATTACCCAACGCTGAATAAGCTCTCCTTCCGTTCCTGCATCCCCACAATTGATCACAACACTTGCTTTGTCAAACAAAGATTTTACAATATTAAATTGTTTTTTGATCCCTGCATCGCCAGTAACTTTTGTATCAAAACGTTCTGGCAACATTGGTAGATTGTTCAAATCCCAACTTTTCCAATGTGGTTTGTAATCTTTAGGTTCCAAAAGTGTGCATAAATGTCCGAAAGTATAGGTTACTGCATAGCCATTTCCTTCATAAAAACCATCACGTTTTGTGTTGGCTCCTAGAATATTAGCAATTTCTCTTGCTACACTTGGTTTTTCGGCAATACAGACTTTCATTGATTGATTTTGCGAAGTCGAAAGTAAGGAAATAATTAATATTTTTATAGTAAAGTTAATAAGTTGAATAACTATTTCACCAAAGCCAATTGAATTCTCTTTCTAAGAACATCAACTTCTAAAACTTTTACACTAATTTGTTGTTGTAAAGTAACAATTGCATTGACATCTTTTACAAAAGTATCCAATAAATTAGAAACATGAATTAAGCCACTTTCTTTAATTCCGATATCTACAAAACAACCAAAATTGGTAATATTATTTACAATACCAGGTAAAATTTGTCCTGTTCTTAAATCAGAAATTGAATTCAAATTTTGATCAAAAGAAAATGCCTTCGCTTTTGCTCTTGGGTCTACGCCAGGTTTTTCTAATTCTTTAATAATATCTTCTAAAGTTGGCAAACCAATGGTTTCAGAAATATAATTTTTTAAATTTATTTTTTGAAGCAATTTTTTATCTCCGATAAAATCAGAAATTGTTTTTTGCAAATCCTTTGCCATGGTATCAACCAATCCATAACTTTCTGTATGCACACCAGAATCATCTAGAGGATTTTTTCCGTTTTTAATTCTTAAAAAACCACCAGCTTGTTCAAATGCTTTTCCGCCTAAACGAGGTACTTTTTTAATAGCAGCTCTTGAAGCAAAAGAACCGTTTTCATTTCTATAATTTACAATATTCTCTGCTAATTTTGGACCTATTCCAGACACATAACTTAACAAAGATTCACTAGCGGTATTGATATTTACACCCACTATATTTACACAACTTTCTACAGTTGTATCCAATGATTTTTTTAATTTTGTTTGATCTACGTCATGTTGATATTGGCCAACGCCAATGGATTTTGCATCAATTTTCACCAATTCTGCTAAAGGATCTTGCAATCTTCTTCCGATAGAAACCGATCCACGAACAGTTACATCATAATCAGGAAATTCATCTCTGGCAATTTTTGAGGCTGAATAAATAGACGCGCCAGCTTCACTAACTACAAAAATTTCTACGTTATTTTTAAACTGAATCTTTTTAATCAGTTGTTCTGTTTCTCTCGAAGCAGTTCCGTTTCCAATCGCAATCGCGTCAATTTTATATCTTTCAACTAAAAAACTAATATTATTAATAGCTTCTGTCGCTTTATTTTGTGGTGCGTGTGGATAGATATTTTCATTATGCACTAAATCTCCTTGCTCATTTAAACAAACAACTTTACAACCCGATCTAAAACCAGGGTCTATGGCTAACACCTTTTTTTCGCCCAAAGGTGCACCTAGTAATAGTTGTTGTAGATTTTTAACAAAAACGGAAATGGCATTTTCATCTGCTTTTTCTTTGGCAATTGACAGTGCTTCATTTGATAAAGAAGGGAATAATAAGCGTTTAAAGGCATCTTGAATAGCCCATTCAATTTGTGGCGAACATTCATTTTGCGTTTTGATAATCCTATTTTTTATTCTCTCTAAAATTCTTTCTGAATCTATGGTAATTTTAACGCGAATAAAACCTTCATTTTCTGCTCGTAAAATTGCTAATAATCTATGAGATGGAATTCTACTTAAAGATTCTTGCCAATCAAAATAATCTTTAAATTTTTGTGCTTTTTCAGTATCAATTTTAGTTTTTATTACTTTGGATGCAATCGTTGAATGTCGCTCTAATTCGCGTCGAATACTATTTCTAATGTCTGTGCGTTCATTGATCCATTCTGCAATAATAAAACGTGCTCCTTCCAAAGCGTCTTCAATGGTTTCCACTTCGTTGGATATATATTTTGAAGCCGTATGTTCCAAATCATTTACACGCTGACTCATTATCACTTTTGCCAGCGGTTCTAGACCTTGTAAACGTGCAGTTTCTGCTTTTGTTTTCCGCTTTTTCTTAAAGGGTAGATATAAATCCTCTAAAGAAATTAAATCTTTGGTACTTTTTACGTGTTCTTCTAATGCTTGTGTTAAAACATCTTGTTCCTCCAACGCTTTTAAAATGGTGGTTTTACGTTTTTCTAACGCCTCAAAAAGTTCTTTAAATTTAACTATATCACCAATTTGAACTTCATCTAAATTGCCTGTCATTTCCTTTCTATATCTTGATATAAAAGGGATCGTAGCGTCTTCATTTAATAAAATAATCGTGTTTTCTACTGATTTTGAAGAAAGTTGTGTTTGTTGAATGATATATGGAAGGATTTGCATTTTTATGTTTTGAATTGGATGAAATATTTATGAAATGTAAGCTAGAAAATCACAAATTAAAGAGAATAAATATTTAAAAACATCTCGACACAAAATTTTTGAAAAAAGAATTTCACTCGATGTGACAGCACCTGTTAAAATTCAAGAATCAGTAAGTGCATACTTTCATTTCGAGTGATTCCGCTTTTGGCCATGATTTTATCGAGAAGTTTTCAATTTAAAAATTTTTAAATTTGTGATAAAATTTTAATTTTAAACGAGTTTCTCAAAAGCCAATCTTTTTGCGCCATAATCTGTGTAAATAATTCCACAGTATCGGTAGCCTAATTTTTTGATTAAAGACTGCATTCCAATATTTTCTTCATGGGTATCAATCTTTAAACTTTGTATGTTTTTGCAGTTTAATTGTTGATGAAATTCATCAAATAGAATCGTTGCCAAGCCCAATTTCCGAAATTCTTTTTTAATTGCCATTCTATGAATTACCCCGTATTTTATGGTTTCATTGATGATCCAATTGCCATCAATAACTTTGTAGGTTGGTTCAGGGTTTGTGGTAAACATCGAAGTTGCCATCACTCGGTTTTCATCATTTAAAACCACATAACTTTCTCCGTTTTTGATATCCTCCTCAATTTGCTCACTATTTGGATATCCGTTTTGCCATTGATCAATTTTTTGAGATGCCAAATATTCTTTTGCATCATCAATAATGGATATTATATTCGGAATATCATCCGAAGTAGAACGTCTAATTTTCATCATAAACTATTTTTAAAAGTTTAGCCACGAATTCACAAAAAATAGTTGTGAACTCGTGGCTAAAATAATTTATTTTTAGAATCTTTTAAGCAGTAATTGCTTCTTTTTCTGTTTTCTTATTTGTTGAAAACTCTACAACTTCCTGATTTTGTAAAATATCTTTAATGGTTTGTCTTTTTCTTATTAAGTAATCTTTTCCTTCATGAATCATTATTTCTGCAGGTTGGTAACGAGAGTTGTAATTTGAAGCCATAGAAAAACAATACGCGCCTGCGTTATGGAAACAAAGCACATCTTCTTCAGAGATTTCTGAAATCCTTCTGTTAGAACCAAACGTATCCGTCTCACAGATGTAGCCTACAACAGAGTAGTAACGATCTCTTCCTGTGATATTTGAAATATTGGTGATATGATGATACGAATCATACATCATTGGTCTTACCAGATGGTTAAAACCAGAATCTACATGTGCAAAAACGGTAGAAGTTGTTTGTTTTACAACATTTACTTTTGCTAGAAATACACCAGCTTCAGAAACTAAAAATTTTCCTGGCTCAAACATTAAGGTGATTTCTTTTCCGTATTCAATACAAAATTCATTGAATCTTTCTGATAATTGAACCCCTAATTGCTCAATATCCGTAGAAATATCACCTTCTTTATAAGGTACTTTAAAGCCACTTCCAAAGTCAATAAAATCGATATTTTCAAATTGTTTTGCAACATCAAACAAGATTTCTGTAGCCCGTAAAAAAGTGTCAATATCTAAAATATCAGAACCTGTGTGCATATGAATTCCGTTAACATTCATGCCGGTATTTTCTACAACACGTTTAATATGTGGGACTTGGTGAATTGAAATTCCAAATTTAGAATCAATATGACCCACAGAAATTTTAGAATTTCCCCCTGCCATAATATGCGGATTAATACGAATACAAACAGGGATTTCAGGATGTTTTTGTCCGAATAATTCTAAAATAGAAAGATTATCAATATTAATTTGAACACCTAATTTAGCTACTTCTTCAATTTCAGTTAAAGAAACACCATTAGGTGTAAAAATTATTTTTTTAGGATCAATTCCTGTTGTCAATCCCAAATGAACCTCTTGAATAGAAACTGTATCTAAACCTGCTCCTAAATTTTTAAAGAATTTTAAGATATTAATATTAGAAAGTGCTTTTACAGCATAATTTAGCTTTAAATTTTTGACGCTGCTAAACGCATTTGTTAATCTGTTGTATTGCGATTCAATTTTAGCTGTATCGTACACATATAAAGGACTTCCGTACTTATGTGCTAATGCTGTAAGTTGTGTTCTTTCCACGATTTGTTTGTTATTTAGACTCCAAAAGTACTTAAATTGTTTAATAAAAATAGATTTGTTGTAAAATATAACAAATTGTTTTTTATTGTGATTTTTGTGTTTTAGATATTGGCTTTTAGCTATTGGCTATTCGCTAAAAGCCAACAGCTAAAAGTTATTTTTTGGTTGAAATCCTGTTAATAACTAATTGCAATAGTCATTTCTTTTTTCTGCTGATACTCTTATATTGTGAAGTAGTTAGAACTTAATTACTGTAAGACATTACATGACAGAAGAAACCAAATATACAGAAGATAATATCAGATCATTAGATTGGAAAGAGCATATAAGAATGCGTCCAGGAATGTATATTGGTAAACTGGGTGATGGTTCTTCTGCAGATGACGGAATTTATATTTTGGTAAAAGAAGTATTAGATAATTCTATTGATGAGTATGTGATGGGGGCAGGAAAAACTATAGAAATTTCTATTCAAGGAAGTAAAGTTACAGTCCGTGATTATGGACGAGGAATTCCTTTAGGAAAAGTAGTGGATGTAGTTTCTAAAATGAATACTGGAGGTAAATATGACTCTAAAGCTTTTAAAAAGTCCGTTGGTTTAAATGGAGTTGGCACCAAAGCAGTAAATGCACTTTCGTCTTTTTTTAGAGTTGAATCTTCTAGAGATGGGAAGTCTGCTTCAGCAGAATTTAGCCAAGGAAACTTAGAGAATCAAGATTTTTTAGAAGAAACTTCCCGCAGAAAAGGAACTAAAGTTTCTTTTATTCCTGATGAAGAAATCTTTAAGAAATACAAGTATAGAAATGAGTATGTAGCAAAAATGCTGAAGTATTATGTGTATTTAAACCCCGGTTTAACCATCATTTTTAATGGGGAAAAGTTTTTTTCTAAAAACGGTTTAAAAGATTTACTGGAGGATAATAATAATAAAGAGGATTTGTTATATCCGATAATTCATCTAAAAGGCGATGATATTGAAGTTGCCATTACGCACAGTAAAACGCAATATTCAGAAGAATATCATTCTTTTGTTAACGGACAATATACAACACAAGGAGGTACCCATCAATTGGCGTTTAGAGAAGCGATTGTAAAAACAATTCGTGATTTTTACGGAAAAAATTTTGAAGCTTCAGATGTTCGTAAATCCATAATTTCTGCAATTGCCATTAAAGTGATGGAACCTATTTTTGAGAGTCAGACAAAAACAAAATTAGGGTCTACGGAAATGGGAGGTAAATTACCAACTGTTAGAACGTACATCAACGATTTTATAAAAACAAAACTAGATAACTTTTTACACAGAAATACGGACGTTGCAGACAAACTTCATAAAAAAATTGTTCAAGCAGAAAAAGAACGAAAAGAACTTTCTGGCATTAGAAAATTAGCGAGAGATAGGGCAAAGAAATCTAGTCTACACAATAAAAAATTACGAGATTGCAGGATTCATTTAGGGGATGTTAAAAAAGATAATTATTTAGAATCTACCTTATTTATTACGGAGGGAGATTCTGCTTCTGGTTCTATCACAAAATCTAGAAATGTAAATACACAAGCTGTTTTTAGTTTAAAAGGAAAGCCTTTAAATTCTTTCGGGTTGAGTAAAAAGATTGTGTATGAAAACGAGGAATTTAATTTATTACAGGCGGCGCTTAATATAGAGGATGGATTAGAAGATTTACGGTATAATAATATTGTAATTGCGACAGATGCCGATGTAGACGGAATGCATATTAGACTTTTACTAATCACATTTTTCCTGCAATTTTTTCCTGAATTGATCAAAGAAGGACATTTATATATTTTAGAAACGCCATTATTTAGAGTCCGGAATAAAAAACAAACGTTTTATTGTTACTCTCAAGAAGAAAAACTAGATGCGATTGGTAAATTAAGGGGTAAACCAGAAATAACTCGATTTAAAGGTTTAGGTGAGATTTCGCCAAATGAATTTGTACATTTTATTGGTGATGATATTCGTTTAGATCCTATAATGTTAGACAAAGAAATGTCTATAGAAAATATGTTGCAATTTTATTTTGGAAAAAACACACCCGATAGACAGAAATTTATTATCGAGAATTTAAAAGTTGAGTTGGATACTTTAGAAGAGGAAGAAAGCTTATCCTAATTTTATTTCTAAGGAAAGAACTTTTAGCAAGTTTGAGTTAACTTTAGCGTGCAATGTTGATTATTAAAAATGAGTTTGACGAATAAAGAAATATTAGAAAATAAAATATTCAAAAAAAATTGATTTTATATTGAGTGAATTTAACGACAATGAATTCGGTAAGCTTTGTGTGAAAGGTTTTATTATTAAAGTTTTTAACTTAAATTTTAGTTTACTTGAGAAATTTCATGAAAATGATTCTTTAGAAAAAGTAAAATTATTAAATTAAATAGATGAAACCGTTGTACTTTTAAGTAGAGGATTAAAACGTAAAAAAAATCAATATTTAATATGTACCCCATGTTATAAACTTGATGATAAATTTGTAAAAAATTGGTTTAATAAGAATTAGAGTGTTAATTAAATTTAATATTTTAAAATCAAACAAGCTAAATTTCCCCTTCGGGGAATTAAAAGAGGCTTTTTTATATGAGTGAAGAAATAAACGAAAACGAGCACGAAGAAGAATTAAATAATCAAGAGGAACAATCAGATGAGCTGAATCATCAGACAGATCCCGTAGAAACCATTACTAAAGTTACAGGAATGTACAGAGAGTGGTTTTTAGATTATGCTTCGTATGTAATTTTGGAAAGAGCGGTACCATCTTTAGAAGATGGATTGAAGCCAGTGCAACGCAGAATTATGCATTCTATGAAAGATTTAGACGATGGTCGTTACAATAAAGTAGCGAATATTGTTGGACATACCATGCAATACCATCCGCATGGAGATGCCTCTATTGCTGACGCTATGGTGCAAATTGGTCAGAAGGAATTACTGATTGATATGCAAGGAAACTGGGGGAATATTCTAACAGGAGATCGTGCTGCTGCCTCAAGATATATTGAAGCTCGACTATCCAAATTTGCACTGGATGTTGTTTTTAATCCAAAAACAACGGATTGGAAAATGTCTTATGACGGAAGAAGAAAAGAACCGATAGATTTACCTGTAAAATTTCCATTGCTTCTAGCACAGGGAGCAGAAGGAATTGCCGTTGGTTTATCAACAAAAATATTACCACATAATTTTATTGAGCTCATTGATGCCTCAATCAAATATTTAAAAGGAAGAAGTTTTACTATTTTACCAGATTTTTTAACAGGCGGAATTGCAGATTTTTCGGGTTATAAAGATGGAAAACGTGGCGGGAAAGTGCGAGTGAGAGCAAAAATTGCGCAACTTGATAAAAAAACATTAGTCATTAATGAAATTCCTTTTGGAACGACCACAACTTCTCTGATTGATAGCATTATAAAAGCGAATGAAAAAGGAAAAATAAAGATAAAAAAAATTGAAGATAATACTGCTGCCGAAGTAGAAATTTTAGTGCATTTACCACCAAATGTCTCTCCAGATAAAAGTATCGATGCGCTGTATGCTTTTACAAATTGTGAAAATTCAATTTCGCCTTTAGCCTGCACGATTGAAAATAACAGACCTGTTTTTGTTGGCGTTTCAGAAATGTTAAAACACTCTACTGATTTAACAGTTGATTTACTTAAAAAGGAATTAGAAATTCAGTTAAATGAACTGGAAGAACAATGGCATTTTTCATCTTTAGAAAGAATTTTTATTGAAAATAGAATCTATCGCGATATTGAAGAACAAGAAACTTGGGAAGGTGTAATTAAAGCAATTGATTTAGGTTTACAACCACACATCAAACATTTAAAACGTGCAATTACAGAAGAAGATATTGCGCGTTTAACGGAAATTAGAATCAAGAAAATATCGAAGTTTGACATAGAAAAAGCTAAACAATTTATTGAAACTATAGAGGATAAAATTGCTGTTGTTAAAGATCATTTATCAAAATTGATTGAATATGCAATTGATTACTTTAAACGTTTAAAAAACACTTACGGAAAAGGAAAAGAACGTAAAACAGAAATTAGAATTTTTGATGATATTGTGGCATCAAAAGTAGCAATGAACAACTCAAAATTATATGTTAATAAGGCAGAAGGTTTTATTGGAACATCCCTGAAAAGAGATGAGTTTGTTACCGATTGTTCAGATATAGACGATATTATCATTTTCAGAAAAGATGGTGTTATGATGGTTTCAAAAATAGATTCTAAAACTTTTGTAGGCAAAGATATTCTTCATGTTGCTGTGTTTAAAAAGAAAGATAGGCGCACAGTTTACAACTATATGTACAGAGATGGCGCTAGAGGAACAAATTATATGAAACGTTTTAATGTGACCTCTGTTACCCGTGATAAAGAGTACCATTTAGCAAACGGGAATAAAGGTTCTGTGGTACATTATTTTTCTGCAAACCTTAATGGAGAAGCGGAAGTTGTAACCATTAACATACGTTCTGTTGGAAGTGTGAAAAAGCTGAAATGGGATATTGATTTTGCAGATTTAGGTGTAAAAGGAAGAGCTGTTCGCGGAAATGTAATTACTAAATCTGCCATAAGAAGTGTCGATTTTAAATCTGAAGGAGTATCAACTTTAAAACCACGTAAAATTTGGTTTGATGAGGCTGTACAGCGTTTAAACGTTGATGAAAGAGGAGGGATGTTAGGAGAATTTAAAGCAGAAGACAAATTATTAATTATTACACAAAGTGGAAAAGTAAAAGCGGTTAAACCAAATTTAACAATGCATTTTGAAGAAGACATGATTGTTTTAGAGAAATGGCTACCAAATAAACCAATTTCAGCTATTTATTTTGAAGGCGAAAAAGAACGTTATTATATTAAACGCTTTTTAATTGAAGCGACAGAAAAAGAAGATATCTTTATATCTGAACATCCAAAAAGTCGATTAGAAATTTTAGCAACAGATTATAGACCCATTGCAGAAGTTGTATATTCAAAAAGAAGTTTAGAAAACGATGTGGTTAATTTAGAAGAATTTATTGCTGTTAAAGGAATAAAAGCTTTGGGGAATCAGCTTACTACCGAAAAGATTAAACAAGTAAACCTATTAGAGTCTTTGCCATTTTCTCCTCCTAAAGAGGCAATTACTGAAGAAATAGAAGTTGTAGATGAAGAAGTAATCGAAGACAAATTACCGGTTCAAATGCCAACTTTAGCAATAAAAAAACCTATTTCTGAAGAACTTTCTGTTGAGGAAAAAGCTACTACTGCGCTACGAAAATCGATAGCAAAAAAGAAGGCAGATCAGAAGAAAATAGATGATGAAAATCAGACTAAATTATTTTAAATAAACTTTCTGCAAGGTTTTGAAAACCTTTCGGATATTCAAATTAAGAATAATGAAACTAAAACATCTTTATTTATCATTAGCCATTTTAGGAATTTGTTACACATGGTATTATAATATTCAATATTTTCAAACTGCAGAAAACCCATCTTTAGCTAATTTTTTTAGAGATGCACAGTCTAATTTTGCAGGTAAATCTTTTGGAGCAGATTTAACGGTTGTTGTATGTACCTTTTTTGCCTTTTTTATTCCAGAATCGTTGCGATTAAAAATAAAATATTGGTGGATTTTAATTCCGTTAACATTTTTGATTGCAATTGCTTTTACATTTCCTTTGTTTTTATACATGCGAGAAAATACGTTAGAGAGATTAAAATTAAGTTCATGAAAAAAATTGGACTAATAGGCGGAATAACACCTGAATCGACCATTTTATATTACCAGATTTTAAATCAATTAAATTCAGAAAGTTTAGGGAAACCTCATTCTGCTGAAGTAATTATCAATTCATTTGATTTTGGGAAAATAGCAGAATTACAAAAAGAAGGAAGGTGGGATTTGTTAGATAAAATGATGGAAGAAGCAGGCGAAAACCTAGAAAATGCTGGTGCTGATTGTATTTTAATTTGTGCAAATACTATGCATTTATGTATCGATGCAGTTCGAAATGTGGTAAAGATTCCTGTCATTCATATTGCAGAAGTAACTTCAAAAAAAATAATTGAAAGGAAACTGAAAAAGGTAGCTTTACTAGGGACAAAATATACCATGGAAAAGGATTTTTTTATTGATGTTTTAACCTCTTTTGGAATAAAAACAGTCGTTCCTGAATTAGAAGAAAGAGATATCATTCATGCCATAATATATAATGAACTATCTGTTGGTGTAATTAAGCCCGTTTCAAAAGAAAAGTATGTAAACATTATAAACAGATTGATTAAAAGTGGGGTAGAAGGTGTAATTTTAGGATGTACCGAAATTCCATTATTAATTCAACAAGAAGATGTAACTGTTCCTATTTTTGATACGACAGAAATTCATGCAACTGTCGCTTTTGAGTTTGCGACTAAACAGCAACAGTCGCAGTAATTATATTTGAATATAGAAAAAGTGTTAAATATTATTAGTTTTGAGTATTTAGTCGTCAAAAAAACTTCAAGAATAATGAAGATGGTTGCTTCTATTTTAATGATGTTTTTTAGATGAAATTCACTGTTTGAATTTATAGATTTTTTTAAAAGGACTTCCTATATTTATCGAAATCAGTTCCTTATCTCGATCTTTTTTACTTTTATAATTTTTTATAATATCATTGCATCTTCTCAAAAAACACAAACTCATGATTCAGTAACAAATCAGGATTGGTAATTTTAATAATATCTTTTAAGACTAAATCGGGTCTTGTAGATGCTAATTCATAATAAATAACCCCACCAGTTTTTCCTTTTTTGGTTGATGGCGTATAAATCTTATCTTCCTTAAATGATTTAAACTTCTTATATAATTGATTGCTTTGCAGTAGTTGTTCTTTGGATGAAAAATAACCCGGAGCAATCCAAAAATCAGCATTTTTTCCTTTGTCAAAAACACTTTCGAAACTCAAAGATAAACTTCCTTTTCCTTTAGAATCTTTCCATAAATACTTAAGATTTGCATCTTTTAAAAACTGGGCTACAAAACTTTCACCTGCAGGTAAATTCCAAATATCTTTACTCATAATTGCACCAGAAAGAATTGTTAATTTTTTAGTTGATTTTAAAGCAATATGTTTAGCTTCTAAATAATTAGTTTCAATTGCTTTAAAAATACTGTCCGCTTGTTTTTCTTTATCAAATAGAATTCCAAAAAATTTAATCCATTCTGCCCTTCCTAAAGGAGTTTCATCCAACCAATCTCCATTATATATTACATTTATTCCTACTTTTTTAATGGTTGATAAACTTTTATCAGCAGAAGAAACACTATAACCAACTACCAATTCTGGTTGTAAATCCAATAAAATTTCTGTGTTAAAAGAATTTTCTTTTCCAATTTCTGTGATTTTTCCTGCATCAATTAAAACTCTTGTTTTTTCTGACGAAATATATTTTGAATATGGAAAACCAACTATTGAAGTCTCTTCATTTAATAATTCAACCATTGGAATATGCGTTGTAGAAGTCACTACAATTTTTTGAATTGGAACTTCAATGACTTCATATTTGTCATCTATGGCTGTTGTAGTTTTTTTCTTTTTAATAATATATTCAAAAATTTCATCAGAATTCTGATACGCCGATTTAATGATTAATTTTTTTGTTCCGTTTTTATTAATAATATCAAAGCCTTTAGCATATTTGATAGTACTTTTTGTTCTAATCTCTTGATCAATTTTAATTAGCTTTTTTTTACAAGAAATTGAAATTGATATCAATAATATGAATGAAATAAATTTTAATTTTGTCATTTAGAATATACTTGATTTTCTTGCTCTTGAACTCGTATAAACGTTGTTCTTTTGGTTAATTCTTTTAATCTACTGGCACCAACATACGTACAAGTAGATCTGATACCTCCTAAAATGTCAATAATTGTATCTTCTACATTTCCTTTATAAAGTACTTCAACTGTTTTTCCTTCAGATGCTCGATAATTAGCAACTCCCCCAGCATGTTTATTCATAGCAGTCTCTGAACTCATTCCGTAAAAAGCTTTGAATTGTTCTCCATTTCGTTCAAATAAATCACCCCCACTTTCTTCATGACCTGCAAGCATTCCTCCAAGCATCACAAAATCGGCACTTCCGCCAAAAGCTTTAGAAATATCGCCAGGAATTTTACAGCCACCATCAGAAATAATTTGACCACCCATTCCATGGGCCGCATCTGCACATTCTATAATGGCGGATAGTTGAGGATAGCCAACACCTGTTTTAACACGCGTTGTGCAAACAGAACCAGGACCAATTCCTACTTTAATAATATCTGCGCCAGCTAACAATAATTCTTCCACCATTTCACCAGTAACCACATTGCCTGCAATAATTATTTTATTCGGATGATTTTCTCGCATTTTCTGCACAAAATCCACAAAATATTCAGAATAACCGTTGGCAACATCTATGCAAATGAAGTTTATTTGCGGAAACTCTTTTAAAATTTGAGCCACTTTCTCTGAATCATCTTTTCCTGTACCTGTACTTACAGCAATATTTTTTAAAACATTTTCTGAAGCGTTTTTGGCAAATTCTTGCCATTCCTGAATGGAATAATGTTTGTGAATTGCCGTAAATAAACCATGTTTTGCCAAAGCTTTTGCCATTTCAAAGGTGCCAACAGTATCCATATTTGCAGCCATAATTGGTATTCCTGTCCAAACAATATCACTATGTAAAAACTTAAATTCTCTATCTAAAGTTACTTGTGAACGCGATTTTAAAGTAGATCGTTTTGGACGAATCATGACGTCCTTAAAACCAAGTTTTAACTCATTTTCTATCCTCATAAAAATATAATTTTTGAAAATCCAAAGATATTACTTTTGAAACTGTTATTAATTAGCTTGTTTATAATAATGGATATATATTTGCCATGATTTTGGTTTTGATGTAAGAATCATTTTACATTAAATTAAAAGGGAATCTAGTTAAAGTCTAGAACTGTTCCCGCAACTGTAAGTTAATGTTGGATTTTTGTTGAATTTATTTCAACATTTGTCAGCACCTCTAAAGAGGATGTTATTACTACTGATGCCACTGTTTAGTTTCTGAAATTATTTCAGTTTGAATGGGAAGGCTAATAACATAAAGACAAGTCAGGAGACCTGCCAAGTATCATAAATTTTTAAAAATCTTCGGGATAAAGATTTTATGAGATATGAACTTAAAAGGACTTTTTATTTTCGCTTTACCGATTATTTTTGCAAGTAATTTATACTCGCAACAAGATTCTGTTGTTGTAAATCTAAATGCTTTTTCCTTATCTATTTCTAAAGTAAATGATTTTTCTAAAGGGTATAGTGCTATTTTAATTTCAGATAGTTTAGTCAATAGAAATATAAGGTCTCTAACCGATATTTTAAAATTCAACTCTTTTATTTATTTTAAAGAAAATGGTCTAGGCATGGTTTCTTCGCCATCTTTTAGAGGAACTAGCGCCTCACATACTGCCGTGATTTGGAACGGTATCAATATCAATTCACAATTAAACGGTCAAGTAGATTTCAATGCGATTTCAGGAAATTCTTATGATAATATAATAGTAAGAAGTGGAGGAGGAAGTGTTCTTTTTGGCAGTGGCGCTATTGGTGGATCGATTCATTTAGACAATCTTATTCAGTTTTCTAAACAAGAAAAGCATAAACTATTAGCAAATTATGGCAGTTTTAATACGCAACATATAAATTATGATTATGTAAAAGCCACCGATAAAAGTTTTATCAATGTTGGATTAGGGTATAATGCTTCTGATAATGATTTTAAGTATTTAGGTTCCAATTTAACCAATGAAAACGGGAGTTATTTAAATTATAATTTTGATGTTAATTATGGATATAAAATCAATAAAAAACATCAACTTAAAATCTATTCTAGTACTTTTTTTGCGGATAGAAATTTATCAAGAACACTAAACGCACCCTCTAATGATGGATATGAGGACATTAATAGTAAAAACTTGTTAGAGTGGAATTTCGCTTTATCTTCAAAAGAAGTAATTACTTCAAGAATCTCTTACATTTTTGAGAAATTTAAATACTTTGACAATAATCAAAATAAATCCAATTTTTCTGACGGAAATACCCAAAGAAAAATAGGGCAAATAGATTATATCAATAGCTTTTCTAGAAAATTAAAACTGAATGCTATTTTAGGTCTCGAGTCTGTAACTGCATCTGGATCTAGTTTTGATACTAATACCAGAAATATTCTTTCCGGGGTTGTGTCTTTAAATCATCAGCTTACTAAAAAGTTAAGTTATGGTATTCAATTAAGACAAGATGTTCAAAATGATTTCGATTCACCTTTTTTATATTCTTTGGGAATAGAGCAAAAGTTTAGCGAAAAGTACACATTATCATTTAACACGTCAAAAAACTTTAGAATTCCCACTTTTAACGATTTGTATTGGCAACCAGGAGGAAATATCAACTTAAAACCCGAGGATTCCTATCAATTTGAAATAGGAAATGCTATCAGTTTAAAAAACATTTCTCTTCAAGTTAACGGATTTTACATCAAATCATCAGATTTAATTCAATGGATTCCGAATCCATCAGGCGTTTGGAGTCCTACCAATACAGATGAAACTAGAAATTTAGGAATTGAATTTTCGGCAAATTATAAAACTTCAATAAAAAATCATTTTATAGTAATCAATGCAAATTACGCTTATACACATGCTAAAGATTTAGAAACCAATCAACAATTAATTTCAGTGCCTAAAAACAGATTGAATGGGTTCGTCAATTATCAATATAAAAATTGGAGCGCCTTTTATCAGCTCTTATTTAATGACGATGTTCAGTTTTTAGTCGATACAATTCCGGCTTTTAAAGTCTCGAATGTTGGGGTTGAATATGAAATATCAACCTTAAAAAGCAACCCTAATATAGGGTTTGTGATCAATAATATACACAATACAAAGTATCAAAATACCTTAAACAGGCCAATGCCTGGCATTAATTTTCAAATAACAACAAATATAAATTTTTAAAGAATGAATTTAAAAAAAACAGTAGTTTTAATAGCGATATCTGGCTTTTTATTTGCTTCGTGTGATAAGGACAACGAACTAGTATTGCCAAAAGGAGATTATGATAACGGAATATTAATTGCGAATGAAGGCGCATTTTCTGGAGGCACAGGAACTGTGACTTTTATTTCTGATGATTATACAGTTACCGAAGAAAAAATTTACAATAAAGTAAACGATGAGAATATTGGTACCATTTTACAATCCATAGGTTTTAATAATGATGATGCGTATTTAATTGCTAATGTTGGAAATAAGATAGCCGTTGCGGATAGATTTACGATGAAAAAAATCACTGAAATTACAGGTGATTTAAACAACCCAAGATATATTGCTTTTGCTAATGGAAAAGGATTTGTCACCAATTGGGGAGATGGTTCTAACACAACAGATGATTTTGTTGCAGTGATCGATTTAACAACAAACACAATTTCGAATAAGATATCTGTAGCAGAAGGACCTGAACAAATTATTGCCAATGGTAATTTTTTATATGTATCTCACAAAGGTGGTTTCGGATCTGGAAGCACGGTTAGTGTTATAAACGCATCTACAAATACGATTGTAAAAATGATTTCTGTAGGCGATATCCCTGATGAGTTAGCAATCGACGCTAGTGGTAACGTTTTAGTCTCTTGTGAAGGTAAAGCTGAAACATCTTGGAACCCAACAGAGGTTTTAGGAAGTTTAGTAACCATTAATACAACAAGTAATGAAGTAAGTGCTACTTTAGAATTTGATTCTGGTTTTCATCCAAATGCTATGGTTTTGAATTCTGGAAATATTTATTTATCAACTTCAAGTAGTGTTTATAAAATGTTGGAAAGTGCAACAACAATTCCAGCATCAGCAATCATAAATACCACGGTTTATGGAATTTCTGTAAATGAAAATAAAGTGTACATAACAGATGCCAAAGATTTTCAGAATAACGGAACTTTAAAAATATTTGATGCAACAACGAATGTTGAACTGAAAGAATTTACTGTAGGATTAATACCTGGCAAAATTTATTTTAATTAAGAGATAAAACCTATAAAATTGAAATGTAATTCAATTTATAGTAGTGAAAGTATATTGAAAAAGAAGAAAGGGCTCTAGGTACTAAAATAAATTTAGTGCGTCTGGAGCCTTTTTGATTATAATAACTTTTTTACCTCATTTTTAATAAAAGCAATAGCTGTTTCTGTGGGTGGTAACGTTTTAGAATAATCAATTAATACATTTTCTCTCATGTCATTTGCAGAGTTTGAAATTTTTGCAACTTGTTTTAGTTTATTAATCACTGCACTTTTGGCAGCATAAATAGCGGTCCAACTGTCATCAGAAACATAAATTTGTTGTACTAAATTATGCTCAAATTCTTGTTCTATATTGCCAATTAAAAGCTGTAAGTATGCGTTTTTGTCTGCTGATATTGGCTGTATTCTAACCAACATTTTTGCAGGGTTTATTCGCTCGCAAAACAATAAAAGTCGTTCACAAGCTTGTAACTTAATCGGCAAAGAATCTTTTCTTTTTGCAGCCAATAATTCTAATGTCTTTTCAGAATTTTGATTTTTTATAAACCCCTTAAACATATAATAAGCAACAAAGCCAGTTACAGCAGCTGGTAAAATGTAGGCGATACTCTCTAATAATTTATCTTCCATGGATTAAAGTAGATTTAAAACATACAAATATAAAACTCCTAAAAGTATCGCAATCCCAAAACTTAATAAAGTTCCTATCAAAATATATTCTGTGAGCTTTCTGTCTTTGGATGACGTTAAATCTCCAAATCTGAAAACAGATTTTGCAGCTAGTAAAAACCCGATAGCTTCCCAATGGTTGGTGATTACAAAAGTGAATACAAATAAACGTTCTAAAATGCCAATGTAACGCCCTGCTTTTGCTAAAGAATCATCATTTTCTTTTTTGTTTTCAGGATTCCACTGTGTAATAATAAGTTTGATGATAATTGCAGAAACAGAAATAACCAACAGTAAAAAAATCAGGAACAATAAGCTTTTTTCTGTGATGATATTCTGCAAAGAAAACGAAAAATTACTGTAGATGGATGTTGCGAATATCAGCAATAAAAGATGCAGAATTTGGTCTATAAAAAACCAAATACGTTTGGTTCTTTTCTTTTGAAAATAGAGTTTTAGGATATCAATTAAATAATGAGAACTAATAATTAATAAAAAACCGAACCAATATTCTTTTAAATTAAGTTGAAGTATCCCTGCTAATAAAATAGCATGAATGCCAACATGAAAATATAATTTAATAGATTTTACTTTATTCTCTTCTTTGTCTTTTACCCATTTTTCTGGTTGAAAAACGAAATCACCTAAAAGATGAGCTAATAAAAATTTAAAAAATAAGATCATCGGTAAGCGTTTATATTCTGATGGATTAATTTTTGAAATCGTTTTTCTAACTTCATAACTTGTTCAAAACCTGCTCTTGTTTGGCGTTCACTAACTCTCCCTTGCGTAATTCCTAGCAAAGTTGCAATTTCCTTTTGGGTACTATTCTCCAATTCTAAAGAGATTTTAAAAACTTCTGCAGAATTTATAGTCCAAGAATCCATGGTTAACAAAGCCAAATCAAAGGCTAAGTTTAATTCTTCATCTATTGCCGGCCAAGGTGTTTTTATGGCTAATGATTGTTTTTTTAAGTAGGTATCAAAAGCTAATCCAGAATTGATAAATGCTTCTCCGTTCGCTTCTGTAATTTTGTCAGCATCAAATTCCTTTTCTCCAATTCCGATTCCAATTCGAACATCAATATTGTCTATTTTTTTAAGTGTAGCTTTTATTTTTAAGGCTGTATAAAATGCTTTTTCACAGTTTTCTATTTCTAATTGAAAACTATCTCCTCTATAAATCTGCCAATATTTTGGAGAGGTACTAAAAGTACTCAAAGTTTCTTTTAGTGTTTTTAACCAAAAATTACCCTCTTTTTTTCGAGAATTGATAATATCACCTGTTAAAATACTTGTCATAATACTGATTAATTTTTATCAAAGATATACTTTGTTTCATAAAAAAACAAAATTATCTGCCTATAAGCAGATAATTATGTTTATCTGCTTATAGGCAGATTGTTTTTTTTATCTGCCTATAGGCAGATAATAACTGAGTTGATATGGATTCTATATTCTAAAATTCTATGTTTAATTTTATATCAATTTTAAAATAATAACTTGTGAATAAAAACTCACAACCTTCCTGTATAGAAACGAATAGTTTGGCTAAATTCACACTTTCAAACTCTATCAAAATATTCTATTGAATACATACTTAAATTCTTTAAACGAAGCACAAAAGCAGGCAGTCTTACAAAAGGATGGACCCATGATTATTATAGCAGGTGCAGGTTCTGGTAAAACACGTGTTTTAACCTACAGAATTGCACATTTAATGCAATCAGGTGTTGATGCATTTAACATTTTGTCTCTTACATTTACTAATAAAGCAGCTAAAGAAATGAAGGCAAGGATTGCCGGAGTTGTTGGCCAAAGTGAAGCAAAAAATCTTTGGATGGGAACTTTTCACTCCGTTTTTGCCAGAATTTTACGTTCAGAATCAGATAAATTAGGTTTTCCATCAAATTTCACGATTTACGATACACAAGATTCCGTTCGTTTAATAAGTTCTATTATTAAAGAAATGGGTTTAGACAAAGAGCGTTATAAGCCAAAACAGATTTTAGGCAGAATTTCATCCTTTAAAAATAGTTTAGTTACCGTAAGAGCTTATTTTAATAATGCTGATTTGCAAGAGGCAGATTTGCATGCAAGCAGGCCAAAAGTAGGGGATATTTATAGAAATTATGTAGATAGATGTTTTAAAGCGGGTGCCATGGATTTTGATGATTTATTATTGAGAACCAATGAATTACTAGCACGATTTCCTGAATCTTTAGCAAAATATCAAGACCGTTTTAGATATATCATGGTCGATGAATACCAAGATACAAACCATTCGCAATATATAATTGTGAGAGCATTGGCAGATAAATTTGGAAATATTTGTGTGGTTGGTGACGATTCTCAAAGTATTTATAGTTTTAGAGGTGCTAATATTGAGAACATCTTAAACTTTCAGAAAGATTATCCCGATGTAAAAACGTTTAAGCTTGAACAAAATTACCGTTCAACAAAAAATATAGTGAATGCTGCAAATTCGGTAATTGCAAGAAACAAAACAAAATTAGACAAAGAAGTTTGGACGTCTAATGATGCGGGGGATTCTATCAACGTAATGCGCACCATTTCTGACGGAGAAGAAGGTCGTTTTGTAGCCCAATCTATTTGGGAAAACCAAATGAATAATCAATTAACACCCGATGATTTTTGTGTATTGTATAGAACAAATTCACAATCAAGGGCCATTGAAGATGCGTTAAGAAAAAAAGGAATTGATTATAAAATTTATGGTGGAATTTCTTTCTACCAAAGAAAAGAAATCAAAGATATTTTATCTTATTTGCGCATTTTAATCAATCCTAATGATGAAGAAGCATTTAAGAGAATTATCAATTATCCTGCAAGAGGAATTGGTGCAACAACCATCGATAGATTAACAATCGCAGCAAATCATTATAAAAAATCAATTTTTGATGTTTTAAAGTATATTGATAAAATCGATTTAAAAATAAATTCTGGAACTAAAAATAAGCTTCAGAATTTTATGAATATGATTTTGAGTTTACAAATAGAATCGCAAACTAAAAATGCATTTGAAATTGCAGAGATTGTTGTAAAACAGGCAAAATTAATTAAAGATTTAGAAAAGGATGGTACACCAGAGGCCGTTAGTAAAGTAGAAAATGTTCAGGAACTTTTAAACGGAATTAAAGATTTTATTACTGATAAAATAGAACAAGGAGAAGATGCCTCTTTAACTTCGTTTTTAGAAGATGTTGCATTGGCCACAGATTTCGATTCTAAAAAAGATGATGACAAACCAAGTGTTTCTTTAATGACCATTCATCAATCTAAAGGTTTAGAGTATATGTATGTTTATATTGTTGGTTTAGAGGAAAATTTATTTCCGTCAGCAATGAGTATGAATACAAGAAGTGAGTTAGAAGAGGAGCGCAGGTTGTTTTATGTAGCGATCACAAGAGCAGAAAAAGTTGCTTATTTAACTTATGCACAAACACGCTATCGATGGGGTAAACTAATTGATGCTGAACCAAGCAGGTTTTTAGAAGAAATTGATGATCAGTATTTATATTATATTACACCAAAAATGCCTGAACCCTCTATAAATAAATTTATAGATAAGAGTATTTTTGAGGATGCACCTAAAGGAATTCGTTTCCAAAAACCAATTCAGCGTAAAAAAATGGAACGTGATTTGGTTAAAAAGAAAGAAATCATTGTTCCTAAAAACTTAAAAAAAGCATCAGACACTGCGTCTAAAGCAAATTTATTTGATAATAATATTGTTGTTGGTAATATTATTGAACATGATCGTTTTGGCAGAGGAGAAGTACTTTCTTTAGAAGGAAAAGGTCCAGATAAAAAAGCAATGATTAAATTTGGAACCGCAGGAAAGAAAAATCTTTTACTACGTTTTGTGAAATTAAAAATTATTGGTTAAAAACCATCCGTAAAACTAAAATAAAGTGCTATTTTGCAACGTTAAATAACTACAACAGTATAAATTTGCAGTCCGAACTTCACGTTTTCCATGCGTGATGTATTGAGAGCAAACTTCAAAAATAAATAAATGACATTCGATTTAGAATATAATTCAGGAAGACCGTTAATGATAATACCAGAATACGGTAGACATATACAGAAATTAGTAGACCATTGTTTGGCTTTAGATACTAAAGAAGAACGCGATAAAATGGCCAAAGCAATTGTAGATGTTATGGGGAATTTACAACCGCATTTGCGTGATGTTCCAGACTTTAAACATAAATTATGGGATCAGTTGTATATTATGTCAGACTTTAAATTGGATGCAGATTCACCGTATGCAATTCCTTCTAGAGAGGAGTTACAAGAAAAACCAGAAGGTTTGCCTTACCCTAAATATGCATCGAAATATAGATATTACGGCAACAATATTCAAACAATGATTGACATTGCTTTGAGTTGGGAAGAGGGTGATAAGAGAGAGGCTTTGATCTTTACCATTGCGAATCACATGAAAAAATGTTACTTAAATTGGAACAAAGATACGGTTGATGATGCTGTTATTTTTAAGCATTTATTTGATTTGTCTGGTGAAAAATTTGATTTGAGAAATTCTGATGAAGAATTATCAGAAAGTAAAAACTTATTAAGAAAAAGAAATTCTCAAGGTCAGAATACTTCTAAAACTGTTCACAAGAAACCACACCATAATAATCAGAATAAAAATAGAAAAAGATAAAAGTCAATGGCATCATTTAAAATTGAAGGCGGTCATAAATTAAACGGAACAATTACTCCTCAAGGAGCAAAAAATGAAGTTTTACAAATACTTTGCGCAGTTTTATTAACTCCAGAAAAAGTAATTATTAATAATGTCCCAGATATTATTGATGTAAATAAGCTGATTTTTATTTTAGGAAAATTAGGTGTTAAAGTTGAAAAATTAAGCAGAAATTCTTATTCTTTTCAGGCGGACAACCTTAATTTAAAATATTTAGAATCTGCTGATTTTAAAAGAGATGGAAGTTCATTACGGGGATCAATTATGATTATTGGACCATTATTAGCTCGTTTTGGAAAAGGCTATATTCCAAGACCTGGGGGAGATAAAATTGGAAGAAGAAGATTAGATACTCATTTTGAGGGTTTTATTAGATTGGGTGCAAAATTTAGATATAATAAAGAAGAGCATTTTTATGGTGTAGAGGCAGACGAATTAATCGGTACAGATATGTTGTTAGATGAAGCTTCTGTTACCGGAACTGCAAACATATTAATGGCGTCTGTTTTAGCAACAGGAACTACCACAATTTACAATGCTGCTTGTGAACCTTACATTCAGCAATTATGTAAAATGTTAAATTCTATGGGCGCAAATATTACAGGCATTGGCTCTAATTTATTAACCATTATAGGGGTCGATAATTTAGGAGGTTGTAAGCATACTGTTTTACCTGATATGATTGAAATTGGTTCTTGGATTGGCGTTGCGGTAATGACACATTCAGAATTAACAATCAAAAATGTGAGCTGGGAAAATTTAGGACAAATTCCGAATGTTTTCAGAAAACTTGGAATTAAGTTTGAAAAAAGAGGTGATGATATTTATATTCCAGAACAAAAATCGTATAAAATTCAGAATTATATAGATGGTTCTGTTTTAACAGTTGCAGATGCTCCTTGGCCCGGTTTTACTCCAGATTTATTAAGTATTGTATTAGTAATTGCTACACAAGCAAAAGGAACTGTTTTAATACATCAAAAAATGTTTGAAAGCAGGTTGTTTTTCGTTGATAAGTTGATTGATATGGGCGCAAAAGTTATTTTATGTGACCCGCACAGAGCTACAGTAATCGGAATGAATTTTAAAAGTTCATTAAAAGCAACTAAAATGACTTCCCCAGATATTAGAGCTGGTATTTCATTATTGATTGCTGCACTTTCTGCAAAAGGAACATCAATCATTAATAATATTGAACAAATAGATAGAGGTTATGAAAATATAGAAGCTCGTTTAAAATCTATTGGTGCAAAAATTGAAAGAATTGAAAATTAAGAAAAAGTTTTAATTAATTATTTTAACTTTTATAGTATGATAAGACATTTATGGAATGAGGAGTGGAGGGATGTTCAGTTTGATGAAGTTATTTCTGTAAAATTAAAATTTAAAATCTCCAACTGTGGCCGAGTGATTAACTGTTCAAGCGAAAAAGAATATTTAAAAAAACGAACTTTTATAAACGGATATGAAACCATTTCTTTAAAACAAGAAGTTAACAAGAAATCTACAAGCAGATATGTCCACAAACTAGTAGCAGAACATTTTTTAGAAAAAGAAAATGAAGATCAAATTTATGTGATTCATTTAAATTATGATAAAAATGAGAACAGTGTAGAAAATTTACAATGGGCAACAAAAAGAGAAAAAGAGTTGCATCAATTTAACAACCCAACCTGGCAGGAAATTGTCAGAAACAAGAGTATAGCTTACGCTAAATTATCTGCTGGTAAAGTGAAAATAATTAAACGTCAGCTTAAAAATAAAAGAACACGAATATCAATGATTGCTAAGCGATTTGGGGTTTCAGATACACAAATCCACAGGATAAAGTCAGGTGAAAATTGGGCTCATATAAAAATATAAAAAATAGTGTCAGTTTGGCACTATTTTTTTTGTTGGCAACATTTTTGCCGTTATAGGAGAGACATAATAATTAGCATAAAGAAATGAGTAAGAAAGAAGATATAAAAGACCAAGAAATAAAAAACGAACAAGAGACCATTCAAATTGAACAAAATCAAGAGGTTGAAGTAGAAGTTGTGGAGGAGGAACCTACCTCAGAAGAAATAATTCAAGCTGAAAAAGATAAGTTTTTACGTTTGTTTGCAGAGTTCGAAAACTATAAAAAAAGAACAACTAGAGAAAGAATAGAACTTTTTAAAACCGCAGGACAGGAATTAATGACATCTTTACTGCCAGTTGTAGATGATTTCGAACGCGCTTTGGCACATATAGAAGAAGATAAAGAAGCAGAAGAATTAAGAAAAGGAGTTCTATTAGTATATCAAAAATTCTACAACACTCTAGAGTTAAAAGGATTATTAAAAATAGAAACCAATGCTGGTGATGTTTTTGATGCAGAAATTCACGAAGCAATTACGCAGATTCCTGCTCCTTCAGAAGATTTAAAAGGAAAAATAATTGATTGTGTAGAAAAAGGATACAAATTAGGTGATAAAATAATTCGCTATCCTAAAGTAGTAATAGGACAATAAAACAATAAATGATCTTTAGCAATGATAATCAGTTTTAACTGTATGCTAAAGATTTAAAGCTGTAGATTAAAAAAAAGTATTCAATCAATAGTTTACCGTTAGCAGTTAGTTGCTGACTGATAACTACAAGCTGCTTACTGAAAACTAAAAATAATGGCAAAACAAGATTTTTACGACATATTAGACATCTCGAAATCGGCTTCACAAGCAGAAATTAAGAAAGGTTATAGAAAAATGGCAATTAAATATCATCCAGATAAGAATCCTGATGATAAAAGTGCTGAAGAAAACTTTAAAAAAGCAGCTGAAGCTTATGAAGTTTTAAGCGATGAAAATAAAAAAGCACGTTATGATCAATATGGTCATCAGGCTTTTGATGGTCCTCAAGGCGGCGGCGGCTTTAGCGGCGGCGGTATGAATATGGATGATATTTTCAGTCAGTTTGGAGATATTTTTGGTGGCGGTGGCGGTGGTTTCGGCGGCGGCTTTGGCGGTGGCGGAAGACAGCAAGCTAGAGTTAAAGGCAGTAATATGCGAATTCGTGTAAAACTTACTTTAGAAGAAATTGCGAAAGGTGTAGAGAAGAAAGTTAAAGTTCGTAGAAAAGTGCAGGCAGACGGTGTTCGTTATAAAACGTGTACAACCTGTAATGGTTCTGGCCAGCAAATGCGTGTTACCAATACCATTTTAGGTAGAATGCAAACTGCCACTACTTGCGGAACTTGTTCTGGAGCTGGTGAAATTATTAGTTCTAAACCTAATGAAGCAGATGCACAAGGTTTAATTGTAAAAGAAGAGACCGTACCAATCAATATACCTGCTGGTGTTACAGAAGGAGTGCAGTTAAAAGTAGGAGGAAAAGGGAATGATGCTCCAGGTAAAAATTCTATTGCAGGAGATTTATTAGTATTAATAGAAGAAGTTCCTCACGAAACGCTAAAAAGAGAAGGAACGAATATTCATTACGATTTATATATTAATTTTTCTGAAGCAGTTTTAGGAACTAGTAAAGAAGTAGAAACTGTTACTGGTAAAGTCAAAATTAAAATTGATGCTGGTGCACAATCTGGCAGAATTTTACGATTAAAAGGGAAAGGATTGCCAAGTATTGAACGTTATGGAACAGGTGATTTTTTAATACACACCAATGTTTGGACTCCGCAACAATTAAATAAGGAGCAAACTCAATTTTTTGAAAAAATGTCTAATGATGACAATTTTGCACCAAGTCCAAATACATCGGATAAATCATTTTTTGAAAAAGTAAAAGATATGTTTTCTTAATGATGTATCGAAAATGGAAAAAAAGACTATATATTTTGTGATATATGTTTTTTATTAATTCATTTTAAACTATATTTGCACTGTTATTGAGAAATCGATAACACTTTTTCTTTTTCATAGCAATTTTTCCCACTCAAATTTTATTTGAGTGGGTTTTTTTTAAAGGTAAAAGACATAAAATATAAAGCAGACTTATCTTATCGCTTAATGCTGAACTTGTTTCAGCACCTTCCTTATAAATAGAAATATTTTAATAAAGGTTCTGAATCAAGTTCGGAGTAAAGAGGAAAGTCCGGACACCAAAGAGTATTCATAGCGGATAACATCCGTCCAACGTAAGTTGAGGACCAGTGCAACAGAAAGCAAGTACAGTTCGGCTGTAGTGAAACCAGGTAAACTCTATGAGGTGCAATGCCATGTATATTAGAGCTTGAGGGCAACTCGCTCGATTCTAAAGGGTAGGCAGATGGATTCTAAAAGTAATTTTAGAACTAGATAAATGATAAGAACCTTAAGTAGTAAGGTACAGAATTCGGCTTACAAGTCTGCTTTTCTATTTTATTTATGAAATCTTCATAAATAAAGTTAAAAACTGTTTTTTTGTTGAATTATATTTAATGTTTTAACAAATAGCTTTTTTTTATTCATTAATTGCACCTATCTATTGTTTATTGTTCAATCTTAAGATAAAAAATGTAAGTTTGCGATACTTAAAATATTTAAATATTTTGTTAAAATCCTTTTGCATTTTTACACCGATATGTTTTACATTAACTAAAGATCCCTTTTATGAGTATTTATAAAGATTACCTTAATCAGATAGAAAACAGGAAAAAACTAGAACTTCAACCACAGCCTATTGATGGGAAAGATTTATTAAGTGAAATTGTTTCCCAAATTAAAGATATAAACCATAAGTACCGTGCTGAATCTCTTGACTTTTTCATCTATAATGTCTTACCTGGAACTACAAGTGCAGCCAGTGTAAAAGCTAAATTTTTACAAGAGATTATTCTGGGTAAATCTGTAGTGAAAGAAATTACAGTTTCTTTTGCCTTTGAGCAGTTGTCTCATATGAAAGGAGGACCCTCAATTGAAGTTTTATTGGATTTAGCCTTAAGTAATGATACTTCCATTGCTTCGCAAGCAGGAACTGTGCTTAAGACACAGGTTTTCTTGTATGAAGCAGACATGAATCGTTTAGAGGTAGCATTAAAAAAAGGTAATAAAACTGCAAAAAGTATTATTCAGAGTTACGCTAAAGCAGAATTTTTTACGAAGTTGCCTGAAATTGATGAAGAAATTGAAATTGTAACTTTTGTTGCAGGAATAGGAGATATTTCTACTGATTTACTTTCTCCTGGAGGTGATGCCCACTCACGTTCTGACCGTGAGCTGCATGGACAATGTTTATTTGAACATAACAAGGCACAACAAAACAAATTAATAGCACTGCAAAAGCAACATCCTAATAAGAGAGTGATGTTAATTGCAGATAAAGGTACAATGGGAGTTGGTTCTTCTAGAATGTCTGGTGTAAATAATGTGGCTTTATGGACGGGTATAAAAGCGAGCCCATATGTGCCATTTATTAATATAGCACCAATTATTGCTGGGACAAATGGAATTTCTCCAATTTTCTTAACAACTGTAGGTGTAACTGGTGGTATTGGAATTGATCTTAAAAATTGGGTCAAACAGAAAGATGAAGCGGGCAACACGATAAGAGATGAAAATGGAGACAGCGTTCTTAAAGAGGCTTATTCTGTTGCTACAGGAACTGTTTTGACGTTAAATACGAAAGAAAAGAAACTTTATAAAGGTGGTGTTTTGTTAATGGACATTTCTGAAGCATTGACACCTCAAAAAGTAGAATTTATTAGAGCTGGTGGGTCCTATGCAATTGTATTTGGTAAGAAATTGCAGGCGTTTGCAGCGAAGGCACTAGACATAGATTTTGTATCAGTATATGCGAATTCAAAAGAGGTTTCTATTGATGGGCAAGGCCTTACAGCTGTAGAAAAGTTATTTAATAAAAATGCAGTAGGTATTGAACCTGGTAAAACGTTACATGCAGGATCTTATGTTCGTGTAGAGGTAAATATTATAGGTTCGCAAGATACAACAGGTTTAATGACTTCTCAAGAATTGGAAATGATGGCAGCTACAGTTATTTCCCCAATTGTTGATGGTGCATACCAATCAGGTTGTCATACTGCTTCCGTTTGGGACGATAAATCTAAAGCGAACATTCCTAGATTGATGAAATTTATGAACGATTTTGGTTTAATTACTGCTCGTGACCCAAATCATACATACAAACCGATGACCGATGTAATTCACAAGGTTTTGAATGATCTTACGGTGGATGATTGGGCAATAATTATCGGTGGAGACTCACATACCAGAATGTCTAAAGGTGTTGCCTTTGGTGCAGATTCAGGAACTGTTGCTTTGGCACTTGCTACTGGTGAAGCGTCAATGCCAATTCCAGAATCTGTAAAAGTTACATTCAAAGGGAAAATGGAAAGTTATATGGACTTCCGTGATGTTGTGCATGCAACTCAATCTCAAATGCTAAAGAATTTTGGAGGAGATAACGTATTTCAAGGCAGAATTATTGAAGTTCATTTGGGAACACTTACAGCTGATGAAGCATTTACATTTACGGATTGGACTGCAGAAATGAAGGCAAAAGCTTCGATCTGTATTTCTGAAGACGAAACTTTGATTGAATCTTTGGAAATTGCAAAAGGAAGAATCCAGATCATGATAGAAAAGGGAATGGATAATCAAAAACAAGTTCTTCAAGGTTTAATTGATATCGCTAATAGAAGAATTACAGAGATTAAATCTGGAGAAAAACCAGCATTAACTCCAGATGCAAATGCGAAATATGCTGCAGAAGTGGTCATTGATCTTGATTTGGTTGAAGAGCCAATGATTGCAGATCCTGATGTAAATAATGATGATGTTTCTAAGCGCTACACCCATGACACAATAAGACCCTTATCGTTTTATGGAGGAACAAAAAAAGTAGATTTAGGTTTTATTGGCTCTTGCATGGTTCACAAGGGAGATATGAAAATTCTTGCTCAAATGCTTAAAAATGTAGAGGCGCAACAAGGTAAGGTTGAGTTTAAGGCACCTCTAGTGGTGGCTCCACCTACCTATAATATTGTAGATGAATTAAAAGCAGAAGGTGATTGGGACGTTTTAGTAAAATATGCTGGTTTTGAGTTTGATGATAAT
The DNA here is from genome assembly GCA_034110665.1 of Polaribacter sp. GTDB lineage: Bacteria > Bacteroidota > Bacteroidia > Flavobacteriales > Flavobacteriaceae > Polaribacter. The sequence goes on from JAWUYT010000038.1 coordinate 34,580, forward strand.
GCTCCCAAAGATGCAGCTCGTACAGGGTATAAAAATATTTTGTATTTAGAGCGTCCTGGTTGTAACCTATGCATGGGAAACCAAGAAAAAGCTGCCGCAGGAGATACTGTAATGGCAACATCTACACGTCTTTTCCAAGGAAGAGTTGTTAAAGATAGTCAAGAGAAAAAAGGAGAATCGTTACTTTCCTCGACTCCTGTTGTTGTACTTTCTACAATTTTAGGAAGAACTCCTACAATGGATGAATATAAAACCGCAGTAAAAGGAATCAACTTAACAAAGTTTGCTCCTTCTTTAAAACAGTTGGTTAAATAAAAGAACATCACAATACTATATTTTCTTTATCTAATATCATAAAATATTAAAGTTGTAAAAAAGCCTAATTCTTAAAATTAGGCTTTTTTTAGGACATTAACTAATCACCCTGCACTTATATAAGTGCAGGGGTTTTTAATAAGGACTAAAAGTCCTACTTTGGATTACTCAAGTATAAAATTTGAATTGTCATCTGTATTTTTTCTTTTATGGTGTTCCAAATAGTTGTTGACCATTTTATCAGTAGTATTTCCGCTTCTCCAAACTCCAGAAACAGTTGCTCAAAATACTTTTCCAAATAATGCTTTATCAAAGAAGAAAACTCCTACTGAAGTTTTCGTGAAGAACAACGTTTCAAATTCTTTACAATAGAACTTACATTAAGCTTTGGAGCATACTCTATATGCATATTTATATAATCTGGACTAACAACTCCTTTCGGTATAACAATTCTTTGTGAATCAGATCCTTGTATTAAAAGTTCATAACAACAAGACTGCAGGTCGCCATGTAAAACTTTATACCTATGTTTAGTTGGCCAAAAAATATAACAATTCAAACGAATTATGGCATGCGATTCTTTTCTTATAATTGAACTCATGTGCGAGTGTATAATTTTTTCGCATAACTAAAGCACTGCAATAAATTGCAGAGTTTTAAGCTCTAGTCCATAAACATAAAATGAAAGAACGATCCTACATATATTAACTTCAAATACTTTCGATGCTAGTAATCCTTTTTTAGAATCATTCTATATTTTTAAATTTTTATTATAACAATTCTATATTTCGTATCTTGTAAAGTTAATATAATTAAAAAAAAATAGAAAAACATTATGGCTTTTGATATTGATATGATAAAACAGGTTTACGCAAACATGACAGAACGCATAGATGCTGCTCGCAAAATAACAGGGAAACCACTTACCTTGTCAGAAAAGATTTTATATTCTCATTTATGGGAAGGGAAACCTACTAAAGAATTGGTAAGAGGAAAAGATTATGTTGATTTTGCTCCAGATAGAATTGCTTGTCAAGATGCAACAGCACAAATGGCTTTGTTGCAATTTATGCAGGCAGGTAAGGTACAAGTAGCAGTGCCCACAACCGTTCACTGTGATCATTTAATTCAAGCTAAAGATGGTGCTGCTACAGATTTAAAGCATGCAAATAATACAAGTAGTGAAGTTTTTAATTTTTTAGAATCTGTTTCTAACAAATATGGAATTGGTTTTTGGAAACCTGGCGCAGGTATCATTCACCAAGTAGTTTTAGAAAATTATGCATTTCCTGGAGGAATGATGATTGGTACAGATTCTCATACAGTAAATGCAGGAGGATTAGGTATGGTGGCTATTGGTGTTGGTGGTGCAGATGCAGTTGATGTAATGGCAGGTATGGCTTGGGAATTAAAGTTCCCTAAATTAATAGGTGTTAGATTAATCGGAAAACTTTCCGGTTGGACGGCCCCAAAAGATGTAATTTTAAAAGTTGCTGAAATTTTAACTGTAAAAGGAGGAACAGGAGCAATTGTAGAATATTTTGGACCTGGAGCAACCTCTATGTCTTGTACTGGTAAAGGCACAATTTGTAACATGGGTGCTGAAATTGGTGCAACTACTTCAACGTTTGGATACGACGAATCTATGGAACGTTATTTAACCGCCACAGATAGAAAAGACGTTGCAAACGCTGCGAATAAAGTAAAAGATTATTTAACAGCAGATCCTGAAGTATATGCAAATCCAGAACAATATTTTGATCAAGTAATTGAAATAAATTTATCAGAATTAGGTCCTCTATTAAACGGACCTTTTACACCCGATTTATCGACGCCTGTAGGGGCTGATATGACTGAAAAAGCCGCGACTAACGAGTGGCCACTTACTGTAGAATGGGGATTAATTGGTTCTTGTACGAATTCATCTTATGAAGATTTGTCTAGAGCTTCTTCAATTGCACAACAAGCCATTGATAAAGGTTTAAAAATGAAGTCAGAATTAGGAATTAATCCTGGCTCTGAACAGGTAAGATATACTGCAGATAGAGATGGAATTCTTGGGATTTTCGAAAACTTAAATGCCAAAATATTTACCAATGCTTGTGGTCCTTGTATAGGCCAATGGGCAAGATATTCAGATCCTAAAAATGCTCCTAAAAATAGTATTGTGCATTCTTTTAATAGAAATTTTGCTAAAAGAGCAGATGGCAATCCAAATACTCATGCATTTGTTGCATCACCTGAAATAACTGCAGCAATTGCAATTGCAGGGCGTTTGGATTTTAACCCTTTAACAGACTTTTTAATCAATGAAGACGGTGAAGAAGTAATGTTTGACGAACCAACAGGATGGGAATTACCTCCAAAAGGTTTTGAAGTTTTGGATAACGGTTATTTAGCGCCAGAAAAAGACGGAAGCCACGTTAAAATTGCGGTGAATGAAGATTCAGAAAGATTACAATTATTAGAGCCTTTCACACCTTTAGGAAATACAATTACTGGAGCAAAATTATTAATAAAAGCTTTTGGTAAATGCACTACAGATCACATTTCTATGGCGGGGCCTTGGTTACGTTTTAGAGGTCATTTAGATAATATTGCGAACAATACTTTAATCGGTGCAATAAATGCTTTTAATAAAAAGACAAACTTCGTTAAAAATCAATTAACAGGAGAATACAACTCGGTTCCTGCGGTTCAAAGAGAATATAAGAAAGCTGGAATTAATACAATCGTTGTTGGTGATCATAATTATGGTGAAGGTTCTTCTAGAGAGCACGCTGCAATGCAACCAAGACATTTGGGTGTTGCTGCTGTAATTGTAAAATCTTTTGCAAGAATTCATGAAACAAACTTGAAAAAACAAGGAATGTTAGGTTTGACATTTGCTAATGAAACAGATTACGATTTAATCCATGAAAATGACACTTTCAATTTTTTAGATTTAAATGAATTTGCTCCGGATAAGCCATTAACTATTGAAGCTGTTCATGCTGATGGAAGTAAAGATGTATTTGAGGCAAACCATACGTATAACAATTCTCAAATTGTTTGGTACAATGAAGGTTCTGCTTTGAATTTAATTAAAAAGCAAAACGCCTAGATTTTATAAAATTATAGTTTAAAACTCCTGAATTTATTCAGGAGTTTTTTTTTGAATTATTTTAGTTGTTGAGCTGTCTTAATTTGCAGAGCAATCAAACCTAAAATCGGTCCGATGGCTAAAATCATAAATATATATTTTGAGTATGAAGATAATTGTAAAGCAGTGATCAGCTGAATACTAATAATTGTAATGGAAAATCCAATGCAATTAACGATTGTTAAAGCAGATCCTTTGTCTTTTAAAGGTGCATTTTGTGCAACTAATGTTGAGAAAAGAGGAGAATCTGCAATTACAACCATTCCCCAAAAAATTAAGAACACAATAAATAGATTTGAGCTTTGCAAGTTAAACATCAAAGGAGAAATAATACAACAAAAGCATGACAATACTAAAAAACTAAAAGCAGTTCTTTTAATTCCGAGTTTTTGAGAAATATATCCTGCTAAAACACAGGAAAAACTTCCTACAGCAATAATTGTAAAAGAGAGTGCAGGAATGTTAAAAACAGTATCTGAATGTAATTTTTGATACATCATCAATATAATAGGAACAAAAGTCCAAAATGTATATAATTCCCACATATGACCAAAATATCCAAAAGCAGCCTTTCTAAAATTCACATTTTTAAAGACTTGAAAACAACTTGACAAATTTAAATCTTTGCACGGTTTTCTATTGGGTCCGTCTTTCACAAAAACCAGCATCAATAAACCTCCAAAAACGGATAAAGATGAAGTTGATATTAAAACACTTTTCCATGAATAATTAATGAGAATATCTTTTAATAAATGAGGCATAGCGGTACCTAAAACTAAAGCTCCGACTAAATAACCTAGCGATTTTCCTAATCCTTTTTTATAATAGTCAGTCGCTATTTTCATGCCTACAGGATAAATTCCTGCCAAGAAAAAGCCAGTTAAAAATCGAAAAACAATCAAACTAAATAACATTTGATTGTTAAAAACAATCCCTAAATTAAAAATTGCGCCTATAATTGCGCTTATAAAAAACACCTTTGAAGGTGAAAAACGATCAGCAATTGTAAATAAAGCAAATAATAAGGTTCCAGAAATAAAGCCAAACTGAACAGCGGATGTTAGGTGACCTATTGCATCCTCCTGTAAACCATATGTTTCTACAATTTTACTCATCACACCATTTCCTGCAAACCATAAAGAAGTGCAACAAAATTGAGAAATAACGATTACTGGAAGTATTGATTTAGAGTTTTTCATTTATGAAAACGAAATTAATCAAAAAGAGATGAATAATCAGTTTAAATAATTCAACAACTACTTTAGTTTCTTTATATTTGAAAGGATGAAAAAAGTCAAGATCATAGAATGTCCAAGAGACGCAATGCAAGGAATAAAATCTCATTTTATATCTACTGAAAAAAAAGCATTATATATCAATTCGTTATTAAACGTTGGGTTTGATACGATCGATTTTGGCAGTTTTGTGTCACCAAAAGCAATTCCGCAAATGCGAGATACAGCTGCTGTTTTGGGAAAATTAGATTTATCTAGAACAGAAAGTAAGCTTCTAGCAATCATAGCGAATGTAAGAGGTGCAAAAGACGCATCACAGTTTGAAGAAATTGATTATTTAGGGTATCCTTTTTCAATTTCAGAAAACTTTCAAATGCGCAACACCCATAAAACAATTGAAGAATCTATTAAAGCCTTAGATGAAATTTTAAATATTGCTAATAGAACAAACAAAGAAGTTGTTGCGTATTTATCGATGGGTTTTGGTAATCCTTATGGAGATCCTTGGAATGAAGAAATTGTTGGGAATTGGACTGAAAAGTTATCTAATATGGGCGTAAAAATTTTATCGCTTTCAGACACTATTGGCAGTTCAACTCCAGAAGTAATTGACTATTTATTTTCAAATTTAATTCCTAAATATCCAGCAATAGAATTTGGAGCACATTTACACACAACTCCAGATAAATGGCATGAAAAAGTAAATGCTGCTTATAAAGCGGGTTGTAATCGTTTTGATGGGGCTATTAAAGGGTATGGAGGTTGCCCAATGGCTAAAGATGAATTGACAGGAAATATGCCCACTGAAAAGTTATTAAGTTATTTTACAGCAGAAAAAGCCGATACAAATATAAAACCTATGAGTTTTGAAAGTGCTTATAATAAAGCTTTAGAGGTTTTTATATAAATTTAATTACAGTACTAAAAAATTAAAGTAAATTGAACATTCAACCTTTATATCATTTAATTTTCAAATAAATCAGGAATGAAAATCACAAAATCACTTTTATATATTTTATCAATTATATTGTTTTTCTCATGTAAACAAGAGGATGGGAAAATTGATTTCACTTTCTTACAGATAAATGACGTCTATGAAATTGCACCTATTCAAGGAGGCCAATTTGGTGGAATGGCAAGAGTAGAAAAGGTACATCAAGAACTTTTAAAGGAAAATAAGAACACTATGCTTTTTATGGCTGGCGATTTTTTAAATCCGTCTTTGATAGGAACTTTAAAGATTGATGGAGAACGAGTTCGTGGCAAACAGATGATAGATGTCATGAATGCTATGAATTTTGATTTGGTAGCTTTTGGTAATCACGAGTTTGATATTCCTCAAAAAGATTTGCAAAAACGTTTAAATGAAAGTAATTTCCCTTGGATTTCTTCGAATGTAAAACTCAAAACCACAGAGAAAATAAGACTTTTTTTTAAAGAAAAAGAAGGAAGGAAAATTCCTTTAGAAGAAACGTTTATCAAAGAATTTTCTGATGAAGATGGTACCACCATTAAAGTTGGTTTTATTAGTGTTTGTATTCCTTCTAACCCAAAAGAATTTGTAGCGTATGGAAATATGTTTGTAAAAGCAAGAGCTTCTTATGCTGCTATTAAGGATTCTGTTGATGTTGTTTTTGGATTGACACATGTTAAAATAGCAAATGATAAAAGAATTGCAAAGCTAATTCCCAATTTGCCTTTAATAATGGGAGGACATGAACACACAAATTCATATCATAAAATAGGAAATGTAATTATTACGAAGGCGGATGCAAATGCTAAAACAGCTTATATTCACAGAATTTCGTTTGATAAAAAGACAAAAAAAGCAATTGTAACATCCGAGTTAAGAGAAATAAATGCATCCATAGAAGCAGATGAAAAAGTTGATAAAATTGTTAAAAAATGGCAAACTATTCTTCGCTCAAAAATTAAAGAAATTATAACAAATCCTGACGAAATAATTTATACTGCAAAAATTCCTTTAGATGGAAGAGATACACCAATTAGAAGCATTCAAACTAATTTAGGAGAGATTATTACAAAATCGATGTCTTTTGCCTTTGATGATGCAGTGGATTGCGCTCTTTTAAACGGCGGTTCAATAAGAATTGATGATAAGTTATCTGGTGCCATTAATGCTGTTGATATTTTTAGAGTGTTGCCTTATGGAGGTGCTGTTTTAAAAGTAGAAATTAAAGGAAGGTTACTAAAACGGGTTTTAGATTATGGGATTTTAGCTAAAGGAACAGGAGCGTATTTACAACGTTTTAATGCAGAAAAAGTAGGGGAGAAGTGGATGATTAAAAACAAAGAATTAAATATTAAAAAAACGTATACAGTTGCTTTTTCGGATTATTTGTTAAAAGGTTTTGATATTCCTTTTTTATCTTCAGAAAATAAAGAGGTTCTTTCGGTCTATAAACCTGCAATAAACGAATTAGCTTTTGATATTAGAAAAGCGGTTGTAGCCTATTTAAAAAAGTAATATTTATTCTTTTTATAATGCTAAAGGAAATTTTTTTTCTCTAAAAAAGCAATAAATTCTGGCGTTTTTCTATGCAGATTCATCTCTGGTCTGCTATTAGGAAAACTAGCACTTATTATACTGATATCAACATTTTTCAAGAAATAATGCAAAGAATCTTTTTTATTTAAAAATGGCATACGCCAATACTTTAGAAGCATCAGTAATTTTAGACATTACTGGGTATTTTTTTGGTATCTTTTAATTTTGCATACAAAAAAGTTTTTCTGAAATAATGTCTATCTCTTGGCAAACTATCTTCCAGAATTACTTTCGCTTTTTGTAAGTTGTTTTGAAAGTAATATTGACTAAATTGATGAACCAAACGTACATCCTTTCTAATCAATTTTTTATATTTTTTAGATGCTGCTAATAATTCTGCTTCTTTAAATTCACCACTTTCTAGAAGCACTTAATTCAACTCTAAAATATGGTTAGTTGTCGTCGAATCTAATTCATAATCCTTTTTCCTTAATTGTAAGTAGCTTTCTTGATCGTTATAAACACCATCATATAAACCTGCTAATTTATAGGTAAAATGAGTGTTGTTTTCTAGATGTTTTTTGAACGCTTCTTCATAAATCTTAATGGGTTCTTTTGGACTTTCCTCTTGATTTTTTTTAGCTTTTTCGCCTACCAGAATCATTGTTATATGTTTTATATTAGAACTAGAAAACCCTTCTTTTTTTTGTGCATAAAAATTTTCCGATTTTTCGTATTGTTTAGCTTTTATAAGAAGCATAACACATACACACTTTGGGATTGAGTAAAAAAAGAATTTAAAATTAATGCTTTTTACTGTAAAAAAGTGATAAACTATCTTTCTTTAGAAAGCCATAATAGGCTGCTGTATTATTATGAACATTAGCGTTACTCGGGTTTGTTTTATTGCTTTTTCGAAATATGTAAAATGCTTCTTTTTTATTTTTAGCACTACCAACTAGCATAATTCCTTTTTATGAATTTTCTATGGATAAGTTCAAATTTAATCCTAAAGCTTTATCAATGTTTTCTGTCATTAATGCAATTCTTTTACTTAATTTTAATTCTTCATAACCCATCATGTGCGTAAAACCTAATTCGGCATAAGCATCTACAAATCTAGAATGTAATTCGATTGCTTCTTTAAAAAATTCACGAGCTATCTTTGCATTAAGTACACCTCCTTTGTCTTTAAAAGTTCTTCCTTTAGCCAAGGTCTTGTAAACTTTTATATTTTGAGGAGGAAACTCATTTAATATTTTTTCTTTTTTTGGGCTAATGAATATTTTAAGTTGTTTCACTATTTTTTTAGAAACATCTCCTTGCACCTTAAAAACATCTTTTAATTTTTCGTTATACTTTTCTGCTCAAACCTTGTCATTAGCATTAATGAGCGGAGTAGTAATTAAAACGTTATCCTTTTGTTTTCTAACACTAACTTCAACCAGATAAGAAACTCCCGATTTTGCCGCAATTGATGGGATAGATTTAGTGGTATTTTATAACGCTCTGTAGATGTTCTAGAAATTACTCTCAGTCTTTTAATTTTAGATAAATGCGATAAAATGCTTTTGTAACTTCATCACAAAACCATTCTGTATCTTTTTTAGCACTCATGTCATCAAAAGGCAAAACAGCAATAGCATATTCAAGATAATCGCTATCATAAATGTAATCAGAGCTTGATTTTAAAATTGTAATTACAATGATGGAAATAGTAACATCTAGAATTAAAATGTTTAGTCTTTTGTCTGTTACTTCTGTTATAGAGGTATCTTTATGTATCTGTTATAGAGGTATCTTTATGTATCTGTTATAGAGGTATCTTTATGTATCTGTTATAGAGGTATCTTTATGTATCTGTTTTCTTTATACCTTCTGGCGTAATTATATACTCAAAGAGAGGATAATTTAAATAGGAAACGCCAACGCAAGAAAAAAGGTAAAAATTTTAAATACCCAATCTGGTGCATTAATAATTGGTAAAACAAGCGATACGACTTGTAATAAATACCAAGCAGCAACCATATAAACAATAGTAGCTTTTATGACGTTCTACGTTTTAATTCATAAAATAAATTAGACATTTGTTTGCAGTTTTATCAAATAGAAACAAAAAATGTAAGGTTTTGATAATCATCTTTTTTAAATAAAAAAAGCCTCACATTTTGTGAGGCTTTTTACTTGTAAGTTTATTCGTTTTATGAATCTCTACGTTTTCTTCCGAAACCACCAGAGGCTCTTTTTTCCCCGCTAGAACTTCTTTCAGATCTTTCTGGTCTATCAGAAGAACGTTTGTCTGATCTTCCTCTACCAGAATCGCTACTTCTTGAAGAAGAACCCTCAGGCCCTCTACGTCTTCCAAAACCGCCACCATCTTTTTTGCCAAATGGTTTTTTAGCTCCTCTTCGTCCACCACCAGAACGCTCTTTTTTGGTAATCTCTATGTTTACAGAGCGACCATCAAAATCTGGTTGATTAGAAGAAAAAGCTTCTAGTGTTTTGTCTTCAAAATCTTTATCAAGCTCAAAGAAAGAAAAAGTATCTAAAATATCTATAGCACCAATTTCAATTTTATCTCCAATATTTTGGTCGTTAATTAAACCAATTAATTTAGCAGGATTTAAATTGTCTTTTCTACCAATGTTGATAAAAAAACGTGTCATATTATCATTTACTGTTCGTGCTCTAGAGTTTTCTCTTGATGATAAATCGTTTAGATCTTTAGAATTTTCATAGTATGCTAACATAGTATTAAACTCTAAAGAAACAAATTTTTGAATGAGTTCTTCTCTGTCTAAATCTTTTAGTTTTTCATAAATACTTGGTAAAAATTCCTTGATTTCAGAATCATTTACTTCTGTGTTTTGAACCTTATCAATTAAATTCATTAATTGATTCTGAACAATTTCTTTTCCTGTAGGAACTTTAGCCTCTACAAATTTCTTTTGAATTATTTTTTCGATTTGGCGTAATTTTCCTTTCTCTTTTCCATTCACTAAAACTATAGAAATCCCTTTGTTTCCAGCTCTACCGGTTCTACCACTTCTATGTGTGTAGTTTTCTATTTGATCTGGTAATTTATGATTTAATACGTGTGTTAATTCAGTAACATCCAATCCACGAGCAGCAACGTCAGTAGCAACTAATATTTGAATTGTTTTTTTTCTGAATTTACCCATTACTGAATCTCTCTGTTGTTGAGATAAATCTCCATGCAAAGCATCGGCACTATAACCGTCTTTAATCAAGTTATCTGCAACTTCTTGGGTTTCTCTTCGTGTTCTACAAAAGATAATTGCGTAAATATTAGGGTTTAAATCGGCAATTCTTTTTAAAGCAGGATAACGTGTTCTTTCTGTCACTGAATAATACTCATGACTTACATTATCTGCTCCTTGATTCTTTTGACCAGAAGTAATTTCTACTGGTTTGGTCATGTAATTTCTTGCAATAGCTTCTACTTCTCTTGGAAAAGTTGCAGAAAACAACAAGGTTTGTTTAGTTTCTGGAGTCGCTTCTAAAACTTTATCAAGTTCTTCTTTAAAACCCATGTTTAACATTTCATCGGCTTCGTCCAAGACTAACCATTCAACGTTTCCTAATTTTAAAGCCCTCCTTTTAATTAAATCTACAGTTCTACCTGGAGTTCCAACTACAATTTGAGATCCTCTTTTTAAAGCTCTAATTTGATCTTCCATACTGGAGCCACCATAAACAGTAGTTACTCTTACGTCTGGTAAATATTTACAAAAGTCTTTTATATTATTCCCAATTTGTACCGCTAATTCTCTTGTTGGAGATAATATAATGGCTTGTACATTATTGCTATTGGTATCTAAAAGTTGTAATATAGGTAAACTAAAAGCAGCAGTTTTACCCGTACCTGTTTGTGCAAATGCTTTTAAATCATCTGTAGATGCAATGATTTGTGGTATTGCTTTTTCTTGAATAACGGTAGGTTTCTCATAACCTAAATCCGTCAATGCTTTGTTGATAGGTTCTTTTAAACCTAATTCTAAAAATGTTGACATTACTGTGTTTTTTTGGATTCACAGAACGCCCTTCTGCAAACCCGTTAATAATTTGGACTGGTTTTAATTGAGTTTATACTCGTTTTTAAAACCGTGCAAAGGTACATCAAAATTTACAAATAATGAATAATCATTAGTTTAATTACTGTTTGTCCAATTTTTTAAGAAATGGATTCAAATTATAAGAAGAAATAGATGCAAACCCATTGACAACCTTACCATTTCTATCGATTAAAATAGAACGAGGCATTTTACTACTTAAAAAATGGTGTGCATTACTTTTTTCATCAAGATAAAATTGAGTTTTAATATCTAAATTTTTAATTCCATCATTTTTACCTCCATCAATTTTTATTTCAATAAACTTAATATTCGGATATGTTTTGGCCAAATACTTAAATCTAGAAGCCATATAATTTTCAGAAACAAACTCTGGACTCCAAAAAAACAAGAAAGCATTTTTATATTTTATAATTTCTGAAATAGAATGCTTCGCATTTGTGTAATCCGTAATTTTAAAATCAGGTAATTTTTCGCTCATTACAACTGCTTTTGAATCACTAACTAAATTTTTAATAAGTTCTAAATCTTTATCATTCGTTGATAACTTGAAAAAAGCATCGAAAGCTTCATAATTAATGTTACAGCTAGATTTATTATAAAAATGACTAATTACTGTTTGTTTTAAAAAAGCGTTTTTAGATTTTTTTGAAGTTATTTTTTCATCAATTCTGTGCATTAAATCTAAAGTAAATTTAGAAGAATATTCACTTTTCATGGGAGCATGACCTAAAGCATACGTTTCATTGTATAAATAATTCCTAATATACTGAGAGTAGGGCGGATAATACATTAAATGACCTTTGTTAATTTGTATGTCATTTCTATAATTGTAAAAAGAGCTATCCATAGTGGGAAAACTACCATTTTCAGAATATTTTGCATAAATCATAGGATATTTCTCAATTCTAGCAAATGTTGGATAGGTTAAAGTGATTTTTAAAATTTCATTAAAATCACTTGTTTCCTCTGGGTGATTTATAACATAATCATTATAAGTCTCCAATTTTAATAACATTAACGAGTCAACTTTTGCTTTGAAGACATTTGATTCGGATTTATTAAATTTATAAAAGAGTTTTCTTTCTTTTTCATTCTCTAGGAAACAATCAACCAAAATATTATTTCTTTCAGCTCCTTTGCCAGCAAAAACCAGAGATTCATCAAAATCCCAGGTATTTAGGCGCAACATTAAGCTGTCTTCTGGTTCCAAATATATATGTTGATTTTCGTCACCATGAATAAAATAGTACAAGCCTTCGTTAACAATATTAACTTTACCAATAAATTTATTTCTTGTATTTAGTAGAAAAGTATCAATTACTTTGTCCATGGAATACAAAATAACATGGTTTGTTTTAGGATTTATAATTTTACCCCCAAAATAGGTTGTTGTTTCTTTCTTTACTGAATTACAGCTAATTAAGATGGTTAAAAAAAGAATTTGCAGGAAAATATTTATTTTTTTTGTCATTTAAAATACATAATAAGACTTATCACAAATTTAGTTATTCAATACTATTACAGTTGTTAATACCCTGTTAAAAATAAATGAGTGTATATTTTGTAATTTGATTGACTTTTTTATGAAATGCATTCAAAATCTAACTAAAAAAGAAAAATCAATTTACTACTTTTGCACAAATTTAAAATACTATTATGTTATCAGTGTCTAACTTATCAGTACAATTTGGAAAACGTATTTTATTCGATGAAGTAAATACCAAGTTTCAACAAGGAAATTGTTATGGAATTATTGGCGCAAACGGGGCAGGTAAATCTACTTTTTTGAAAATTATTTCCGGAAAGATGGACCCTACTTCTGGACAGGTTCATTTAGAGAAAGGAAAAAGAATGTCTGTTCTTTCTCAAAATCATAATGAGTTTGATGATTTTCCTGTTTTAGAAACTATCGTAATGGGCAATAAAGAGTTGTTTTCTATAAAAAAGGAAATTGATGCGTTATATGCTGATTATACAGATGAAAATGCAGACAAAATAGGAGAATTACAAATAGTTTTTGAAGAAATGGATGGTTGGAATGCGGATTCTAATGCCGCTGCAATGCTCTCTAATCTTGGGATTAAAGAAGATTTGCACTATACATTAATGAAAGATTTAGATGGTAAACAAAAGGTACGTGTATTAATTGCGCAAGCACTTTTTGGAAATCCTGATGTTTTAATAATGGATGAGCCCACCAACGATTTAGACTTTGAAACCATTAATTGGTTAGAAAACTTCTTGGCAAATTTTGATAATACTGTAATTGTAGTGTCACATGATAGACACTTTTTAGATTCAGTTTGTACACATATTTCTGATATTGACTATAGTAAAATAAATCATTATTCTGGTAATTATACTTTTTGGTATGAATCGAGTCAATTAGCATCAAAGCAAAGAGCACAGCAAAACAAAAAGGCGGAGGATAAAAAGAAAGAATTAGAAGATTTTATTCGTCGTTTTTCGGCAAACGTTGCCAAATCTAAACAAGCAACTTCTCGTAAAAAGATGATTGAAAAGTTAAATGTGGAAGATATTAAACCCTCAAGTAGACGCTATCCTGCCATTATTTTTGATCGTGATAGAGAGGCTGGAGACCAGATTTTGAATGTGGAAGGCTTGAGTAAAGAATTTGAAGGAGAAAAATTATTTGATGATGTTCACATCAACCTAAAGAAAGGCGATAAAATAGCTGTAATTTCTAAAAACTCGAGAGCAGTAACGGCTTTTTATCGAATTATAACAGGGAATGATAAAGCTGATTCGGGTAAATTTTCTTGGGGAGTTACAACAACACAATCTTATTTACCTTTAGACAATGCTTCATTTTTTGAAGATGGAAACTTAAACTTAGTTGATTGGTTGAGACAATACACACAAACTGAAGAAGAGAGAGAAGAAGTTTTTATTAGAGGATTTTTGGGGAAAATGATTTTTTCTGGAGAAGAAGCATTAAAAAAGAGTAACGTATTATCTGGAGGTGAAAAAGTTCGATGTATGCTCTCTAGAATGATGATGAAAAGAGCAAATATTTTATTATTAGATGAACCAACAAATCACCTAGATTTAGAATCGATACAAGCTTTAAACAACTCTTTGATTAATTTTAAGGGAACTGTGTTACTTTCTACACATGATCATGAATTTGCAAATACAGTTGCCAATAGAATCATAGAGTTAACGCCAAAGGGTGTTATTGATAGACATACCACTTTTGATGAATATGTTTCTGATCCAAAAATTAAAGAATTAAGAAATTCTATGTATTCTTAAAAAAAAGGTAAAGACTTTAATTTTACGATTTACACAAAAGTATTTAAAATAAAAATCCTTCAAGTTTAGAAACTTGAAGGATTTTTTACAATTGTACTAAAACCAGTTTAATGATTAAAACCATTAGTGTCCGGTTAAAAATATTTTTAGTTTGTTAATCCCTAATAAAATAATAGATTTTGCGAATTTTGTAAGTAACACTTTACTTTTTTAGAAATAATTTTATCAAAATAAAGTAGACAATTTTATTTTAAGTTATAGTTGTTTGTTAGATATTTACGGTTAAGTTTTGGTTCTTTCTTCTTAGTTTTAAAAGGGAAGCAATCATAAATCTTTTATCTGAAAAGCATGGATTAAAAATTACTTTTTAATTGGACTAATAATTTTTACATCAGAAAAAGAAATAGCACCTCTAACGACCCCATCTATTGTCTTTTTTAACGCTTCAATTAATTGCATTTTTAATTGAGATTTATGATAAATTAAACTCACTTCTCTAGCAGGTGGTGGATTTATAAATCCGCGTAAATACTTTGTATCATTTTCATTTAAATCTAACGTATGTAAATAGGGTAGAAGCGTCATTCCTAAACCTTCTTTAGAGAGTTTAATTAAGGTATCAAAACTACCACTTTGTAATTGAAAACCTTTTTTGTTGTCAATTTTATGAGTGCTGCATAAATTAAGAACACTGTCTTTAAAACAGTGGCCATCTTCTAGCAACAAAATATCTTCCATTTCTAATTCGCCAGCAGAAATTTGTTTGTTTTTAAAAAGTCTATGATTTTCAGGAATTAAACCAACAAAAGGTTCATAATATAAAGGCCTCTCTTTAATCGCTTCATTTTCTAAAGGTGTAGCTGCAATTGCGACATCTATATGACCATCTGTTAATTTTCTGACGATTTCTTCTGTCGTTAATTCTTCAATAATTAATTTTACTTTAGGATATTTTTTTGTGAAATTATTTAGAAACATCGGTAATAAAGTAGGCATAATTGTAGGAATAATTCCCAATCTGAATTCGCCTCCAATAAACCCTTTTTGTTGATGTACAATATCTAAAATCCTGTTACTTTCATCAACAATTACTTTCGCTTGTTGTACTATTTTTCGTCCTATTTCAGTTAGTTCGATAGGCTTTTTAGATCTATTAAATATTTTAATATCTAGTTCATCTTCTAGTTTTTGAATTTGCATGCTCAAGGTTGGCTGTGTTACAAAACAGTGCTCTGCAGCTACCGTAAAGTTTTGATATTCGGCTACAGATAAGACGTATTTTAATTGAGTAATTGTCATTTGAATAAGGAATTTTGATAAAGATATTAAAACTATCAATATTAATTATGGTTTATCTTTATTATTTTACTGTAATTTTGAATTAAATAAAAACTATAAAAATGACCAAAACAAGATTAGGATTAAATCAAGAGGAAAACTTAATTTTAGTGGATAAACTAAATGGACTATTAGCTAATTTTCAAACTTATTATCAGAACTTAAGAGGTTTGCACTGGAATATCAAAGGTAAAAATTTCTTTGAATTACATGTAAAATTTGAGGAGTTTTATACAGATTCTCAAGTTAAAATTGACGATATCGCAGAGCGTATCTTGACTTTACAAGGCAAACCATTGCATACATTTTCAGATTATATTATTAATTCTTCAGTAGATGTAGGTAAAGATATTTCTAATGATGTTGAGGCTGTAGAGTTAGTAGTAAACTCTTTGTCTGAAATATTGAAAATAGAAAGAGAAATTTTAGAAATATCTGATAAAGCAAATGATGAGGGTACAAATTCTATGATGAGCGATTTTATTGCTGAACAAGAAAAAACAATCTGGATGCTAAATTCTTGGTTGGGGAAATAATTCATAGAGTATTGTCAAGTTGAGTTTTTTGAAGTCGTTTATTCTAAATACATTCCATCAAACTCAATCTGGCAAACTTATCTAAACATTGATTTTCTATTGTATTCTAAAAAATTAAATAAGAATAGCCAACTTCTAATCCTAAAATATTGTACCCGTCATTAGGTTTCTGGAAATTTAGATTTGAAACATGCCCAAAATTACTACCGACATAAATAAAAGACTTCTTATAAATTTGATGAGATAATCCTACAGAAAAATTTTCAATAAAGGTAAACCCTTTTGCCAAACGTTCTGATCTGGTATCTATAAAGGATAACCCCAAACTTATCGTTCCTTGTAAATATAACTTTTTAGTCAATTTTATTTTTGACACAAAACCAAATTCTAAACCATACAAATTCATGGTTTTTGGTTGTGTAAATTCTTCCCTTTTCTCTAAATAGTTTACTTGGTCTGGAGTTATGTACTGTTCATTCACTAATTGATGATTTAAAAACTGAATTTGTGGTTGCAAAATTAATTCAAAATCAATATTTTTCCATTCTCCCAGATTATAAAAAGCTTGAAATTTATATGCACTTGTTACATAGATATAATCAGGATCATCAAAAATAAAATTTTCGTTTGTACCATAATGATATAAGATCCCAATTTTTTTAGGGTTCAAAATGGATACTTCTTTATCCTGACTATATAAAACAATAGAAATAAAAAACAAAAACAAACATAAAATCCGATTCTTCATAAATAGAACTTAAAATAGAGTATATTTTATGCGCTAAACATTTGTGCAACTTTTTCAGCTTTTCTGCTGTCCGTATAATCATAAAAACCTTCTCCAGATTTTATACCTAATTTTCCTGCCATCACCATATTCACCAATAATGGACAAGGTGCATATTTAGGGTTTTTAAAACCATCATACATCACATTTAAAATAGATAAACAAACATCTAAACCAATAAAATCTGCTAATTGCAAAGGTCCCATTGGGTGTGCCATACCTAATTTCATTACCGTATCAATTTCAGCAACACCAGCAACACTATTATAAAGCGTTTCAATTGATTCATTAATCATCGGCATTAGAATTCTATTTGCCACAAAACCAGGATAATCATTTACTTCTACAGGAGTTTTTCCTATTTTTTTAGATAATTCTACTATAAAATTCATCACTTGATCAGTAGTATTATAACCCCTAATAATCTCAACTAATTTCATAATGGGCACTGGATTCATAAAATGCATTCCAATCACTTTTTCAGGCCTTTTTGTGACCGCTGCAATTTGAGTAATAGAAATTGATGATGTATTGGTTGCTAAAATGGTTTCTGTATCACAAACTTCATCTAATTCTTTGAAAATTTTCGATTTTAACACTGCATTTTCAGTGGCCGCTTCTATCACTAAATCTACATTCTTAACTCCTTCACTTATTTCTGTAAAAGCGGTAATATTCGTTAAAATAGCCGTTTTTTCTACTTCTGTTATCTTTTCTTTAGCCACCATTCTATCCAAGTTTTTGGTAATAGTTGCCAATCCTTTTTTCAAGGCATTGTCAGAAACATCAATTAAATGAACCTTATAATCAAATTGGGCAAATGTATGTGCAATTCCATTTCCCATGGTTCCGGCACCAATTACAGCTATTTTTTTCATGAATATGTTTTAAAAATTAGGTGTTAAAAAAGATAAATTTATGCGTTTAATCTTTTAAAATTTGAATATATTTTTCAGAGTTTTGAATTCCTTTGTGTTTTAATCTTTTTGTACGCTGGTCATTACAAAAAAATTTTCTAGCTTTTTTTTAGCAATCTTATTATGCAGGATTTGATTATTTCATCATTTTTCATAGTACAAAACTAATTGTAAAAAAGGGTTTGAACTTCCTTACCGAAAGCAACAATCTAAAAACAAAATGTTAAAATTTTAAATCTTTTTCTGTTTTAAAACAATCAATAATCCGCTGTGCAACCCTTAAAGCGTCCGCGCCATTTTCTAAAGTAACAACAGGAGTTGTATTATTTATAATAGCGTCCGAAAAAGCTTCTAACTCATCTAAAATTGCATTATTATTAGTTATTTCAGGGGTTTCAAAATAAATTTGTTTTTTTATACCCTCATCATTTTGTAAAATCATAGCAAATTCATCTGGTTTTTCTGGTACATCCTTCATTCGCACAACTTCAGACTCTTTACTCAAAAAGTTTACAGAGATATAGGCGTCCTTCTGAAAAAAACGTGTTTTACGCATGTTTTTCATAGAAATTCTACTCGCCGTTAAATTCGCAACACAACCGTTTTCAAATTCAATTCTGGCATTGGCAATATCTGGTGTTTTAGAAATTACAGAAATACCACTAGCGTGTACATTTTTTACTTTAGATTTTACAACAGAAAGAATGATATCGATATCATGAATCATTAAATCTAAAACCACAGGAACATCAGTCCCTCTGGGATTAAATTCTGCCAATCTATGTGTTTCAATAAACATAGGATTGTTTATTTTATCTTTTACTGTAGTAAATGCAGGATTGAAACGTTCTACATGACCGACTTGACCTTTAACATGATATTGACTTGCCAAAGTTTTAATGGCCTCGGCTTCTAAAACTGTATTTGTAATTGGTTTTTCGATAAAAATATGACGCCCTTTTTCGATAGCATTTTTAGCACAATCAAAATGAGATAAAGTAGGTGTTACAATATCAACAACATCTACAGCATCAATTAATTCATCGATAGAGTCAAAAGATTTGTATCCAAAATTCATCACCACATTTTTTACATTTTCTGTCGAAGGATCATAAAATCCTATCAAATCATATTTTTCTGACTGCGCTAGCAAACGAAGATGAATCTTTCCTAAATGACCTGCTCCTAAAACCCCAACTTTTAGCATATGTATATTTTTTTGTCCTTTCGAATAAAACAAATCCTTACTATTTAAATAAAAAAGACTACTGTCATTTTACTCAAATAAGTTTAGTTTTTTCTTCTTAAAGGTATTAATTTTGAATTTTGCTGTTTTTTAAATTAAACGAAAACAAAGATACAATTTTATAAGAATTTAATTCAATTTATTACTACTTTTAGACTCCTAAAACAAAACCACAATTGAAAGACACAGCAAAACACCAAGGACTCCGGAATCAATTAGCTACTGTGTTAAAAGCAAAAGGAATAACAGATGAAAGTGTGTTAAATGCGGTTCGTAAAATTCCACGTCATTTATTTATCGATTCTAGTTTTGAATCGCATGCATATCAAGACAAGGCATTCCCAATTGCTGCAGATCAAACTATTTCTCAACCTTATACTGTCGCTTTTCAATCGCAAACTTTAGAAATTAAAAAAGGTGACAAAGTTTTAGAAATTGGCACAGGTTCAGGATATCAAACAGCCACCTTGTTAGAATTAAAAGCAGAAGTTTATTCTATTGAAAGACAACATGAACTCTTTAAAAAAACATCACTTTTTCTTCCAAAATTAGGTTATAAACCAAAGAGATTTATTTTTGGAGATGGTTATAAAGGTTTGAAAGAACAAGCTCCTTTTGATAAGATTATAGTAACTGCTGGAGCGCCTTTTGTGCCAAAACCTCTTTTGAGTCAGTTAAAAGTAGGAGGAATGTTACTAATTCCTGTTGGGGATACAAACCAAGTTATGACTTTATTTATCAGGAAGTCTGCTAAAGAATTTGAAAAACAAGAATTAGGTGATTTTGCTTTTGTACCAATGTTAGAAGAAAGGAATTGATTATTTTAATTATAATTTAAGTTTTTAAAATAGTTTGTAATGACGTTAAAATTGTAGTAAATTTTGAATGGAAGTAAAGCATAATACTAATTTTGATTTAAATTTATTTCGTTAAAAATTTAATAAAAAATATAATTATTTTAAATTATTTAAAGTTTCAATTACCTCATTTCTTTTTCTAACAGAAACAGGAATATTACTTTTATCTTTTAGTATAAGATATCCTCCATCAGATTTTATAAACTCTTTAATGTATCTCGTATTGATTAAATGACTTTGATGTACTCTCAAGAATTGATGTTCTTTTAGCATATCTGCATAGTATTTTAAGGTTTTAGAAACCAATATTTTTTGGCCATTTTTTAAATGGAAAGTAGTATAATTACTATCAGAATTACACCGTACAATTTCTGAAAGTTCTAGAACAATAATTTTTTCTGAAGTATGTAAAGATATTTTTTGTGAAACTTTATTCGTGTTTTTTATAGATTCCTGTAAAACAGCTATTTGTTCTCTGTTTGGCTGTATCTGGTCTGTTGCTTTTTTAATTGAATTTGCGAGATCTTCATTAGAATATGGTTTTAAAATATAATCGATTGCAGCAAATTTAAAAGCTTTAATAGCATATTCATCACTGGCAGTTACAAAGATTATTTTTGATTGCAAATTGGACACAATTTCAAGAATATCAAAACTAGTACCATCACCTAATTTAATATCTAGAAACAAAATGTCTGGATGATTTTTCTGTAATAATTTAGCCGCAGAAATTACGCTGCTTGCTTTTCCTATAATTTCAATTTCTGGATGATGTTTTTCAATATCATGACAGAGCATCTCTAAAGCTTCAGGTATATCATCAACTACAATAGATGTGAATTTTTTCATTTTACGACTTTTTTGACAATTTAAACACAGTTATTTCTGGTCTTACGTTAAATCTTACCTGATATAGGTTTCCCAGAGCTCGGTTGATATAAAGCGTTCTACCATCATTTAAATCTATTTCACCAGCAGTATATTTTTTGTTTTTTACAGGTAAAATTGGCGGATTTAAAAAAGGAGGTTTTACTTGACCTCCATGCGTATGACCTGCCAAAATCCAACCTTTATAGTTGTGCCAAACATCTAAATCACAAACATCAGGATTGTGGCATAACACTATATTCGCATTTTCGGAATTGTGTTTATTCATTGTTTTTTTTGGATCAAAGTTTAATCCCCAAAAATCATCTAAACCAATAATATGTAATCCATTAAAATTAAATGCATCATTACATAAAATTTTAACCCCAGTATTCTCAAGAATTGAAGTAATAGTAGTAGCAACATTTTGATCTGACCAATCATGGCCGTAGTCATGATTCCCTAGAATACCAGCAGTTCCTAATTTTCCTTTTACCACATGTTTAAAAACTTCTTTTAATTGCGAAAACTGCTCTTCATCGTCATAATCAACAAAATCTCCGGTATACACAACAAAATCTGGATTGTAGGTTTTTGCCTTCGCAAAAGAATCTATAATATATTGATAATTAAACCGGTTTCCAACGTGAATATCACTAATCTGAATGAGCTTTTTTCCAATCAAGTTTTCAGGTAAATTCTTTACAGGCATTTTTTTATGAACAAACTCCAACCAAAAGGGTTCAATTTGCCAGGAATACATTCCACCAATAAATCCTAATCCTAGCGGTCCTAAAAGTGTTTTTTTAATAAATTTCGCTCTTTTCATTAGTAATCTGTTTTTAATGGAATTCTAAAGCTCACTTTAGTTCCTCTAATTTTATTTTCTGCTACTATTTCATCGATAGAGAAAGAACTTTTAGGAGATAGGATGTGCAGTCTTTCCTTTGATACTTTTAACGAGACTGAATTATGATTAGAATTTTCCTTTCTTTTTTTAGCCTCATGAATTCCGATGCCATTATCGATAATAGAGCAGTATAAAAAATGATGTTTTACTTCAAAGCTTACAGACACTTCTCCTAAAGTAGTATCCTTGAATGCATGCTGCACAGAGTTTTCAACAAAAGGTTGCACTAACATCGTAGGAATTAGAATTTCATCGGCATCAGTATTATTCAAATTTGCTACTATGGTGAAGGTAAATGATTTAGAACTCATTCTTTGCGCTAACTCAATATAATTTTTTAAAAGACTAATTTCTTCTTGTAATGTAATTTCTTCTTTTCTTGAATTGTGTAAAATCCCTCTCAACAAAACCGAAAATTTAGAAATAGTAGCATTTAACTCCTCAATTTTACCTGAATTACCAAGTGCTTTAATTCCATTTAAAACATTAAATATAAAATGCGGATTCATTTGTAATTGCAACGCTTTCTGCTCTAAAGACAATAAACGATTTTGCATTTTTAAAACATCTAGTCTTTCTTTATGCCTCTTGTTAAGCTGCCTTAAATAGTAATCCAATGAAAAATAACTTACCAATAATAAAGAAATAATAACGGCAAAAATAAACCATGCTTTTTGATAAAAAGGAGCGTCAATGATAAAAGAAAAAGATTCAATAACACTCTTTTTTTCTTCTATTTTAGACTGCACTTGAAATGTATAGCTACCAGCTGATAAATTTGGAAATTGAACGGTGTTATTTTTTGACCAAGGAGAAAAACCATCAACAAGTTTGTTACGGTATTTTATTTTCTTTGGATTTGAAAGATCTACTGTCTTAAAAGTAATGGAAATATTATTGTCAGTATTTAAGAACTTTACATTTTTATCAAATAAAACTGAATCTATATTTTGATGATTTACTTGTAAGTTTTCAAAATGAATGGTTGGCTTTCTGTCTAATTCGTTTGATTGGTTGGCAAAACTTATTTTATATAGACCCTCATTTGTAGCAATCCAATTTGCCCGCATTTTATCCTTAAAAACGGAGTGAATCGAATTTGTATTTAAAGAGTTGTATTTGTTTATTTTTTGTTTAAAAGAAAAGGAGGGAAGCACAAAAACTTCTATTCCGTCAGTTTTTGAAGTAACCCAAATTTCATTTTTCAGTTTTTTTACAGAAGATATATGCTCTAAAGTTGTGATCTCTTTATCTATTGCATTTCCATTTATGAAGTACAAGCCATTTTGTAGTGTTGCTGCAATAATTTTGTTTTGAAATATTTCTAAAGAGACACTATTTTCTTTTAGTATTCTTTCTGTATTTTTAGGATTTAGCAAATCATCTATTTTCCATAATCCTTTGTTAGAAGCTATGTAAATGGAATTTTTACAAAAAATAAGATCGTTAATGATAGAAAAATCTAATGTTGTATTAATATTGAGGGGTTGCAGATAGGTTTCTTTTAAATGATAAATACCTTCTTCGGTACCGACAAAAATTTCATTCTTGATAGAAACTATTTTTAGTACTTTCTTTGATTCATAAAATTGTTCTTTCGATTTATTTTTGATGTACAACCCGTTTTCTAAACCAGCATACAAAACGTTATTTTTAACAAGTATATTTGTTGTTTTTAGTTGGTTAATCTGCTCAAAATCATCACCATCAAATTTCACCAAACCTTTCTCTGTTGCAATCCATAAATAACCAATTTCGTCTTGTTGAAGATCATAAATAAGACTGCTTGGCAAACCATCATCAACAGACATATTTTTAATATTCGTTTGTTGGGCGCAAATATGTAAACTATAAACTAGAATAAAAACGAAACTTATTTTTTTAAAAATACACATAAACAAACTTACTAATTAAAACGTCATTATACCCTATTTTGTATAATGACGTTTGTAAAAACTACTTTTCTCTCTCACTTATTTCAGGGCATACAAACGCTTGTTGTTTGTATCTGGTTGTATGTATTGTAATTCTCCATAAGGCCTAATTAGGGGCTTTAACACCACTAAACCTGTTGCTTTTGCCGTTATAATTAACATGCTATTCTTCATTCTATAGGTCCATCTATATTTTTCAATAGGGATGTTTAGTTCTTCCACTTCTGCAATTAAAAGTTCTTGTTGTTGTATAAAATCTATAATTTCTTCTTGGTTTTCAAAAGTCGGAACTTCGTCATCTGAATTATGATAATCCAATTCAAATTTTATAGGAATTGTAAATTGCGTAGTGTATGCTTCCCCTACAAATCTTTCTTCCTCATTATTCAATGCTTCGAGCCAGTTGATATCTTTCTCTTCAGGATATTTTCTTGCAATTTCTTTTGATAAATCTACTTTACCTGGAGAATGCGCTGTAGGATAAAAGACATAATGTGGTTTTGCTAAATAATGTTTTGTGAACTCGCCATCAAAAACTGAAAAGTAAGGAGAGGCAATAATGCTAGGTAGTTCATCTGCACAAAATGCATCCTTAAAAGTGGTCATTAACTCCTTGTTTTCTCCCAAACCGTTGGCATGAAAAATAATTTTAGAATTTGCATTTACACTTTCTTGTAAAATTGGTAAAGTACCCCTTGTGATGTTATTTCTTAAAGTTTCTATCGTAACTTTTTTACCTTTTACAACAGTTTCTAAAGTCATTCCTTTAAATGGATTGCTCTTGTTTACAATGTGAATTTCGCCATAATAATTTTTAGAGGCATTTCTATTTAACCAATTAATAATCTCTTCTATAGAATATTGGTCTTCCACAATTTCAAATCCTTTTTCTTCAAAAAAGGCTCTAGCATTCTCGTAATAATTCTCTTTTCCTTTATCAAAACCAGTAATAAAAACTAGCGGATTTCTGGTAATTACTTCTTGTTTTACTGTATAATCTAATGCT
Source organism: Polaribacter sp. (assembly GCA_034110665.1). GTDB lineage: Bacteria > Bacteroidota > Bacteroidia > Flavobacteriales > Flavobacteriaceae > Polaribacter. Next base: position 59,552 of record JAWUYT010000038.1, read on the forward strand.
GATTCTGCTGCTATTGTAGCCATTTCATTTTCTTTAATTGCGGTTTTTTGATCACAATTAACAAAAATAATTGATGTTAAAATGAAGGCTATTGCAAATACTGACTTTCTAAATACGGTTTTCATAATTTCTGTTTTTTACTGTTATATATTGTAAATGTAAAACTGAATTGAACATCTATTTTAGCTGTATTAGAATTCGTGATTAGTGAATTAGAATTCGTTGGTTTTTTAAGATTTTAATTTTTTAAGACGTTAGTTATTTGCTTTAAAAGTTTAATAGCTTAAATTTATCCCCTAATAAATGCTACTGCTATGAAAATGATAATTAAACTGTTGCTAATCTTATTGTCCAGTACTCTTTTTTCTCAAAAAGGTGATGTCCATTTTACTTTAAAACCCACATTAACACCAGACGGAAATGATGTTATATATAGCTATCAAGGTGATTTATGGAAGGTAAATGCCGATGGCGGAACTGCGTTTAGAATAACTGCAATGGACGGAATTGAAACAGATCCAAGTGTTTCTCCTGACGGAAAATGGTTGGCATTTTCAGGAGAACAATATGGTAATTATGACGTTTACATCATGCCTTTAGAAGGTGGTGAGATAAAGCAACTTACTTTTCACCAAAGTAATGATGAGGTTGCTTCTTGGAATTGGGACAGTAAAACCATCAATTTTACTTCGAACCGATCTAACAGAATCACCAATTTCACAATTTCTATTGTTGGTGAAACTCCAAAAAGAACATTTCCTCATTATTTTAATACAATTCATAACTTAGTACAACATCCAAAGACAAAAGATATTTACTTTAATGAAACCTGGGAAAGTTCCATTTTTGCAAATAGAAAAAGATACAAAGGCGATTATAATCCAGATATAAAATCTTACAATGTAGCCACTCAAAAATTCACAAAACATACTTCTTATAGAGGTAAAGATTTTGGAGCAACCATTGACGAAATCGGAAAAGTGTACTTTAAATCTGATGAATATAATGGAGAATATAATTTATATACTTTTGAGAACGGGACTAAAAAAAGATTGACAGATTTTGCTACTTCTATCATGTGGCCTAAAGTAAGTGCCAATGGAGCCAAAATCGTTTTCAGAAAAGATTATCAATTATATGTGTATGATGTGGCATCAAAATCATCTAAAGAAATAAGCATTCATAGTTACAATAATTCTACAATTACTAAAAATAGATCTTTTGACGTAAAAGGAGAGATTACTTTTTTTGATGTGTCACCTGATGGGAAGAAGATGGCGTTTGTATCGAGAGGAAGATTATTCGTTTCTGATGTGGCAGGGAAGTTCATAAAAGAAATTTCTACAGAAAATATAGAAGCAGTAAAAGAAGTAAAATGGTTAAAAAATAACAGGTCATTAATTTATTCGAGGTCTTACAGCGGTTATTATAATTGGTTTATGTTGGATGTTGATAATGTTATCTCAAAAAAACAGCTCACGAAAAATAACATGAACAATAGACAAATTACTTTTGATAAAGAGATGACAAAAGGGGTGTATTTAAGAGGTAGAAATGAAATTTATACCATCGATTTAAAAACTCTTAAAAGTGATTTAGTTGTAAAAGATGAACTTTGGGGGTTTTACAATGCAAATCCTTATTTTTCTCCTGACGGAAAACATATTGTTTACAGTGCATACAGAGATTTTGAAGCAGATATATTCGTCTATAACATCGCATCAAAAAAGACAATGAATCTTACAAATACAAAGGTTTCAGAGTTTGAACCAATATGGTCTGAAGATGGGAAATATATTTATTTTTCTTCAGAAAGAACCGCTCCAAATTTCCCCAGAGGTGGCAAAGGAGAATCAAAAGTCTATCAAATGGCTTTAGATTCCTATGAGAAACCTTTTAAAATGGACAAGGTTACAGAATTATTTGCACAAAAAGATTCGACGAAAAAAGACAAAAAGAAAGAAACTGTAAATGTTCAGATAAACCCCAAAGGTTTAATGGATCGATTGACTAGAATTAGTCCAAAATTTGGAGGTCAAGAAAACATTTCAGTAATAACTGCTGGTGATAAAACGCATGTATTGTATCTATCAAATCATGATGAAGGCAAAAACAAACTATGGAAAACTACTATAGAAGATTTTGAAAAGAATAAAACGGTAAGTTTAGGTGATAAAATAATTTCAGGATATCAATATTCAACTTCAAAAAAGAAGCATTACATCTTGGCAAGTGGTATTATTCATGCACTGGATTTAAGTACAAATAAATTAAAAGCGATTCCTATTGATTATAAATTCAACAAAACATTATCTAACGAGTTTGAACAAATGTATTTTGAAGCTTGGGCAGGCATGGAAGAGAATTTCTATGATAAAAATTTTCACGGTCAAAACTGGCAACAATTAAGAGATCGGTACGCAAAATTTTTACCCTATGTTAGCAATAGAGCAGATTTAAGGTTGATTTTTACTGATATGCTTGGAGAATTAAACACTTCTCATATTGGTTTTAGGTCTTACGGTTCTGAAGAAGATATTTATTACGGAACAAAAACGTTGGCGACAGGTATTTTGTTTGATAATGAGAATCCATATCAAGTAGAAAGAATTGTTTCTGAAAGTCCGGTTGATGTGAAAGGGAAAGATATTCTAAAAGGAGATGTTTTAATTGCTGTAAATGGAATGGCTATTGATACCAATAAAAATAGAGAATCGTACTTTACGAATCCTGATTTTAAGGATGAAATTAGATTAACTTTTTCTAGAAATAAAAAAGAGTTTAGTACGTATGTTCATGCCACTGGACCCGATAATGTGATTGGGTTGTTGTATGATGAGTGGCAAGATGAAAATCAAAAATATGTAGATGAAAAGACAAATAATAAGATTGCTTACGTACATATGAAAAATATGGGCTCTGAAGAATTAACAAAATTCTATCAAGATTTAATGAGTGACGAAGCCCACAAAAAAGGATTAATTTTAGACTTAAGATATAATACAGGAGGAAATGTACACGATGACGTTTTAAATTTTTTACAGCAAAAAAAATATTTAAATTGGAAATATAGAGAAGGTAAATTAGCAAGTCAATCTAATTTTAACTTCGGTAATAAACCCATTGTTTTGTTGATAAATGAACAATCTCTTTCTGATGCAGAAATGACAGCAGCAGGTTTCAAAGAACTCGGTTTAGGAACTATCGTTGGAACAGAAACCTATCGATGGATTATTTTTACTACGGGAAAATCTCTGGTAGATGGTTCTTATTATAGATTACCCACTTGGGGTTGTTATTCTCTAGATGGTAAAGATTTAGAATTAACAGGAGTATCACCAGATGTGTATGTTGATAAAAACTTTAAAGATAGATTAGAAAATAAATCACCACAATTAGACAAAGCAATCGAAATAATTTTAAATAAATTAAAATAATTAGAAAGTTGGGCTTGAAACTAGTGAAATAACTCAATAGCTATTTATGCAGATTAGTTGGTTTTAAAAAAAACTTTATTTTACTTTTTGATAAGCTTTAGATTGTCAAAAAGTAAAATAAAGGATACATTAAAATGTTTTAATATTTTTATTTTTGTAATTCGCCTATCGTTTCAACTTTTACAAGGCGGCGCTTTGTAAAATTATAACTGAAATTACTTTTAATTTTAACTGTTTAGGAGTCTTTTTTGCACGAGCGTTAAAAATTGAATTATAATTAATTTTTGTTCTTTATTCAAACCACTTAATTGAACCCAATATTTAATTAGTTGGAATCTCCAACTGTGTAACTTTACCTTATTATCTTTTAAATAATGTCACCAGTGTCCGCGATAACGTAAATCAACCAGTATGGACTTGAAGTCCATAAGTATTTATATCTAAATAAAGTCAAGTGGATGGAATTTGACATACTTATTCAAGGATAAAGTTACTGCTATCATTATCTTATTTGCGCTGATTTTCTAAATACTCATTTACCATTTATACTATTATTTTCTTGGGAGAGAGCTAAAAACCCATTTTCGATGGCAATCTGATTTCCTTCTATTGTCATTAAATTATCTAAAGCCCATACTGCTATTGCCATCATCACTGCTGCAGGAAACATTGACAAGATTAAGGACTAAAGCAATTATTATTACTAATTTTTGATTTTAAGTATATTTTTTAAAATTGAGGTTCAAATATATTTTGTAAAAAAGATAATACCGGTTCTCCCTAAAACTCCAAACAAAAAAAGTGGCTTCCTTTATCGGGAAGACACTTTTATTCTATTTAAAATACTTATAATCAATAATTTAAATTATTATATCGACTTGTGAAGTTTTTTGAATTCGGTAGGCGTCATTTGAGTATGTTTCTTAAAAGCAGTGTAAAAAGCAGCTTTGCTATTAAAGCCAACATCCAGAGAAATAGCAAATATTGTTGCTGGTTTAGACTCCAAGAGTTTCTATTTAGCTTCTTGAATTCTAAAACTACTGATAAAATCAGGGAAACTCATTTTTGCGTTTTGATTGATAGCCTGTGATATATGGTGAATGGACTGCTCTAATTTTTCAGCGACGGTATTTAACTTTAAATCAAAGTCTAAATAAAGTGATTCCTCTTTTACGAGTGCTTCTATTTTCTCAAAAAGTTTTGAAGAATCAGATAATGATGATTTTGCATATTTTTCAATAGCGGAAGTGGATAGATCTTCAAAATTTCCAGAATACGCAAATACAGGAAAATGCATAATAGAAAATGCGAATATGGAGAAGAATACAGCGTAAATAAGTGTTTCAAATTTCAAATAAAAGTTAAAATGACCAATATCTAAACTGCCTAAAATTGTGGTTACAAAAACTACAATTTGCATGAGTATGATTACGATTATGATACTCTTAATCCACTTGTAAAGGTTTTTCTGACTTTCATCTAATTTAATTATTAATGGAGCCTTTTTCAATTTCTGATAGGCAAGAAACATAAGTACGATATTGATAGAACTTACCAAAATGTATTCCACTAAAACTAATATTCCGTAATTTGAAGTTTCCAATGCTGCAACAAAATCTTGTAAATTTTGATTGTGATCAAAAGGAAGGAAGACTAAAACCCGAAGTGCTGTATACCCGATAACTATGGGCTTCAATTTTTTTATATTTATTTCAGATTTTGTAAAAAGAGCAATGAAGTAGTAGAATAACAATCCTATAAAATGATATAGAAAGTAAGTGACTCCAGAATAAGTGGCAGGTATTGTATTTGTGATGGAGAGATAATAATCTAATGCCGTAGCTACATAAATAAAAAGTAAGGAAGCTAAAACAACTCGTATCTTTTTATTTTTTCCTAGGCGAAATCTATTAAATAAAATAAAAACGATTATGACCAATCCAAAAATCGCACTTAATACAGGAAAAACGTTCAAAACATTCATGCAACAAACTTAATTTTTTTTGTAGAAAATTAAGTTAAAATTATTGATTTAAATTAATGGTCTTAAAAACACTTGGAGATAAGTAGTTATTTTTTTAATTAGAGTCAATAAATTGTATTTACAAGTAATACGATTAAACGGATCGCTTAACTTGTAAAAAAAATAAAAATTATAATGAAATCTCTCTATGGAGCTAATACCGCTTTAAAAAAAAGTACAAAAGGTTATTTTTCATGAAGTAAGCATCGGTTTTAAAATGACCCAAGCATTGTTTGCAAGTATTTTATGACCATTACCTGTTGGATGTATGCCATCTGCTTGATTTAACGCAGGAATACCTCCAACATCTTTTAATAAAAACGGAATTAATTTCAATCCATTTTTTTTAGCCAATTCAGGGAAAATGGTTTTAAACTCCGTGATGTAGTCGATACCCATATTTGGCGGAAGTTGCATGCCCGCTAAAACTATTTTTGTTGCAGCATTTTTTGCGAGCACAGCATCAATAATAGCTTGTAAATTTTTTCTTGTTTCTTTTAAGGGAATGCCGCGTAAACCATCATTTGCTCCTAATTCCAATATAAAAATATCTACTTTTTGGTTTAAGACCCAATTGATTCTACTTTTTCCTCCGGCACTTGTTTCGCCGCTTAAACCAGAATTTATAACCGTATATTTTAAAGAAAGTGAATCTATTTTAGTTTGAATTAATGCAGGAAAAGCATTATTTATATCTTCTAAGCCGTAACCAGCGGTTAAACTATCACCAAAAAATAGCAGCTTTTTTGTAACGACTTTTTCGGCTTTTTTACTTTCAGTTTTAATGGGAGCTGTTTCTGTTGTTTTTTCTTTTTTAGCAGTATCAGATCCACAAGAAAGCAGCAAGATTACAGATAAAAAATAACATAACATTAAGAAAATAATACGAGTACTAGCCTTGAAGTTTAAATTCAATTGTTTATTTTTCGACTTTATCATTTTTGAGTAAAATTACATGAAATAAATACAATGACAAAGATATTAAAGATTCACGAACTAGAAAAAACATATACCAGTGGTTCAAAAGAATTAACAGTTTTAAGCGATATTTCTTTTGATATAGAAAAAGGAAGTATCTTTTCTATTGTGGGGCCTTCTGGAAGTGGAAAAACGACGTTATTAGGTCTGTGCGCTGGTTTAGATCATCCCAGCGATGGAAGTATAGCATTGTGCGGCAGTAATTTGCAAGATTTAGATGAAGACGAGCGTGCACTGTTACGCAATAAAGAAGTTGGTTTTATATTTCAAAATTTTCAACTGTTACCAACACTTACGGCTTTAGAAAATGTAATTGTTCCTTTAGAACTGCAAGGAGAAAAAAATGCAACTAAATTTGGATTGGAATTGTTGGGAAAAGTAGGTTTATCAGATCGGGTGCATCATTATCCATCACAATTATCAGGCGGCGAGCAACAAAGAGTTGCTTTGGCTAGGGCATTTTCTAACAAACCTTCTATTTTATTTGCTGATGAACCTACGGGGAATTTAGATGAAGAAACTGGCGAAAAGGTCATTCAATTATTGTTTCAATTAAACAAAGAAGCGGGTACAACGTTGGTGATTATTACACACGATTTAGAGTTAGCCAATAGAACACAGCAAATTTTAAGATTAAAAGGAGGAAAGATTATGTCTAATGAAAAAACAGTGGCAGTATCATGAGCAAATTGACCTCAAAAACTTCGATACAATGGCTCTTTAAAATGGCTTGGAGAGATGGCAAAGCAAGTATTTCTAGATTGCTCTTGTTTATGGCGTCTATTATTTTAGGCATTGCGGCGGTTGTTTCTATTCAATTGTTCAGCGAAAATTTAAAAGGCAATATTAAAAATCAATCAAAATCTTTAATGGGTGCCGATTTTATTATCGACAGCAAACAACTTCCTTCTAAAAAAGTATTGGCAATTATAGATTCTTTAGGGGCAGATGCATCCGAAGTTAATTTTGTTTCCATGGCAGCCTTTCCAAAAAATGAAGGAACAAAATTAGTAAAAGTACGCGCCATTGAAGGTGCTTTTCCTTTTTACGGAAGTTTAGATACCGAACCAGTAAACGCTGCTGCAACTTATCAAAAATTAGGCGGTGCTTTGGTCGATGCCACGTTATTACTGCAATATGATTTAAATCCTGGAGATTCTATTAAACTAGGGAAGTTGACATTCCCAATTATCGGAGCGTTAAAATCGATTCCAGGCAGCAGCGCTATTTCTAGTTCAGTGGCGCCTACAGTACTCATTCCTTTTCGGTTTATAGACAAAACAGGATTGTTACAAATAGGAAGTAGAAAAGAATATCAATATTTTTTCATTGCACCAAAAATGGATTTAGAATTGTTAGACAGCGAACTAGATCCTATTTTAGATGATGAAAATGCAGATCTTGATACGCATACAGACACAAGTGCTCGTTTAGGAAAAGGATTTGACAACGTTACTCGATTTTTAAATTTATCGGCATTTATTGCGCTCTTGCTAGGATGCATCGGAATTGCAAGTTCTGTTCATATATACATCAAAGAAAAATTAAAAAATGTAGCTGTTTTAAAATGTTTGGGAGCTACAAGAAAACAAACGTTTATAATTTATTTAGTGCAAATTATGGGCATTGGATTGATTGGTGGTATTTTAGGTTCTGCGATTGGCATCGGTTTGCAATATGCTTTTCCATATATTTTAAAGGGATTTTTACCTTTTGATGTTCAAGTATCCATAAGTGCAACGCCCTTAATTATGGGTGTAACGTTGGGCATATTAATGTCGGTTTTGTTTGCATTATTGCCGCTGTTGGGCACTTGGTATGTTTCTCCTTTAGAGGTATTAAGAGGCACTGATGACAATTTAGTAAAACCAAGAAAAGCACGATTTTTTACTTTTGCAGCCATCTTAATTTTTATCTTTTTATTTTCGTCTTGGTTGTTAAAAGATGCGTTTAACGGCTTCGTATTTACAGTTGGTATTTTGATTACCTTCTCGATTATGGCAGGAGTTTCAAGTTTATTTATGAAAGCTATTAAAAAATACTTTCCGACTAATTGGGGGTTTACAAAACGCCAAAGTTTGTTGAATTTATACCGCCCTAACAATCAAACCATGGTTTTGATCTTATCGATAGGATTGGGGACTTTTTTAATTAGTACGTTATATTTTACAAAAGATATTTTGTTAGCAAAAACATCTATAGAGAACAACACAAAAGATCCAAATATTATTTTAATGGATGTGCAGGCCGACCAAGAGGAAGCCGTCGTAAAAACAATTCTTCCGAAAGGATTAGACGTTATTGATAATATTCCGATTGTAACCATGCGAATGCATCGAATCAAAGATAAATTGGTGAACGATATTCGCAAAGATTCTACATCTACCATGAACAGATGGATTTTAAACCACGAGTTTAGAACCACCTATCGAAGTGAATTAATAGCATCCGAAGAAATAGTTGCAGGAAAGTGGGAACCACAAATAGAACAAGGCCAACCAATTTTAATTTCGATCGCCGATAATATTGCCAGAGATGCTCGTTTAGAAATTGGCGATGCGGTAGTTTTTAATATTCAAGGAGTTTTAATGGAAACTACTGTTGGCAGTATCAGAAAGGTAAATTGGGCAAATATGCAATTGAACTTTTCGATTGTTTTTCCGACTGGCGTTTTAGAAAAAGCACCAAAATTTAATGTATTGACTACTTATGTGCCTAACGATGCAAGTTCTGCGGACTTACAACGAGATTTAGTGAAAAAATTTCCAAATATTTCGATTTTAGATTTAAGACAAATCTTTACCATTGTAGAAGATGTTTTGGATAAAATATCATGGGTCATCAATTTTATGGCTTTCTTTAGTATTCTTACAGGAATTATCGTTTTGATAGGCTCTGTGAGAAACAGTAAATATCAGCGAATCAAAGAAAGTGTGTTGTTAAGAACTTTAGGAGCCAAGAGCAAACAAATTCTGCAAATTACAGCACTTGAATATGTGTATTTAGGGGTGCTCGGCAGTTTGGTGGGGATTTTATTATCGCTCATTAGTAGCCAGTTATTAGCAACCTTGTTATTTAAAGAGCCCTTTAGCCCCTCTATCGTTCCGTTTTTAGTATTTCTACCAGGAATCACACTCTTGGTTTTACTCATTGGTTTGAGTAATATTAGAAGCGTTTTAAAAAGTCCGCCTTTAGAGGTTTTGAGGAAAGAGATCTAAAGTTTCACTTTCTAAATATCTAAAGATAATTCAATATAATACGCTTTATTGAATTGAAATTATGTGATTTTCAAAATAGTATTTTCATTCTTCTTGATTAAGAATAAAATAGGAGTGTGGAGTAATTTATTAGCAATAAGAAAACGTTATGATAAGATCAGAAATTAATTTAAAAAAAGAAAATTACATGCGTTAAAACAGTAATTATTTCTGTTTTTTTGCCGCTCAATTTTTTAATAAAAATGGATAATCTTATAACATTCTCAATCACTGTATTTACTGGCTTTTTTGCCATGACCAATCCAATATCAAACATGACGGTTTTTGTGTCTTTAACCCAAGGTTTAGACAAAAAAGTAAAAAGGGATATTAATAAAAGATCAAACATCATTGCTTTTATTATTATTACTGTATTTGTCTTGATAGGAAAATATATTTTTGAATTGTTTAATATTAGCATTCCTGCATTTAAAATTACAGGAGGAATTTTAATATTTTTTATTGGCTTTGACATGCTACAGTCCAAACAATCTAATGTAAAGAGTTTAGATACTGTAGATACAAAGGAAGATATTGCTGTTTCTCCTTTGGCGATTCCTATTTTAGCAGGACCAGGTACCATTGTAACTGCAATGAATTTTGTGGCGAATGTAGAAAGTATTCAAATCTTTTTAGTGATTGCCATTTTTGGGTTTATGAGTCTGCTCACATATCTTACTTTTAGAGCAAGTGATTTTATCGTGAAAATTGTTGGAAACAATGTTATTTCGGTTATCGGAAAAATAATGGGTTTAATTATCGCTATTATTGGCACTGGTATGGTTATTCAAGGCATTAAAATTTCTTTTGATTTAATAGCTTCATAAAAATATTGAAAAATTACACAGAATATTGAGTTAATACTTTTAAATAAATAAGCTTATTTTTATTAAAAATTGAAGTTCGTTTCATTTTCTACTTAAAATAAAAAAAGATGAAGCTTATATTTATGATTTTTATTTTTTAAATTACTATTAAATAGATATTTACATATAAATATTTTTAAAACATAACAGTATAACTACGTTTAAATTAAACCCAAACAATTGAAAAATCAACTCCTAGAAGAAGCCAAACGAGAACTTATTAACGGTCATTCAAAAAAACGACATCCTTTTCGATATTTCGTTTTGGCTACCAATGAAAATGGTAAACCAAGGCAGCGCACGGTTGTGTTGCGAAAGACATTGTTAGACTTAAGTTTGGTAATTTATACTGACAAAAGAACTCAAAAAATAAAAGATATTCAAAATAATGCTGCATTTAGCGCCTTATTTTATGATTCTAAAAAACTACTGCAAATACGGGTTGAAGGAAAAGCCGAATTAATTACAGATACAGAACAAATTGCAAGTTACTGGCATACAGTGCAAGCAGCATCTCGAAAAGACTATACCACCAATATAGCGCCCGGTAGCCCAATAATAAATCCTGATGATGTAGGTTACAAGCCAGAAGAAAATTATTTCTGTCCGGTAAAACTCATTCCCAATACGATTGAATATTTACGTCTAAAGCGTCCTAACCATCTACGAGTTTTATTTTCTAGAATTGATACCAATTGGTCAGGTGAATTTTTAGTGCCTTAATTTTTAAGTGTTAAGGTGATAAAATAAATAGTATCTGTTGCGCTTCTTCTAATTAAAGTTTAAGAGCCTCAAATGCATAAACTTTGAGCAAGTTAAATTAGGTATAATTAAAAGAATTGAAGGGTTCTTGTGTGTTTATACAACGTCATTTAATAGAAATTTTTATGATGTATCATATTCATTTTGATACAGTAAACTGATAAAAGAAAGGAGGGAAGTGCTATTTTTTTTGATGAACGTGTATAAACCAGTGATAAAAAACTCCTTTTGCTGAAATTTCTAATTTGGTCTATCAGTAAAACAATGAACGTTTCTTATTTTTTTTATTAGCTTTTTAAATAGAAAAGTATTTGCTTTATGAACGCAAACTTTAATGATATCAAATATTTTAATACTGAATGGAGTTTAGTAAAAGTATTCGATTATAAAAGTTACTGAAATGAATGCAACAGAAGTAGCGAAGTTGCAAAAAAAATGACTTTAAATCAAGCTACATCATTTGTCAAATAGACCATGTTCTATTTTTTATGCGTTGTTTTAGCCGACTTCAATCTTTCTTTTAGAATTTACCGATTTTGAGATGATAGAATATGTTACAGGATGGATGTCAGGTAATTGTCTCTTGTATTGGACATAATATGACTTTAAAAGGTATCTATGGACAACCGCAAAAACTTGTCACAAATGTTACTCGAAGACTCTGCAAGGCAATAGAGGTTAAGAATTCAAAAAAAACAAACTAAATTTGTTTTAATGAACACGACAGGCAATCGTAATCGAGATTTAAACGAACCTATTTGCTTGAGTCAAAAATGAGTTATAGCACTACTTCGTTTGTTGTTGCCTCCACACGTAGATAATGAAAAAGCTGCTGATTATTTGCAAACTAAAATCGGTCAAAATAATCAGTTAATTGAATGGTTGCTGTTCGCCCCGACGGTTTAATCAATGAAGAAGAAATAACAGCATATGAAATACATGCTTTACCTACTAGAAGTAACATTTTTGCTGCTGGTAAAGTCAGCCGGATCAATGTGGCGCACTTTATGACTGATCTAATTAATGATGCTACTTTATGGAATACTTGGAAAATACAAGTGCCAGTAATTTATAGCAAAGTGTCTGTAGACTAAAACTAATTTAAATATTTTTCTTGTTTTAAAACTTTTATCCTGATTAACATGCGTTCCTGTACTTTCTCTTTTAGCAATAAGCTGTATTTCCATTATTTGCCACAGATCTAGAAAAAATACAAATCAATAAAAATAAGTTTTCCATGCAATAAATTCTGTTTTCAGAAACGATTCAAAAAACATTAAAATGAAATATCATGACATCCCTTTTTAAAAATAAAACTATTGGAAAAGCAATATTTCAATAGCAATTTGGAATACTTAAAATAGATGAGTGTAAAATTTTTTAGAATTTAAAATATAACTAAATAACATTTATTTAAGTCTATTTTTTAAACTATCTTATTTAAAACAAATTGAAGTTAAAAGGGAACTCATTGTTCTAATCTAAACAAGGAAAAAAAGAAATTTTAAATCTGTATGTCGAAAAATTAAAAGAGTTAAATATTGAATTTCTGTAAAACTATTGATATCAGATATTGGAAAACAAATATTATCGTCAGTGGAAAACCTTCAAACTCTCCAACACTATTAGTTCATGAATCTAATGGTTGCGCTTCCTATTGCTTTAGAAACTTACCAAAAAATTTAAAAAAAATTCCGAGTATTTTCGATTGATGTTCTCAATATTTCGTGAGTGGTTTTAATTTAAGGTATTTAACTTGTTTCAACTTCTTGTAAAAATTCACAAGAACAATAATATCTCTCATCTAACTTTTCCCTACATTTAGGACATGTAAAAGGTTTTTTAGAGTTAATATCCAAATTTTCCATAATTTTAATCATTAATGATTTAGCAGTATTTTTAAAGAAGGATTACTCCTTTTTTATTTTTAGAAATGTTTCTAAATATCAAAAATTAAATTTATTTTATATTACAAATGCATTCAATAGGTAATTTTCTTAATTAATAAAATGAAATATCATATAGTTCTGGAAACATATTTATAATCCTAACAATAGTATTTGCCCAACCCAATAACAATTTGGTTATATCTATTTAGCAAGATTAAAACTCATTTTCTATTTTGTTATCGCCTTGTGCAATGAGAAAAAAGTTACTTTTAAAAAGCTTATTAAATCTTTTGATATCTATTCGGATTTAGATTTGTCTTTTTGGCAGAGTAGTTATTCAATCCGTTTGGTGGTGATAGAGAATTTGTGAGTAAAGACTAGTTAGAGTTTTTAAAAAGAAATGAGATTAGATAATACCTTCATATCTGAAATAATTTTAAGGTATCTAAAGCGCAAAAAAAACATTTAAAATTATCGACATTATGGAAAGCACTAAATAGAATGTTTTTTTTATGACTTTACATAGATTGGTATATATATATGATAATTCAAAATAAAAAATAGTATCTCATTTAAAAAATAATAAAAACATATAGAATTTAAACCTAACCAAAAAATTTAATAATGAAAATTGAAATAGAAAACGGAAAACATATTGGATATAAAATAGTTTAAAAAAAAGCTATTTGATTATAATTTTAGGTTTCCCCAGCGATTGTACACGCTTAAATTGCTATCTATAAAAAGCAAAAACAGGTTAAGAAAGTTCTTAACCTGTTTTTTTAATCTAATAAGTCCCCCAACTTATCAAAAAGCATTGTTTAATTACTCTTTTCAACAATTATCTTTTTAGTAACTGCTTTATCCTTGGTAATTATTTTAACTACATAAATCCCAGAAGACAAATTATTACTTCCAATTCTAATCAGATTTCCAGAATTATTTTCTTTAGAAATAGATTTACGTGCTATCAGCTTTCCTGCAGTATCAAAAAGATAGATCTCTGTTTCTACATTGAAAATCGCTAATTTTATATTAAAAACTCCTCTCGATGGATTCGGATAAATAACTAGCGTCTCTTCAATAAAATCAGGAACACTCAATACAGCTGTTTTAACAGCTGTTTTAACATCTGTGCTATAATCACATTCAACATCATGCACTACCGTGTAAACAACACCAGTACTAAAACCAATCGCTCCACCTGTAGAAAGTAATCTTCCTTCCAAGTTTCCACCAGCTCCCATTGTAGCAGCGCCACCATGAGCTAAAACCGTTCCTTTTATCATACTAAAAGATCCTATAGAAGCGGCTCCTTCAGAAATCCAAAAAACATTGCATCGTCGCGTTCCATTACTCAAAATTACTTTTGATTGCGCTGCCGCTGCAAAAGCGCCATTAAATTTAAAAATAAAGATCGCATCTGGATCATCTTGACCGTCTAAAGTAATCGTTCCCGCTAAAGATCCTGCACCTGGGGTTGAATAAACGCCTGCTTGCAATGTTTCTCCACTTCCAAAAGCTGGCGTATGATAAGGTACCGTAGTCGGAATCAACATCAATTGAGTATACGCGTTTTCTAAATCTATTTTAGCTTGTGCTGTAGCAGCGTCTCCATTGTAAAATGAACCGACTTGAACTGAAGTTGCAAAACCACTAATAGCGCCTGCATTTGCACCAACATCTCCAAGAATCCCTGAAAAAGAAGCATTTGCCACAGCTCCAATACTACTAAATAGA
>JAWUYT010000039.1:0-30048 GCA_034110665.1 Polaribacter sp.
AAAGTTATGTCATTTTAAAATTCCTTGATGATGCATCACAAATAGATAAATAGTAATAATTTCTTGATCTGTAAGTTTAGGGTTACTAATGTTGCTAAAACGCATCGGTTCGAATTGTAAGTGTTCTTTAAATTTCTTACAGACATAATCATATATTTTCACTAACTTATAATCCTTGTTATTGCTATTTGTATTCAAAATAATCTTGTTAAAATTGACTATTAAGATACTAAAAATCAATAACTTAAACAAGTTTAAGTCGTTGTTTATCAACTAATTAAGCTTGTTTTTTGTTTTTATTTCAACCCTTGATTCGCATTATTAACCACTAATAGTAGGCTCTAGTTGTGGTTTGATTAAAGATTAGAAAAAACGATATTTGACTATGTTCATAGACGGAGCTAATAGGTGTTGTGGTTTGATTAAAGATTAGAAAAACGATATTTTTTTATTTTTTTTACTTAAATTTGTTTCCTAATTAATAAATTATTCGTAATGAAAAAAATAGTAAGTACAAGCCTTTTATTAGGGCTATTCATCATCTTTGGTTGTAAAAATAAAGAGCAAAAGGCAGATAAAATTTTAGATGCTAAAATCCTAATGGCTGGGTCTACGGAAAGTTTTATTGGACTTTGGTCTTTGGGTGATGCAACAGGTCTTTCTGGAGAGTTTACGGATGATGCCGTAAGAATGATCTCTAATTCTTTAGAGCCAATAGTGGGTGGTGATGCTATAAAAAACTCATTTTCAGAAACCTTTGTAGAAGCTAGTGAGCTTAAAAGTAGCCATATTAGCGTTAGTATTATAGAGACCCGTTTGTTGTCTGATGAAATATTGATAGGCGCTGGAACTTTTAAAATTTTAGATGCGAACAATATAACTTTAGAAACTGGTAAGTGGGGCAATGTGTATCGATATAAAGATGGTAAAGTGAAATTTTTACTAGAATCTGCCTATAGAGTTTTTAATGAAACAGATACACTTGCCACTGAATTGATTTCTCTAGACAAATCTTTTGTTTCTAAGGAGGCTCATTTTGGTAAAATACAGGTTTCTATAGCAGATTATATAAAGTATGCTAATGAAAAAGATGCTGATGGTTTATCGATGCTTTTTACAGAAAATGCAATTCAAAATGTAAGTTCTAAAGAAGGAATCGTTTTAGGTCGTGATAAGATTAAAGCGACTGAAATTTTTGCCGATGGCCAGGTTTTAGACGCTAATATTCATGGGTATACATATCTTGGAGATTCATTAGCAATTGGCTATGGTAACTGGACTCAGTTAGACACAGCTACCAACACAATGGTTAGAGGCCAATGGGGTAATATTTTTAAAATTGACGGCGGTACTGCCTATCTTGTCATGGAGTCTGCAGGACTTTCTAGATAAGAAACCAACTATTTTTTAAAAGCCCATCTTCATAAAAGATGGGCTTTTTTTATGCGCATCCCCCAAAAGAGTTCGTAAAATACGCCATTATTGAGGATTGTTATCCTGCTTTTTTTATACATTTATAAAAAAATGCTAGCAGTTTATTCGTGAAATAAAAAAATGATGGCTCCTTGCAGCGGTCTTCAATTTCAGTAATATTAAAACAGAAAAAACTATTTTTATTATAGAGAAACTAAAAACCAAACTTTTATAAGTTGGAATCCATACGATGTATTTTCTGAATCTAAAAAAAATCTAATTGCAGATGTAGAAAGCTTTAATGTAAACGAAACCGACAAAAAAGATATTTCAAACACAAAATATTTATACTATGAACGACACTATGTAAATGAAAAAAACTATCATACACCATATGAGGTACAAGTGCGTTTTTTATTAAGAGATTTAGAAAACCTTCTAAGAGTAGAAAACGGATTACCTAAAGTCGGGGAAGGCTGGATATCTGAAACTATTTTATATCAAAAAATAAAAGAGAAATTTCCAAACCAAATTATTGTTCAACATGGTAAGCCTAAATGGTCAGGGTTACAACATTTTGATGTATACATCTCTGAATTAAATATAACAGTTGAATATCAAGGGATTCAACATCAGAAACCTATTGATTTTTTTGGAGGAGAACAAGCTTTTATAAAAAATCAAGAAAGAGATAATCGAAAAAAACAATTATGTCTTGATATTAATTGCAATCTTTTTATGTTTGCCCAGAAGATGACATGAATGAATTTGTGGAAAAACTATTAAAATATATACAATAAAAAAAAACATACGCACTACAACGTATATAATTTATTGCTAGTTCTAGCCTTCTTGCGAGCGTCCTTGAGGACTTTCTTGGTCGGTAATTATTTAGATTAAATACTGCCACGGATTGCAGAAACGTCCGTTATCAGCTTTGTTTGATGGTCCAGCGTTCACTTGCCACCAATTACAGAAACGTCAACTATCAACTTTGTTTTATGCTGGAGTAAATACTTGTTTTTAAAATGCTTTTTAAGACACTAATAAAAAAAAGTCGAGACTATAAAAAAAACTCAACAACCAATACCTTATGGTTGTTGAGTTCTTGAAAAAAAATAGTACTCAAGGCGGGAATCGAACCCGCACTTCCGAAAAAACTGGATTTTGAATCCAGCGCGTCTACCAATTCCGCCACTTGAGCCTATATAGAGTTGTAGACAGGTACATCTCTTTTGTGATAGTAGCCCTAAATTAAGAATCTTTCTTCTTATTTTAAGAGATTGCAAAGCTACTGAATATTTTTAGTTTTTAAACTGAAAAATTTAACTTCAAACTTAATAAATAAATTCTATTTTTGTATTTGAACAATAATACAAAAAAAAACTTTATTTCATGACAACCAGCCAACTTGTGCCAAAGCTTTTTGCTTGCAGACAAAGTATCGTTTTAGCAGAAAAAATAGCGAAAGAATACAATATAACCCTAGGTAAAGTAGATACAACCTATTTTAGTGATGGTGAGTTTCAACCAGCATTTGAAGAGTCTGTTCGTGGAAGACGTGTTTTTATAATTGGTTCTACATTTCCGAATGCAGATAATTTAATGGAAATGTTGTTAATGTTAGATGCTGCAAAAAGGGCATCTGCAAGACATATAACCGCTGTGATGCCATATTTTGGTTGGGCCAGACAAGACAGGAAAGACAAGCCAAGAGTTGCCATAGGCGCAAAATTAGTCGCTAATTTATTGCAATCTGCAGGTGCTACAAGAATTATGACCATGGATTTACATGCAGATCAAATTCAAGGGTTTTTTGAAAAACCAGTAGATCATTTATACGCATCCACTATTTTTATGCCTTATATTAAAAGTCTAAAATTAGATAACTTAACAATTGCGTCGCCAGATATGGGAGGTTCTAAAAGAGCCTACGCATATTCGAAACACTTAATGTCTGACGTTGTAATCTGCTACAAGCAACGTAAGAAGGCTAATATTATTGAACACATGGAGTTAATTGGTGATGTAAAAGGAAAGAATGTGATCTTGGTTGATGATATGATTGACACAGGGGGTACATTAGCGCATGCAGCAAACTTAATGATGGAAAGAGGTGCGATAAGCGTACGTGCAATTTGTACGCATCCCATACTTTCTGGGGGCGCTTATGAAAAGATCGAAAATTCAGGATTAACAGAATTGATTGTTTCAGATAGTATTCCGCTTAAAAAAGAGACCTCCAAAATAAAAGTTGTATCTTGCGCGCCATTATTTGCGGATGTTATGCACAAAGTGCAAGACAATACTTCAATTAGTGGACAATTTTTAATGTAAATAAATAATAACAAAAAGTAATGAAATCAATTTCAATTAAAGGATCAAAAAGAGAAAGCGTGGGCAAAGTAGCTACTAAAGCCTTACGTAATGCTGGTATGGTTCCTTGCGTTATATACGGAGGAAAAAAAGTAATACACTTTTCAGCAGAGGAAAAAACGTTTAAAAACTTAGTATTTACTCCAAACGTATATACAGCAAATTTAGATATTGATGGTCAAAAAATACCTGCAATATTGCAAGATATTCAGTTTCATCCAGTAACAGATAGAATTATTCATGTAGATTTTTATCAATTATTCGAAGATAAAGAAATTACAATGAAGATTCCTGTAAGATTAACAGGGACTTCTCCAGGTGTATTAAATGGGGGGTCTTTGCGTTTTACAAATCGTAAATTAAAAGTAAAAGCATTACCATCTAATTTACCAGATTTCGTAACAGCTGATATTTCAGGGTTAAAAATCGGAAGTAAATTACTTGTATCATCAATGTTAAATGATGAATATACTTTTATCCACCCAGAGAACACCGTGGTTGTTCAAGTGAGAACTTCTCGTAATGCAACTGAAGAGACTGAAGAAGGAGCTGAAGAAGCTACAGAAGAAGCTGCAGAATAAATTTTGCAAACATAATTCATAAAAAGCGTTACAAATTTGTAACGCTTTTTTTACACCCTGAATTTAGTTCAGGGTCTTTTTAGTATGTATTTCAGAGATTTATTAAATTCGTTTCATATTGTTTATTTCTTCTTATTTTTGAAGAATGAATAGCAGTACATTTTTGAAAAACCTTTTAGGGTTTGGTAAAGAAACTAAAGAAGAATTGATGAAGAAATTTTTAATTGTCGGCCTAGGTAATATTGGTGAGAAATACACGAATACTCGGCATAACATTGGTTTTAAAATTGTTGATGAGGTTGCGGCTGAGTATAAAGTGACTTTTGAAACAGAAAAGTTAGGAGATGTTGCAACTTTTCGTCATAAAGGAAGAACTTTTATCCTATTAAAGCCAAGTACCTATATGAATTTAAGCGGCAAAGCTGTAAAATATTGGATGGACAAAGAAAATATTGCCGTTGATAATTTATTAGTGATTACGGATGATTTAAATATCGATTTTGGAACCATAAGAATTAAAACAAAAGGAAGTGACGGCGGGCATAATGGACTCAAAGATATTCAAGAGAAACTAGGGGCCAACAAATATCCAAGATTTCGTTTTGGAGTTGGTGGCAATTATTCTAAAGGAAGGCAGGTAGATTTTGTACTTGGAGAATGGAATAAAGAAGAAACTAGTTTATTAATTGAACGTTTACCAACATCTGCAAAAATAATTACTTCTTTTGGTACAGCTGGTTTGGCAAATACCATGAATACATTTAATGGAAAATAGTACTACATATTCCTGAAAAATGGTTAGTTTAACCCCGTAGCTGATTTTTTATCAACATTTAACGCAACCATTTTATAATTCTTTCATCTACAAAATATAGAATTTAAATAGACACCGGTAAAAATAGTATTTATGAGAAAATTAATATTAATGTTTTGCTGTTTTTCCTTTTTCAATTGTTTTTTTAACAATGAAAATGGTTCTGTAGATCCCGTATTTTCTAGATACGAGCCGATCTTTTTGTCTACGGCAGAATTTGAAAATTCAATTGAAATACAAGATAAAAAAGAGGTCACAGAAGCTTCAAAAATATACATTATAAATAATTTTATTTTTATTAATGATAAAAGAACGGGTTTTCACATTTTTGACAATTCAGATACTTCAAATCCGATTAAAAAGAAATTTCTAAAAGCACCAGGAGCAACAGATATTGCAATCAGAAATAACGTGCTTTACATAAATCAGGCAACAGATTTGGTGGTTTTAACATTCGATTTTAATACGTTAACAACCGTTGTGAGCAAAAGGCTTAAAAATGTATTTCCTGAACTACAATCACCTGATGGAGAATGGTTTTATGAGGAGGGTAAAGTTGTTGTTAATTGGACTCAAAAATAAAGGTTATGATAAAGAAAATAATCACAGTATGTACCATCGTTTTATGCTTGTTGTCTTGCGGTGAAGGTTCTAATGATTCTGCTTTAAATTCAGAATTTTCAGAAGGGCAAGGAGGCTCTTTGGCAACGTTTTCTTTAAAAGGAAATTACTTATATACAGTAGATTTTAGTAACCTATCTGTCTTTAATATTGATAACGCTACAAATCCTATTAAGGTAAATACCATTAATGTTGGTTTTGATATCGAAACGTTATTTAGTTACAATGATTTCTTATTTATTGGCTCCCAAAACGCCATGTATATTTATGATATTACAAACGCAGAATTACCAAAAAAAATGTCACAATCAGATCATTTTAGAGCCTGTGATCCTGTGGTTGCTAACGGAACAAATGCTTATGTTACATTGCATAGCAATGCGAATTGTGGTGGCTCGGTAAATGAATTAAAAACGTATAATATCACAGATATAGAAAACCCTGTATTATTAAATACAAGAGGTTTAACGCAACCGAAAGGATTAAGTTTATTTGGTTCAGAGTATCTTTTAGTGTGTGATGACAGTGTAAAGATTTTTGATGTTACAGACCCTTCGGACTCAAAATATTTAGAAGAAATACCAACAGTAGGTGCTATTGATATTATCATCAGAAATAATAATGCTTTTATCATTTCAGACGGCAGTATTTCACAATATCAATTGGATCTTAATGATATTTCAAACTTTAAAAAGATTAGTGAATTTACTTTTTAGAAGTAAAGTAACTTGCAAAAAAAGCTATCTAATTTTAGATAGCTTTTTTTACTTGTAAAATGTATAATTATTTTCTTACTAGACTAATACTGGCTTTCAGATCAGATGTAATTCCATCAACAACTACTTCTTCTTGTCTCATTTTTATAGAGACTTCAGTAAAAGTAACTACTGTAAATAGACCTTCAAGAAAATCACATTGTTAAAAGCAGTTGCTTCGCATCCATATTAGTTTTCACTAGCAAACCATTCTGCAAAACTAGTATCCGTTTCCTGTAATCTTATCGAATGTAATTTGATCTTTTGGGGTAATCTAATTTTTATTTTTTCAGCAAAATCAATCACCATCATTTCACTCGTTGGCTGGTAGTCTACTAATAAAACATCATGGCCTCTGTCCATCAAATCTTTTGCCAATTCGATATGAGGCGTATTTTTATTAAAAACGGTTGCATGATCAAAAACGTCTACAATCTCTTCGTTTACAATTTTCTTTAAGTCGCTAAAGTCAATGACCATACCAAATTTTACGTTGGTATTGTCATCTATAGGTTTTCCTGAAACGGTTACAGAAAGTTTGTAAGAATGTCCGTGAACGTTTTTACATTTTCCATCATAACCATATAATGCATGTCCTGTTTCAAAACTAAATCGCTTGGTAATTCTAATTGTACTCATTTTTTTTATTGTTGATAGTGTCGGTTTGAGCTAAAAAGCGAATGAGAAATTTATTATAGAGTTACTCTCTTGTAAGAGCTTTCTCCCCATTCTTCGTTCGGAATGACAAATAATACACATTATTGTCTGCTGCTAAATGTGCTACAAAAATAAAAAATCTCGATCCATTTTTAGTAATTATTCGTCTTTTTTCACTAGAAATTTTTGTAAAACATCTGCAATTTTTCGGTTATCAGATAATTGGGGAATCTTATTCTGTCCGCCAAATTTGCCAATTGATTTCATATACTCATGAAAACCACCTTTTTTTACTTTTCTTATCACTAACGGGCGTAAAACTTTACCCGTTATTAAATCGAAATAATACATATTTTGCGCTTGCATAGAAGTATCAATGAGTGTTGAAAATTTTTCTAAATCTTCTGGCTCGTCGGTGAATTCTATAAACCATTCGTGATAAGGTAAACCTTTTGTTGGATTTACTTGTGGAGCGACGGTAAACTCACTAATATTAATATTTGTTCCTGAAATGGAATCATTTAAAGCCTTTTCTACTTCTTTGCCAATAACGTGTTCACCAAAAGCTGATATAAAATGTTTAATTCTACCGGTAACTTTAATTCTGTAAGGTGCTGTGGATGTAAATTCTACAGTATCGCCAATATTATAGCCCCAAAGTCCTGCAGTTGTGTTTAAAATAATAACATAATTTACACCAATTTTTACATCTTTTAAACAAATTCTTTGCGGATTTTCGTCATAAAACTCAATGGCAGGGATAAACTCATAAAAAATACCGGAATCTAATTGCAATAACATTCCTTTTTCTATTTGCGAATCTTGATAGGCAATAAACCCTTCAGATGCAGGATACAATTCTATATAATCTATTTTCTTACCTATTAAAGCTTCAAACTTATTTATATAAGGTTCAAAGTTTACACCACCATAAATAAAGAAGTTAAAATTCGGAAAAGTTTCTGAAATAGATTTCCCTGTTTTTTCGATCAATTTTTCAAAATACATTTGCACCCAAGAAGGAATGCCGCTGATTACAGACAAATCTTCATAAACAGTTTCTTCTACAACCGCATTCACTTTCGTGTCCCAATCTTCGATACAATTCGTCTCCCAGCTTGGTAACCTATTTTTTAATAAATATTGAGGAACATAATGGGCTACAATACCACTTAACCTGCCTAATTGAACACCATTTTTATCTTCTAAAACAGGGCTTCCTTGTAAAAAAATCATTTTTCCATCGACAAAGCTAGCGTCGTTTTTTTCTACGATATAAAATAACAAAGCATTTCTTGCTGCTTTGATATGTGTTGGCATAGAATCTTTAGTAATCGGAATGTATTTTGCGCCAGAAGTTGTCCCCGAAGTTTTTGCGAAATAAAGTGGTTTACCCTTCCACAGAATATCAGGTTCTCCAGCAACCATTCTATCTACATAGGGTCTTAGGCCTTCGTAATCGGTTACGCTTACAGCTTTTTTAAAATCATCATAAGAAATGATATTTTTAAAACCGTGGTCTTTACCAAAGGCAGTATTTTTTGCTTGCGCAATTAAGTTTTTAAAAACTTTATCTTGGGTTATATGCGGTTTTTTTGCCCATTTATACACTTTTCTAGTGGCAATTTTGGCAAATGGAATCGCGAAAATAGATTTTATACTCATTATTTAAAATCAATCAAATTTATAGGATTTACAGCATAACCATCACTCCAAAGTTCAAAATGTAAATGTGGTCCAGTGGTCAATTCACCTGTAGAGCCGACACTGGCGATTACTTCGCCAGATTTTACAAAATCGCCTTGTTGTTTGAGTAAGTTTCCATTGTGTTTGTAAACAGAAATATAGTTGTAAGCATGTTTTAAAATAATTACGTTTCCTGTTTCTGTCGTCCATCCAGAAAAAATAACCGTGCCATCTGCAGTAGCTTTTACAGGAGCATTTTTTTTGGCAACAATATCTACTGCCAAATGTTTTGTTTTAGAATCAAAATCTTGAGAAATTATACCATTTAAAGGTGCGAAAAATACAATTTTTACATTCGATGATGCATTATTTTGAATCGGAAAACGATCTTTACTTTCTATCTTTTCTCTAAAAATAGAATCTTCTCGAGAGGCATTTAATAAACTATCTTTTATTACAATTCTCTCGGATTCTAATTGAATAGAATCAATAAATTTTGCCTTTATTTCTCCAGTTAAAATGGGTTGTAAGGCCATTGTATAATTGTGTAAAATATCTAGTTTCTTCTTTAGGGAATCAGTTTTTAATGTAAGCTTAGTCGCTTTTATCTTTAAATTTGTTGATGAATAGCCAGGAATAAATTCTTTAATTGGTGTAAATGTGATGAAAAAAGTAGTGATTAAAATCAACAAAAAAGAAAGTACACCGCCTAAAACAAAAATGTTGAGCACTGATAGTTTTAATGAAAAACGTTCTTCAAAAGTGTCTTCATTCAGCACAACCAATCTGTATTTATCAGTTAGTTTCTGTTTTAGTTTGCCTTTTTTTTTGTTTTGCTTTTTCACAAAAATGTTTTTCTGGGTGTTGTCTGTTTGTAACGTAAAAATAGCGAAACTATTTTTTATAAAAATTCATCTCATCTATATATTCCCAAACTTCTTTGGTTAACATCGGTTTTATGTTCTTTTTATTTTTAATTCCGGTTCTAATCATTGTTGATGAAATCTGCACAATTGGCGCATCAATTGTATGAATTTTTGGGTGATTTTTAAACTGATGTTCTACTTCCCCTTCCGCAATTCTTGGATATACATAGAGTTGATGGTGTTCTAAAATAGTTTCATAATTTTTCCATTTATGAAAACTTTTTAAATTGTCTTCACCCATAATTAGGCTAAACTCTTTATCAGGATATACTTCAGAGATATGAGCCAATGTGTAAACGGTGTAGTTTGGCTGTGGTAATTTAAACTCAATGTCAGAAGGTTTAATATTTTTATAACTTTCTGTAGCTTTATAAACTAATTCAAACCGATGGTGATTTTCTAGTAGGGAACTTTTCTTTTTAAATGGATTATGTGGGGTAACAACCATCCAGATTTCATCTAAATCTGAATGTTCTACCATGTAGTTAGCTATAATCAAATGTCCAACATGAATTGGATTGAAGGTGCCAAAATATAATCCTATTTTATTCATAATTTTTTTAAGATGATTGAAAATAGAAAAAAGATTTCGTACTCTTTTCTAATCGCATTTCTATTTGTTCTTTTCCCTTGTTTCTCTCTTCTCTTATTTCTCTATTCTTTACTCACCTAACTCCAAAAAATCACTCATTAATTCTTCTGCTTCTTTTAAAGCAACTGCTAAATCGTAATTTTTTATAATTTTGTCAAATTGGGGTGCAGTTGCCAACTCTATAGAAGCTTTTGCAACGCGCATATTTATTTTGTCTTCGCTTTCTGTTTTTCGTTTCTTAAGTCTAATTTTCAACTCATCTACGCTGGGTGGTTTTACAAAAACAGCTAAAGTTTTTTCTGGAAATTTCTTTTTAATTCTTAAACCTCCAACGACATCAATATCAAAAATTACGTGTTTTTTTTGTGCCCAAATTCGCTCAACTTCACTTTTTAAAGTTCCGTAGAAATTATCTCGATACACTTCTTCCCATTCTAAAAAAGAATCCCCTTTAATGTGGTTTTTAAATTCTCTTATAGAGATAAAATAATAATCTACACCATTTCTTTCAAAACCTCTTGCCTCTCTAGAAGTAGCTGATATTGAAAACTCTAGGTTAAATTTATCTTGTTTTAATAAATGGCGGACAATGGTTGTTTTTCCAGAACCTGAAGGAGCTGAAAATACAAATAGCTTTCCTGCAAAATTATCTTTCATACTTAATTTTGTTATGCTGAACTTAATTCAATATCCTTTGTTTTTAGTTAGAAGCTGAATCAAGTTCAGCTTACTTAAAGCAGCGCTTATAGTACATTTAAAATCTGCTCCTTAATTTGCTCTAACTCATTTTTCATTTGAATAACGGCTTTTTGCATTGGTGCAAAATTAGCTTTAGAACCTGTTGTATTGATCTCTCTGCCCATTTCTTGCACAATAAAACCTAGTTTTTTCCCATTAGAATCTGGTGTTTCTAGCGTTTGCAAGAAATAGTCTAAATGATTTGCTAAACGTACTTTTTCTTCATTAATATCTAATTTCTCAAGATAATAGATGAGTTCTTGTTCAAATCTATTTTCATCTGTATCTACTTTTAAATCTTCAATAGCCTTTTGTAATCGAATTTTTACGTTTTCAATTCTCTCTGCATCTAATGTTTTTACTTCGTCTAAATATTTTTCGATATTGGCTATTCTCTCTTTAAAATCGATCTCTAAAGAAGCTGCTTCATCCACTCTATATTGTACAATTTCTTTAAGAGCTTCGTCAATATTTTGGTTGATGAGGTTCCACTCGTTCTCATCTAATTCTTCACGTTCCGTTTTTAAAGCATCTGGCATGGTAACGGCCATTTTTAATAAGGCTAAATCATCAGAACTTCCTGTTTGTACGATGTTTCTTAATTGCTGAATGTATTGTTTTACAACGCCATGATTTATCGTTGTAGAAGTTTCATCTGCAGTCATTTCTACGAAAATAGAGAAATCTACCTTTCCTCGTACCAATGTACTTGCCAACTTTTTGCGAACATCCAATTCCTTTTCTTTGTAATAAGAGGGGATTCTGACGTTTAAATCTAAGTTTTTACTGTTTAAAGATTTTATTTCAATAGTTACTTTTTTTGTTGGCAACTGCAATACAGATTTTCCGTAACCAGTCATAGATTGAATCATATAAACGATATTTTAAATGAAGGACAAATATACCTTTTTATTTGTTTGATTTTAGACTTGTTCACAGTTCAAATACCTGAAATTACGGAAAGATAAATTTTAGAACATTCCAAAATTTTATAAAAATTATTTTTTTAAGACTTTATGTTTTTCTTCTACTTGCTTTGTCACAAGATATACGCCTAAAAAGATGAAAATAGTAGCAAAAACTTTGACCATATTTAAAGTATCGCTCCCAACAAGTAAAGCATAAACAGTAGCAATTACGGGTTGTAAATAAATAAAAACACTTACTGTTGTTGGTTTTAGTTTTGATAAGCCATATAAATTGAAAAGATAGGTAACACAGGTTGTAAAAATAACTACAAAACTAATATTCCAATAAATATTGGTTGGTATTTTTTGCCAAATAACTTTTGTTAACTCAATATAGCCAAAAGGGGTTACTAAAATCAACCCAAATAAATAGAACCATTTGATAAACGTAATAGGATGGTATTTTTTACTTAAATCTTTAGCCAATACTAAATATAAACCATACGAGGATGCATTTACAAAAACCAAGAAATTGCCCCAATTACTATTTGTGGATGCTACAGTAGCAGAACTACCATACGTAATGAGTAAAATAGTACCAATTAATCCTATAAAAACACCTAAAATTCTCTGCTTCCCAATGGGTTTTCGTATTAAAATACTAGAAAAAATAAGTACCATAATTGGTGACATTACCATCATAACAGAGGCACTTATAGGTGTGGTTAAACTTAAACCTTTAAAAAAGGCCAGCATATTTAAGGCAATACCAAAAATTGAAGCTACAAAGATTTTCTTATAATCTCCTTTATCTATTTTTTCAGGTTTTACAAACAAACTTACCAACCAAAAAATGGCGGTTGCACCAATAACTCTGATTAGAATAAATCCAAAAGGTTTTATATACAAAGGCATCACCTCTTTGGCAATGGTATAATTTAAACCATAAATAAGTGTAGCTATGGAAACAGCTATGAGCGCTAATGTTCTTGTATTCATTAAAAATAGACTCTAAAAAATTAGTTTGCAAAGTTGCGGATTAATTTTAGATTGAAATTAAAAAAGCGTTTTAAAATAAATTAAAATATGCCGTTATTTTACCTATCTAATTTGTGATTAATCAACGAAAACTGGTATTCTTAAAACCTGATTCGGATAAATTTTATTTGGAGGCGAAGTCATTGTCTTGTTTACTTCAATTGATATATGATATTTCATGGCATTTATATCATATGTTTAATATACTTAAAGATACAAGTTTTATAATGTTACATTTGTTTTTAGAATTTAGTAAAATGAAAATACATTATATAGGAGAAAGTAGTTCAGTTCTAAACACTTTTATTGCAGAAATAAGAGATAAAAAAATTCAAAAAGATTCTTTGCGTTTTAGAAGAAATATAGAGAGAATAGGAGAGATTTTAAGTTATGAACTTAGTAAGAGCTTATCATATTCTGATGTTTATGTAGAAACACCGCTAGGGAAAAAGAAAGTACAATTATCTGATAATGATTTGGTTTTGTGTTCTATTTTAAGAGCTGGTTTACCACTGCATCAAGGATTGTTAAATTATTTTGACAAAGCGGAAAATGCTTTTATTTCTGCGTACCGACATCACCCAAAAAATAACCATGAATTTGAGATCGTTGTAGAGTATTTTGCAGCACCAGAGATAAAGAATAAAACTTTGATTTTAGCCGACCCAATGTTGGCAACAGGTCAGAGTTTAATGGCAGTTTACGAGGCGATTAAAAAATACGGAACCCCAAAAGAATTGCATATTATTGTGGTTATAGGTTCTAAAGACGGAATCGATTTTATTGAAAAACATTTTCCAGAAAACACGCATTTATGGATCGCTGCTATTGACGATACTTTAAACGATAAAGGTTACATTGTTCCTGGATTAGGGGATGCAGGTGATTTGGCTTTTGGTCAAAAGTTATAAGAAAAAACGGACTATAAAAGCACCAGTTAGAAAGAGAAATAGAATGCTGTTTTTTAGTGTTTTTTTCTTGATCATTTCAATCCCATTTGCTAAAATAACGGAGATAGGAAACAGGATGAAAACTAATTCAGATCCATTTTTTTGAGGTAGAAAGAGTAAGAAAAAAATTAGGATTGTAAAATTTGAAATTAGTAAAATCCAACTTTTTCTAAAAGTATCATTTATGGAAAATGCCTTTGCAGATTTAAAAAACAGCGCCATAATTGTAAAAAACAAAAGACTACTTAGCAACCAAAAATATTTTTTTTGTGCGTATAATTGAATATCAAAAATAAGATTAAATTTAAAAAGACTTGTAAATTCTTCCGTTTTATCAAACCAAAAAAAGTAGGTGAAATAAAGAAATAATGGCGTGGCAAACCCAATAAATGGAACTAAAAGTGTGTGTATTGTTATTTTTTTATGCAAATAACTGGCCATATAAATTAACACAAAAAATAGTATAAAAAATTGTTCTTCCACAAACAAAATACCTAACCAAAAACCACTATCAAAGAGCTTTTCTAACACTCTTTTTTCTGAACGTAAGCTATAAATTTTACGAATAAAGAGAAAGTATAGTACTGTTAGCATTAAAGCTTTGTCGTCTATTAGGTCTGATAAAATGCCCATTACTAAAAGGATAAAGAAGAAATAGGCATAAGAATTGTCTAATGTTAGATTGTTTTTACTAACGATAAAATTGTACATAAAAAAAATAACTAAAAAAAATACAAGTAAAATTGTACTTTTTAGAAGTTTATCGCCCGTAAAACCATCAGTAAAAAATGCAAAATATAAACTGTTTATAAAACCAACAAAGAAAATAATCAGTAACGCAATGAAGTTAATTGGTTTAGATTTGTTTAAAAAATTGGCTAGCATTGATTCTTTTGTTATTTTTGCAGTGTAAAGATAATTAAGTTATGATAGCAAGCAGTATTTTTGAATGGATTGGTAGTTTATTTACTGATATTTTATTTCTACCCTTTAGTTGGGTTCGTACAGAAATCGCTTCAGCAGATTTGGGCTGGTGGATTTCTAACATACCAAACTTTGGCTTTCTATTGATATTGATTTTTCTTTTTGCATATTGGATGAAGGAATCAAAGAAGTTTGCAAAGGACGGTACAGAAGACAGAGCTTAATTCTACATTTTGGGAAGTAAAAATAAACTTAAACGATTCAAAGAAAATGAAACGTTCAACAATGTTATTCAACCTACAAGAGAAGAGGTTGTTACAAAATTTTCTTTGAAAGGTAAATGGTATTCTTTTTTTAAAAACGACAATCCCATTGTTGTTGAGTTGGGTTGTGGTAAAGGGGAATACACGATTGCTTTAGCTAGAAAAAACCCAGATAAAAATTATATAGGAATTGATATTAAGGGTGCTCGATTCTGGAGAGGAGCAAAAACTGCCATCGATGAAAATCTTGGCAACGTAGCTTTTGTAAGAACTCAAATTGAATTGGTCGACTTTATTTTTGCTAAAAATGAAGTTTCAGAAATATGGATTACCTTTCCGGATCCACAAATAAAATTTCAGCGCACAAAGCATAGGATGACTAATGCTAGTTTTTTGAAGAAATACCATCATATTTTAAATAATGAAGGTATTATGAATTTAAAAACGGATTCTGAATTTATGCACGGGTACACTTTGGGGTTATTGCAGGGTGAAGGTCATGAAGTTTTGTATGCAAATCATACTGTATATAAAAATGAAGGTGCACCAAAAGAAGTTACAGAAACCCAAACTTTTTACGAAAATCAATATTTAGAAGTCGATAAACCGATTACGTATATTCAGTTTCGATTGAAGTATTCGTAATTTCTTAAATACAAGTTCCTTCATGACTTCAAATAAGGATTTTTGTCATTCAAAAAAGTTATTTTCGGCGATTGAAGAACCTTGCTTTAAATCCCAACTTAAATCTATATGGTCACATTGAGTTGCTCGATAAATTTAGATTGATACATATTATGTTTGCTGATATTTTGACGATAATCCAATTTTTTCTTTGCAAATTTCTACATTTCTTCAAAAAACTCGGTGGAACAACGATCACAAAAAAATCTATCTTCACAAAATGAAAGAATCAGATAATTTTTTCGATAAAGTTTATGTTCTAGCGCGCAAAATTCCTTTTGGCCGAGTTACAAGTTATGGGTCAATAGCAACCTATTTAGGAGCAGCAAAATCGGCAAGAATGGTAGGTTGGGCGATGAATAACTCTCATAATCAAACAGAAGAAGTACCTGCACACAGAGTGGTTAATAGAAAAGGGTTATTGACAGGCAAACATCATTTTAAGGGTACAAACTTAATGCAACAATTGTTAGAAAACGAAGGCATTGTTGTGATCGAAAATCAAATTCAAGATTTTGAAAATATTTTTTGGAATCCTTCAGAAGAATTGTGTTAATATTTCCTAATGTAGCAAAAATTAGGAAATAATTTAAAAAAAACCTAAATTTAGGTTGGATAAAGTTTTCGAATTGTTGGCTAAAAACTTAAATTATTCTTAAAAACTAGGCTCCATAAACTCCAACTATCAATCTATCAATAATCGCAATTTATTCGCTTTACTTTCTTGTTGCTAAAATGTATCTTTGTAGTCTAGATTAAATAAAAATAATCTTAAATATAATTTATGAGTTTTAACAAACAAGACATATATAAAATATTAGAAACCATTACCGCTCCTGGAGAAGGAAAAAGTTTAATAGAAAATAAGAACGTTACAAACGTGGTTACTTTCGGTAATGAGGTTATTGTAGATGTAACGATCAGCAATCCTACATTGCAAGCAAAAAAGAAGATTGAGGCTGAAATTACGAAAGTAATTCAAACAAATATTGACAAAAAGATTGACGTAAAAATCAATTTAAAAGTTGAAAAGTCTGCACCAAAAGAAGACCCGAATTTAATAAGAGGAAAAGAGATTCCCAATATAAAAAACATCATTGCAATTGCATCAGGTAAAGGTGGTGTTGGTAAATCTACGATAACAGCAAATACGGCAGTTTCATTGGCGAAAATGGGTTTTAGTGTTGGGGTTTTAGACGCAGACATTTACGGACCATCACAACATATTATGTTTGATGTTGAAAAAGCAAAACCACTGTCTGTAAATGTAGGTGGTCGTTCTAAAATGAAACCCGTAGAAAATTACGGTGTTAAATTACTGTCTTTAGGGTTTTTTACAGATCCCAATCAAGCAGTAATTTGGCGAGGTCCCATGGCATCTAAAGCATTAAAGCAATTAATTTTTGACGCAGATTGGGGTGCGTTAGATTTTCTGTTGATAGATTTGCCTCCAGGAACTGGAGATGTGCATTTATCAATTGTACAAGCATTGCCAATTAATGGAGCAGTTGTGGTAAGTACGCCACAAAATATTGCATTGGCAGATGCTAAAAAAGGTGTTGCTATGTTTCAGCAAGAGAGTATTAAAGTTCCTGTTTTAGGAATTATCGAAAATATGGCGTATTTTACACCAGAAGAATTACCAGACAACAAATATTATATTTTTGGTAAAGATGGAGCGAAAAATTTGGCGGATGATATCGATACCAAGTTTTTAGGTGAAATTCCTTTGGTACAAAGTATTCGGGAATCTGGTGATGTTGGGCATCCCGTTGCATTGCAAGACGGAACTGCTTTAGAAGAGTCTTTTAAACAAATTACCAAAGAGATGCTATCTCAATTATTAAAGAGAAATGAAAATTTGCCACCAACAGAAGTGGTAAGAATTACTACAATGAGTGGTTGTAGTGCCGTAAATAAGAAATAGTTCATACTCTCTTTCTTAAATGGAAGTTGAGTATTGCAAGAAAACATAAAGTTATTAGACTTTTAAGAAATAAATAACAACACAAAATACCCGTTTTGAGTTTCTTTCCGAGCCTGCCCAAAGCGCAGTCGAAATGGAGAGATTAAGAGGGGCTTTAGATATGACAGCACAAGAAACACATGATAATGTAGAGAAAGCATTAGAAGAAATTCGTCCTTTTTTAATGAATGATGGTGGTAACATCAAGTTACTTTCTATAGAGAACTTTATCGTAAAAGTACAATTAGAAGGGGCTTGCACAGGTTGTTCCGTTAATCAAATGACGTTAAAAAATGGCGTTGAAGCAACCATTAAAAAATATGCTCCACAAATAGAAGAAGTTATAAATGTGGCATAAACTGATAAAAGTCAGTTTCTAAACCTTTATAAAAATATGTTTTTGGGCGTTCCCACGCAAAAAAAAGCGTGGTTGGGCTTTTCGTTATATCTTTTTTGAGAAAAACAAAAAAGGATGTCACTTCAATCCCTAACGCGTTTACGAGAATGAAAAAAGACCTGACAGGTTTCAAAACCTTGTCAGGTCTAACTAGATAAAGAAAATAGAAATGATTACAACAGACATCTTAATTATTGGTGCAGGACCAACAGGATTATTTACCGTTTTTGAAGCAGGATTGTTAAAACTGCGTTGTCATTTAATAGATGCTCTACCGCAAGCTGGAGGACAATGCTCAGAAATTTATCCGAAGAAACCTATTTATGACATTCCTGCATATCCAGAAATTTTAGCGGGAGATTTGACAGAAAAATTATTAGAGCAATCTAAACAATTTGAACCTGGTTTTACTTTAGGAGAACGTGCGGAAACTATCGAAAAACAAGAAGATGAATCTTTTATTGTTACAACCAATAAAGGCACAAAACATCAAGCAAAAATAGTTGCTATTGCGGGAGGTTTGGGTTCTTTTGAGCCAAGAAAACCACCAATTCCGAACATTACTGATTTTGAAGATAGAGGAGTAGAATATATTATTCGCGATCCGGAATTTTACAGAGATAAAAAGGTAGTGATTTCTGGCGGTGGAGATTCTGCGTTAGATTGGGCTATATTTTTAACAGATGTTGCTTCATCGGTAACTTTAGTTCACAGAAGAAACGAATTTAGAGGTGCTTTAGATTCCGTAGATAAAGTTCAGGAATTAAAAGATGCAGGTAAAATTATCATGATAACGCCGGCAGAAGTAAAAGGAATTATTGGAATTGATAAAGTAACGGGAGTTTCTATCGTTCAAAACGGAGGAGAACCTTTTACAATTGAAACCGATCATTTTATTCCGCTTTTTGGTTTATCACCTAAATTAGGGCCTATTGGCAATTGGGGATTAGAAATAGAGAAGAACGCCATCAAAGTAGACAATGCTTTAGATTATCAAACAAATATTCCAGGAATTTATGCTATTGGAGATGTAAACACGTATCCAGGAAAATTAAAGTTAATTCTTTGTGGATTTCATGAAGCAACCTTAATGTGTCAAAGCGCATACAAACGTATTTTTCCGAATAAAAAGTATGTTATGAAATACACTACCGTTGGTGGTGTAGATGGTTTTGACGGCACAAGAAAAGAAGCGCCAAAAGCAGTTATTAAAAAGATTGAATAAGAAATTATAGACCTCACAGGTTTTAAAATTCTGTGAGGTCTCATTACTATTTTAATAGTATGTTGTTTTGTAGATAAAAATATAAAACTATGATCGCTTTTAATGCAACTCCCAGTTTTTATGAAGGGCTTTTATCGGGTCATGATATTTTAATATTCGCTTTAGGTTCGTTTATAATTTTTTCATTGCTATGTTTATATTAGAGTCAAATCTCAGAAAGCAACAATTCTAAATCAGTATTAGACATTCCAATGTATTCATCAAAATATATTTTACCGCAGTTTAATAAAGCAGAAGCAAATTTTATTATTGTAGAAAAAACAACATCAACATTTATTAAATTTTTAGTATTTGTAATAATTGCTATTGTGGTTTTTACGCCGCTATATCAATCACTGGGTGTAGATCATTTCATTTAAAAGATTTCATGGAGTTCAATATATTTTTATTAAATATTATCTTTATTTATTCTAAATAATAATTATATTTGCACCATGGAAATATTAAGTGATGTAACTTTTAATATTCAGCTTACAAAAATTACTTTTTGTAACTATCAATTAAAGATAGACGAAAAAGTAATGACGCTTACTTTTCCACAAGTACTTCAAGTAAGAAATAAAATTAATCTCTTAACATCTTTAGAGAATTTAGAAAACATCATTCAAAATGAAAATTTTGTATTGTTATTTATTGCAGATAAAAAGCATTTGGTATTTTTAGAAATTCCGAAGTTATTAGATTTAAAAGAGGAATTAGCGTACTGTTTTTCTGATTTTTAAAAATCTGTTATCTCTATTTAGATTGCTTTTAAATTTTTCACACGCTTACAATCAGCCTCTTTTTGACGTACCTTTGTTTAAATGGTTTTAGATATGAAAGTAGCAATAAGAAGACAAATGACAATTCATCCAGAAGTAATGGATGTTTTAAACGAACAAATAGCATTAGAAATGCACACATCTTCCTCTTATTTAGCAATGGCATCTTGGTGCGATCAGCGGGGATTTACAAATAGCAAAGCTTTTTTTTATAAGCAAGCAGAAGAAGAAAGAGGCCATGCAATGAAAATTTTTGAGTTTGTAAATGATGCAGGTGGGGCTTCTTTATCGCCAGCAGTTGCAGAGGTAAACAATGATTTTGAAGGCTTAAGAGAAATTTACGAGAAATCTTTAGATCAAGAAATACAAGTGACCCAATCTATTTATAAATGTTTTAAGAAAGCAAGAAGTTTAGATGATTTCGCTTCTGAAGTTTTCTTGCAATGGTTTGTTTCGGAGCAAGTAGAAGAAGAAGACGCGGTAAGAAATATTATCGATATTTTTGATTTAATGGGAGATATGCCATTAAAAATGATTGATGAGCGTTTGCCAACAGTATAAAAGGTTGAATGACTGATATAAAAACCCGAAACATTTATGTTTCGGGTTTTTTTTTTCTTTCTAGTTATATAAATTCTCTTTTCTTATATTTGTGCAACACAACGAAAACGATTGAGATGTATTTAGACTTATTAACATACTTAAAGTTTTTAATAAAGCGCAATCCTGAATGAGGATTTAATGTACTAATTTTCAATGTAAAAATGTAGCGATTCTTATTTAAAAAGCAAATTGTTACATTGGTTTTCTGAACTCATTAATACATAAGCACTATGCCTTTCTACCATAAATTAGGGAAAATACCACTCAAAAGACACACGCAATTCCGTAAAAAAGACGGAACTTTATATT
The DNA here is from genome assembly GCA_034110665.1 of Polaribacter sp. Classification (GTDB taxonomy): domain Bacteria; phylum Bacteroidota; class Bacteroidia; order Flavobacteriales; family Flavobacteriaceae; genus Polaribacter. The sequence goes on from JAWUYT010000039.1 coordinate 21,248, forward strand.
CCGAGCAACTTTTTGGCACCATTGGGTTTGACGGAATGTCTACCAATTCATACCACGAGCATAGGCCAACAATGGTCAAAAAAATCGGAAAACAATATTCTGTAAAACCAAAAATCGCAACATCAAATAACATTCAATCTTATAAATTTATAGGGTTTCAAGTTCCGCCAGAAAACGATTATTTAGAAAGCAGAAAAATTGTGTTGACAAACACTGATTGTAACATTATTTTGGCAGCTCCAAAAAAATCTACCACAGAATATTTCTATAAAAACACGGACGCCGACGAAGTTATTTTTATCCATAAAGGAACTGGAAAGTTAAGAACACATTTAGGAAATATCGATTTTAAATATGGAGATTATTTAGTAATTCCGAGAGGAGTTATTTACAAATTAGATTTTGATGATGAAAATAACAGACTTTTTATTGTAGAATCGTATTCGCCAATTTATACGCCAAAACGGTATCGAAACTACTTCGGGCAATTGTTAGAGCATTCGCCTTTTTGCGAAAGAGATTTAAGAAGACCGCACGAATTAGAAACGCACAATGAATTAGGAGATTTCTTAATTAAAGTAAAAAAACAAGGCGAAATTATAGAAATGATCTATGCTTCACATCCTTTTGATGTGGTTGGTTATGACGGATATAATTTTCCGTATGCATTTTCAATTCACGATTTTGAGCCTATAACAGGCAGAATTCATCAACCGCCACCAGTACATCAAACGTTTGAAACTAATGCGTTTGTGATTTGTAGTTTCGTGCCGCGGTTGTATGATTATCACCCAAACTCAATACCTGCGCCTTACAATCATAGTAATATCGATTCAGACGAGGTCATTTATTATGTAGATGGTGATTTTATGAGCAGAAACGACATTGATCAAGGTCATATTTCTTTGCATCCGTCAGGTATTCCTCATGGGCCGCACCCAGGAGCAGCAGAGCGCAGTATTGGTAAAACAAAAACCGAAGAATTAGCGGTGATGGTAGATACTTTTAAACCTTTACAGGTCACGGAAGAAGCTATGAAAATTGCTGATCAAGAATATTATAAGTCGTGGCTTGAAAGACCATCCTAGCCTTCCCGAAGGGAAGGTAAACTCGGGCAGAATCGTTTGGTTATATAGTTTATTAAAATAATAATTATTTGAAGCTATTTCCTGCTTTTTACTATATCTTTTTCGTGAAAAACAAAAAAGTATAGAGCATGTCTTGAGCGAAGTCGAAAGGTTTTAATCGGGGCCAAACTTGTTTGATTATACATCGCTCATAATAGAGAAATAACTAATTTAGAAACACAAAGACCTCATAGGTATTTAAAACCTGTGAGGTCTGCAAAATCATCAAAAAGATGGATAAAAAAATAGAATCAGTTAATTACAGTTTAGAAAAAATATTTGAAGGAGCACAAGATTTCCTTCCATTGTTAGGAACAGATTATGTAGAGTTTTATGTTGGTAACGCGAAACAAGCTGCGCATTTTTATAAAACAGCATTTGGTTTTCAGTCGCATGCTTACCGAGGATTAGAAACAGGTTCTAAAGACGCTGTGAGTTATGTATTAACACAAGATAAAATCAAAATTATCTTAACAACTCCGTTAAATAGTACATCAGAAATAAACAATCATATTGTAAAACATGGTGATGGTGTAAAAGTGATTGCACTTTGGGTAGAAGATGCAAGACAAGCCTATGAAGAAACTACAAAACGTGGCGCCAAATCGTATATGAAACCTACTTTAGAATCCGACGAACATGGTGAAGTTGTAAGAGCAGGAATCTATACGTACGGGGAAACAGTGCACATGTTTGTAGAGCGCAAAAATTATCACGGAACATTCTTACCTGGCTTTCAAAAATGGGAATCAGCTTACAATCCACCAACTGCAGGATTAAAATACATCGACCATATGGTTGGTAATGTGGGATGGAATCAAATGAATACTTGGGTAAAGTTTTATGAAGATGTGATGGGTTTTGTAAACTTTCTATCTTTTGATGACAAACAAATTCATACAGAGTATTCTGCATTAATGAGTAAAGTTATGTCGAATGGAAACGGTCGTATCAAGTTCCCAATAAACGAACCAGCAGAAGGAAAAAAACGTTCTCAAATAGAAGAATATTTAGATTTTTACGAAGGTTCTGGAGTGCAACATATCGCAGTCGCAACTGATGATATTATTAAAACAGTTTCTCAATTAAAGGCTAATGGAATCGTATTTTTATCGACACCACCAGAAGAATATTATAATTCAGTGCCGGCAAGATTGCAAGAATTTAGTCACGAATTAGCTGAAGATATCGAAAAATTAAGAAGTTTAGGAATTATGATAGATGCCGATGAGGAAGGCTATTTATTACAAATTTTCACGAAACCAATTGAAGACAGACCAACGTTATTTTTTGAAGTGATTCAAAGAATGGGCGCAAGAGGTTTTGGTGCAGGAAATTTTAAAGCATTGTTTGAATCTATAGAAAGGGAACAGGCTAAAAGAGGAACATTGTAAAATAAGAAATAAGATAAAACAGAAACAAGAATCAGGACAAAAGAGAAACAAGATAAAGTTCTTGTTTCTTGCTTTTCTATTTTTAACAAAATGAAAAATCAATAAAGAAAATATATTAATCTAATTGAAAAATTCACACAAGAAAATCTTGTTTTGAGAATATTTATATACGCTATTTTAATAGTTTTAGCTTTGTTAATTATAGTTTCAATAGTTGTAAATTGAAAATCACAAGAACCCTAGAATCTATTATCAAAATATATTGAATGAGCCTCTAATTCTGTAAATCTCAATTTTTATATTAAATTGTGCCCCAAGTCGAAAATTCAAAATTTATTGTGTTTCTTGACGCTAATTATCTTGAATTTTAAAAAAATGGAACGAAAAGAAATTTTAAAAGCAATTGAAGAAAAATACGACAAACTCGGTGTTCCTGTGGACGCTATGTTAGAGGGTTTGTTGTGGAGTACACCAATTACTTATTGGGATTATATTCAGACAGCCGCACTTTTAGGTCTGCAAATCACTAGAACAACATTGCCAGATGAAATGGTTTTTATCATGTATCACCAGGTAAACGAGCTCTTGTTTAAAATGATTTTATGGGAAATAGATCAAGTTGCTAAAACCACAGAAGTTTCTGCAGATAAATTTTCAATGCATTTAGGCAGAATTAGCAGGTATTTTGATATGTTGTGCAGTTCATTTAATGTAATGGCAGAGGGTATGGAGAAAGAACAATATTTAAAGTTTAGAAATACACTAACGCCAGCAAGTGGATTTCAAAGTGCGCAATATCGTAAAATTGAATTTGCATCTACAGAGCTTATCAATTTAATTGATGCTCGTTTTAGAGATACAATAGATAGAAACTCGTCTTTTAAAAATGCATATAATCATTTGTATTGGCAAGCTGCAGGTAAAAATTATACAACAGGGCAAAAATCGACTTTATTAAATCTTTTTGAGAAAAAATATATGGGAGATTTTATCGATTTTATGGAAGATTATAATGATATTAATTTGTCTTTAAAATTTAAACAGCTTCCCAAAGAGGTTCAAGAAAATGAGGATTTAATTAAGGCAATGCGCCATTATGATTATACCGTAAATGTAAAATGGGTAATGTCTCATTATAATGCGGCAGGCAAATATTTAGGAGGAAAGGAAAAAGATTTAGAGGCTACTGGTGGCACTAGTTGGCGAAAATACATGCATCCAAAACATCAACGAAGAATTTTTTATCCTTATTTATGGAGTAAAGAAGAGTTAAAAAACTGGGGAACCTTTTAAATTATAAGAATTTTTCAATATTTTCATTGAGGTTGTAAGCAAAATTTTCACTTTCGAGAAATCATTCCCAACTTGATTGGGAATAAAATCCAAAATTTTCGTTAAAAAGGCGTTTTCAAATCCCTTCAACCTGCTTTTTTTGTTTTTGGAATGGTAATTGTCAATACTTTTTTATAAGTTTGATTTTTATGAAAAACTACACCCCTTTAATTTATGCGTTATTTTTTTTAACAGCTACTTTTAGTCAAGTAAAAGAAGTTGCCTTCAAAAGCGGAGAATCGTTGCGTTTTAAAATGAGTTACAGTGGTTTCTTAAGAGCTGGTACAGCAGTTTTAAAGGTTGAGGAGACAGAATTAAATGGTGAAAAAGTTTTTCACTCTACAGGCAATGGTTGGACTTCTGGTATGATAAAGTGGTTTTTTGAAGTTGATGATACCTACGAGTCCTATTTTGATAAAGACACTATAAAGCCTTATCTTTTTGCAAGAAAGATTGATGAAGGAGGTTACAAAAAACATAGAATTACTTCTTTTAATTACAATTCTCAAAAAGCATATGTACAAGATTTCATAAATCAAAAAGATTCTTCTGTCACCTTTAATAATGTGCAAGATATGGTGTCTTCTTTTTATTACTTAAGAAATATTAATACGAAAAATTTAAAAAAAGGAGATGAAATAAAACTAGATATGTTTATGGATTCTCAAGTGTATCCATTTAAACTTCGTTTTCTTGGAAAAGAGGTTTTAAAAACAAAATTTGGGAAAGTTAATTCTTTAGTTTTTAGGCCATTGGTTCAGTCGGGTAGAATTTTTAAAGCAGAAGAAAGTGTTACCATTTGGATCACTGATGATGCTAATAAAATCCCTATTAAAATGAGAGCTTCTTTGGCTGTAGGTTCTTTAAGAGCAGAACTAGAGGCGTATAGTGGTTTAGCAAATCCTTTTGGTAAAATTTAAATTTTTTTATCAATCCTTTTATGAACTTATCTAATTAGGCTTAAAATAAATCAATTTTATTCGTATTTTTGATGATTGATCTTAATCGTTACAACTTTTTGAAAAATTTAGTCATTTTATTTGCTTTTATTTTATACTTTTCATCCTGTACTAAAGAAGAAAAAAAACCACAGTTGCTTCCCGTAGTTGTTGAAAAAAAACCAGAAATAAGGTTTGGTTATAAAATCGATGATTATAATGTAATTCAAGACACCATCAAAAATGGCGAAAGTTTTGGGGTAATTTTAGATAGACATCATGTTTTATATCCTAAAATAAATCAAATTGCGACTGTTGTTAAAGATACTTTTGATGTAAGAAGAGTTAGAGCTGGAAAACCATATATCATATTAGCAAGTAAAGATTCAACTGAAAAAGCTCAGATTTTTATTTATAAGCATGATAAAATAAATGCTACAATTTTAGATTTTAAAGACTCCATAATTACTGCAATTCGATTTAAAAAACCAATTAAAGTTATAGAAAAAGAAATTGAAGGAATTATTACTTCTAGCCTATCTGCTGCGATGGATAGTTTGGGATTAAGACCAAATTTAACGTACACGATTGCAGACATTTATGCTTGGACTTTAGATTTTTATCAACTTCGAAAAGGAGATTCTTTTAAACTCGTTTATGAAGAAAAATTTATTGACGACTCTACTTTCGCTGGATATGGTAAAGTAAAGTCAGCAGTTTTTAAACACAGAGGAAAAGATTTATATGCATTTCGCTTTCTTGCGGATTCAATTTTAAATATTCATGAATATTATGATGAAAATGCAAAAATGCTTCGAAGTCAATTTTTAAAATCACCTATTAAATTTCAGTATAGAATATCATCAAGATATAACTTAAGAAGAAAAATAGCATATTATGGAAACCGAATTAAACCTCACAGAGGTACAGATTTTGCAGCAAGAATAAATACACCTATTATAGCAACAGCGAATGGCACCGTTTCAGAATCGGCAAGAAGAGGAGGTAACGGAAATTATGTGAAAATTAAGCATAATGGCACTTATTCTACTCAATATCTTCACATGAAAACGCGAAAAGTTAAAAAAGGTCAGCTCGTGAAACAAGGAGATGTTATTGGTTATGTAGGTATGACGGGAAACACAGGTGGTCCTCATGTATGTTATCGTTTTTGGAAATATGGGAAACAAGTAGATCCTTTAAAAGAAAAATTACCAGCGGCAAAACCGATGAAGAAAGATGTGAAGCCAATATTTTTTGATTTCATAAAAGCCTTAAGATATCAACTAGATTATAATCGAGTTCTTGTGGAAAAACCTAAAAAAGTAACAGAAATTATAGCACAAAATTAAAAAATGGCCTTAAAAAATATCAACCCTACTTCAACGAATGCTTGGAGAGAATTAACAAATCACTTTAACGATATTAAAAACATCAATATTAAAGATTTGTATAAAGATGAAAATAGAAAAAAAGATTTCTCTTTAGAGTTTGGTGACTTATTCGTAGATTTTTCTAAGAATAGAATCACAAAAGAAACCATTAATTTATTGGTAGAATTAGCGAATGAGGTTGATTTAAAAGATGCGATTGAAAAGCAATTTTCCGGAGAAGTAATTAATGTAACAGAAGGCAGAGAGGTTTTGCATACCGCATTAAGAAGTACTTCAGAAGATCCTGTTTTCGTTAATGGAAAAAATATAAAGCCACAGATACAAGCAGCTTTAAGAAAGATAAAAAGTTTTAGTAATAAGGTGATTTCCGGAAAATGGAAAGGATATACCGGTAAATCTATAACAGATATCGTAAACATTGGTATTGGAGGTTCTGATTTAGGGCCAGATATGATTGTTGAATCTTTACAATACTATAAGAATCAAATAACAACACATTTTGTTTCTAATATTGATGGGGATCATGTTTCAGAAGTGATGAAAAAACTGAATCCCGAAACCACATTATTTGTAATTGTTTCAAAAACATTTACAACACAAGAAACCATTACAAACGCAGAAACGCTGAAAAATTGGTTTTTGAAATCAGCTACTATTTTTGATATTCCTAAACATTTTGTAGCGGTTTCTTCAAATTTAAAATCAGTAGATGATTTTGGGATTGATAAAAAGAACGTTTTTCCAATGTGGAATTGGGTTGGAGGTCGTTTTTCATTGTGGTCAGGTGTTGGCCTATCAATCAGTTTAGCCGTAGGTTTTGATAATTACAAAGCGCTTTTAGAGGGTGCAGAAGAAATGGATATCCATTATAGAAGCACCCCATTTGATAAAAATATTCCTGTAATTTTAGCCTTAATAAGTATTTGGTATAACAATTTCTATTTGGCCGAAACAGAGGCCGTTTTACCATATTCACAATATCTAAAGAAACTTCCAGATTATTTACAACAAGCAATTATGGAAAGTAATGGCAAAGGTGTAGATAGAAATGGCGATACAATAGACTACCAAACAGGAACCATTGTTTGGGGAAGTACTGGTACCAATATGCAACATGCGTTTATGCAATTAGTGCATCAAGGAACCAAGTTAATTCCTGCCGATTTTATTGGTTACAAAGAATCTTTATATGGTTTAACGGATCATCACAAGAAATTAATGGCAAATTATTATGGTCAAATGGAAGCTTTGGCTTTTGGTAAAAGTAAAGAAGAGGTTCATTTAGAATTAAAATTTTCTGGTGATGAAGATAAAATTTCAACATTATTGCCTTTCAAGGTTTTCGAGGGTAATAGACCCAGTAATGCTATTCTTTTTGAGAAGTTAACTCCAAGGTCTTTAGGGAGGTTAGTTGCGCTATATGAACACAAAATTTATACCCAAGGTATTCTTTGGAACATTTATAGCTTCGATCAATTTGGAGTCGAATTAGGCAAAGAACTTGCTAAGAAATTACTAAATACATAAGGCTTCCAATAAAACGGGTATAAAAAGAGGATTATAGTTAAAATTTTAACTTTTATTCTCTTTTTATTCGGTGAGCTAATACGCTGTAAAATAGTTGTTAACAAGTTATAGATTATATTTTTATTAAATTCTAGTGTCTTAATTTTTTGTTAAAACTTAACATTAACTTAACATACCAACCGCTCAAAAACTCCAATTTTGCATAACATTCAAAACTTATAATTATACAATGAAAAATTTTAAAAACTTATTATTTGTAGTCTTGTTTTTTGTAACAGCTACTGTTTTAGGACAAACTAAAATTACAGGGACAATAGTTGATGAAACAAATCAACCTTTACCTGCAGCAAGTATCCTAGAAAAAGGCACAACGAACGGTGTTTCTACTGATTTTGACGGTAAATTTACTTTAAACACAAAGTCAAATTCTGGAACGCTGGTAATTTCTTTTATTGGGTATAAAACCAAAAATATTGCTTTTTCTTCTGCAAAAACCAAAATTGGAAATATACAATTGGAGGAAGATTCTACGTTAGATGAAATAATTTTAACAGCTACTTCATTTGCAATTGATAGAAAAACACCTGTTGCGGTTTCTACAATTAAAGCTGCGGACATTGAAAGAAGATTAGGTTCTCAAGAATTTCCTGAAATTTTAAAGTCTACACCGGGTGTATATGCAACCAAATCTGGTGGAGGTTTTGGAGATGGACGTATCAATATGCGTGGTTTCAATTCAGAAAATGTAGCAGTTATGATTAACGGAGTTCCTGTTAATGATATGGAAAACGGAAGAGTATATTGGTCTAACTGGGCTGGTTTGTCAGATGTTACATCTGCAATGCAAGTACAAAGAGGTTTAGGTGCTGCTAAAGTTGCTGTGCCCTCTATTGGTGGTACAATTAATATTTTATCAAAAACTTCTGACATTGAAAAAGGAGGTAATATCCTAGCAAGTACTGGTAATTATGGGTTACAAAAATATGGATTTAAATTATCAACATGTTTAATGGACAATGGTCTTGCAGCATCTGTTTCTTTCTCTAAAACATCAGGAGAAGGATATGTAGATGGTACGCAGTTTGAAGG
>JAWUYT010000040.1:0-10249 GCA_034110665.1 Polaribacter sp.
AATGACAGAATGGGATGATGATGAACACACTCCATGTGAAGGGCAAGGAGAATTTATTGTTGCAAAACACAGAAATGGTGGTTTGGATAATATTCGTTTGAAATTTACAGGACATTTAGCCAAATTCTCTGATTTAGAAGAAGGTTTTAGTTCTGAATTCCAATCGTCTATGAATGCCGATTTTCCGGATGATGTTTTTCCTGATCAAAGAATTGAGCCTAAAGATGCTTTTGGGGATGATGACAACATGCCATTTTAACCTAGTAAAGAATTCATAAAGTTTTAGAAATACACAATTGCTTTAAAGTAGTTGTGTGTTTTAGTTTTTGGAAGTTTAGTAAGTATAATTAAAGTCTAAAAGTATTAGTATCAGTTCATCTTAATAGATTTGTTTACAAAAAACAAAATTTCCTATTTTTTTTATGAAGAAATTATATCAAGAGTTTAAATAAAATAAAGTTTATTTAAACTGAAGATTAATTCTTTAAAAAGATATAGAAAAAGAAAGTGAATACTGGTAGATCGTTATTTTTCATAATTCTTAACATTTTAATAAAAATTAATACGTAATAATTCATTATGTTTGTAAGTATAGATAGTGATCATGGATACTAAATTAACATTAAAATTAGATAAATCCGTTATCGAGCCAGCAAAAGAGTATGCTAAAAAGAATCAAGTAAGTTTATCAAGATTGATTGAAAATTATTTGGCTTCTTTAACTCAAAAAGACAATACGAATAAGAAAGAGCTCGAAAATTCTCCTTTTGTAATAAGTATTGTTAAAGGAGTAAGTATTTCCTACTATTTTGATGCAAGAGAAGTCTATAGGGAGTATCTTTTATAGAAGTACAAATGAAAAAACGTATTTTTTTAGACATAAATGTGATGCTAGATTTTTTAGGCGAAAGAATTTCTTTTTATGACTCAATTGCAAGAGTGCTCTCATTTTTAGAAAGCAATAAATTTAAAATCATTGTTTCACCAATATCTTATGCAACAGTAAGTTATTTTTCTGATTTTGAAAATGCCCTTCAGTTTTATAACGCCGTAGAATCCAATTGCGATATTATTTTAACTAGAAATGCAAAAGATTTTAAAAAAGCTACACTTCCTGTAATGTCTCCCGATGAATTTTTAAATTCTTTGTAATACACGCTTTATGAAAAACACCTCACAATATTTACTTTTCTCTTATCCCAAAACTAGAAACTAATTAAATCATCAATTCAATAATAAGATTATGAAACACTTCTTAATTTTTGTACTATTTTTTCTCGGTTTTCAAAATGTATTTTTACAAGAACAAAAAATAGCTTTCCAACCTTTAGATGTTTTTTCTCTAGAATGGGCTTCAGATCCTCAAATTTCTCCCGACGCATCACAAATTATATACAAAAGAAACGGATTTGATATCATGAAAGATAATTCAAAAGGGAATCTTTGGATAATTAATACAGATGGTTCATCACACAGAAAATTAACCTCTAGAGAAGTAAGTGAGTCACAAGCAAGATGGTCGCCAAGTGGAGATCGAATTGCTTTTGTTAGTAATACGGATGAGGGCTCGGAAGTTTATATGTTTTGGGTAAAAACAGGTCAAATTGCTAAATTATCGCAATTAGAAATGTCACCAGGAAATCTTTCTTGGTCACCCGATGGAATGCATATTGCTTTTACAATGTTTATAGCAGAAAAACCACCAGTTATCGTAAAAATGCCTTCGAAACCAAAAGGAGCTGCTTGGGCTAAACCTGCCAGAATTACAGACAGATTAAAACATGAAGCAGATGGTCGCGGATACATGCAGCCAGGTTTTACTCATATTTTTATATTGCCTTCGGAAGGAGGTACTCCAAGACAAATAACTGGTGATTATTACAATCATGGAGGTAGCTTATCTTTTTCGCCTAATGGCAAGGAAATTTATTTTTCGGCCAATAGAGTTGAAGATTGGGAATATGATTTCAGAAATAGTGAAGTCTATAAAGTAAGTATAGAGACTAAAGTTATAACAGTTTTAACGGCACAAAATGGTCCCGATTATGCACCCAAAGTATCTCCTAATGGAAAACTAATTGCGTTTTTAGGATTTGAAGATAAAGCACAAGCGCACCAAAACACAGTATTATACCTGATGAATTCAGATGGAAGTAATCGAAAGGTAATTTCTAAGAATTTAGATACTAGTATTTCAAATATTTCTTGGGATACTGCGGGTAAAGGGTTGTATTGTACATTTGATGAAAAAGGAAATTCTAAAGTAGCATATATTTCTACGAGCGGAAAATTAGTAAAGCTGGCAGATAATTTAGGAGGAACAACAATAGGCAGACCCTACGCTTCAGGATCGTATTCCGTTGCAAATAATGGAACTTTGGTGTACACACAATCAAGACCAGAATATCCAGCAGAATTAGCCGTTCTTGAGAATAAAAAGGTATCTAAACTTATTACGAATTTAAACCAAGATGTTCTAGGTCATAGGGAATTAGGAAAAACAGAAGAAGTTTGGTACAAATCTTCCTATGATGGACGAAGTATTCAGGGTTGGATTGTAAAACCACCTTTTTACGATGCCTCAAAAAAATATCCGTTATTGGTAGAAAACCATGGAGGTCCAATTCTAAATTATGGCGATCGTTTTACAGCAGAAATTCAATTATATGCGGCAGCTGGTTATGTTGTGTTTTATCCAAATCCCAGGGGAAGCACGAGTTATGGAGAGGAGTTTGCCAACTTGTTGTATCATAATTATCCGGGACAAGATTATAATGATGTGATGGATGGTGTAGATTATTTGATTGAAAAAGGAATTGTGGATACCAATAAATTATTCGTAACAGGCGGAAGTGCAGGAGGAATAATGACTGCTTGGATGATTGGGAAAAACAACCGATTTAAGGCCGCTGTTGTTGTAAAACCAGTGATGAATTGGATTAGTAAAACCTTGGTTGCCGATAATTACTTTGGATATGCGAATTCACGTTATCCAGGTCAACCTTGGGAGAATTTTGAAACTTATTGGAAATTTTCTCCAATATCACTCGTTGGTAATATAGAAACACCAACAATGGTCATGGTTGGGATGAACGATTTACGAACTCCTCCAAGTGAAGCAAAACAATTATACCATGCCTTAAAGTTGCGGAAAATTGAAACAGTTTTGGTAGAAATTCCGGGAGCATCTCACGGTATTGCTCGAAAGCCTAGTAATTTAATTAGTAAAGTTGCCCATACGTTAGCTTGGTTTAGAACCAATAATAATTAAAAAACTTAAAAAGATAATTTTATCGATGAAAAAACTCATAACAATATTGGTCTTCTTACTAATTTCAAACTCAATCTGGGCGTCTTTTATTTATGTGACTATGAGTAACGATAATCAAAAAAATCATTTAAAAGCCTATGGAATTGTTTACTTCGGATTAGAAGCTGGTTTAAAATCGAAATGGTTATTAAATTATGATGGAGGCGCCTTTCTAATAGAAAATAACAAAGCCATCGAAAACGAATGTAAAATTAGAGGTGTTTCTTATGAAGTAATTTCGGATGCAAAATCGCAATTGATATTGCAAGAAATTTCTGCACCTTCGTCTAATCAAGATGCAGTAACGTTGGAAAAAGCACCAAAAATTGCGGTGTATTCGCCTAAAGATAAAATGCCCTGGGATGACGCCGTAACGATGGTTTTAACCTATGCAGAAATCCCTTTTGATATCATTTACGACAAAGACGTTTTAGCGGATAAGTTATTAATCTATGAATGGTTGCATTTACATCATGAAGATTTTACAGGTCAATATGGTAAATTTTACGGAGCTTTTAGAACAGCTCCTTGGTATATTCAAGCGAAACAAAGTTCAGAGAAATTAGCCACTGAATTAGGGTATGACAAAGTATCCGAAGAAAAACTAGCAGTCGCAAAAAAAATTAGAGACTATGTAATTGGCGGCGGATTTATGTTTGCAATGTGCTCTGCAACCGATAGTTTTGATATCGCATTATCAGCAGAAGGAGTCGATATTGCAGAAGCAATGTTCGATGGTGACGCCACAACACCCGATTATCAATCAAAAATTAACTACAATAAAACCTTGGCTTTTAAAGATTTTGATTTGGTTAGAAACCCTACAACCTATGAGTTTTCTACGATTGATATGACCCGTAAACGTAAAATTCCCAAAACATCAGATTATTTTTCTTTGATAGAATTTTCTGCAAAATGGGATCCTGTTCCCACCATGCTCACACAGAATCATACCACTTTAGTAAAGGGTTTTATGGGTCAAACTACTTCTTTCGATAGAAACACCGTAAAAACAAACGTATTGGTTTTAGGTGAAAATAGAACAAATAGAGAAGCACGTTATATTCATGGAACCAAAGGAAAAGGAATGTTTACTTTTTACGGCGGTCACGATCCCGAAGATTATACGCATAGAGTTGGCGACCCAAAAACGGAACTAGATTTGCATCCAACTTCACCAGGGTATCGTTTGATTTTGAATAATGTGTTGTTTCCTGCTGCAAAAAAGAAGAAACAGAAAACTTGATTTTTTTTTAGTTGTAAATTCAACATTTAAAATTATAAAATTAATTTTCAAGTATGATATTTTGAAACTTTAATTAGTTCTCAATACAATTCTGAAAAAAAGTAGAATCACTAGAACTAGTGCTTTTAGAAAATAATAATTCTAGAAATCCGTGTTCTAAAAAATTCTGTTAATAAATCCCAAATAAATAATTTATTAATTCAATTCATATACAATCACTTTTGTATTTTTGTTCCCATAAAATAAAATCATAAAATGCCAACAACAAAACAATTACAGGATTTTACACAACAAGTTCGTAGAGATATTTTAAGAATGGTACACAAAGTAAATTCTGGTCATCCAGGAGGTTCTCTAGGGTGTGCAGAGTTTATTACTTGTTTATATCAAGAAGTAATGGAATATTCGACAGATTTTGAGATGGATGGGAAGAATGAAGACTTATTTTTTCTTTCTAACGGACATATTTCTCCTGTTTTTTATAGTGTTTTGGCACATAGCGGATTTTTTCCAGTATCAGAATTAGCAACATTTAGATTGTTAGATTCTCGTTTACAGGGGCATCCAACAACTCATGAGGGTTTGCCTGGAGTGAGAATCGCATCTGGTTCTTTGGGCCAAGGACTGTCAGTTGGTATAGGAGCTGCTCAAGCTAAAAAATTAAATGATGATGATAGAATAGTGTATACGTTACATGGGGATGGTGAGTTGCAAGAAGGTCAAAACTGGGAAGCAATTATGTATGCGTCAGGAAAAAAAGTTGATAACATAATTTCTACAATCGACTTAAACGGAAAACAGATTGATGGTTCTACAGATGATGTGTTACCAATGGGTAGTATCAAAGCTAAATTTGAAGCTTTTGGTTGGGATGTGTTAGAAGTGAAAAAAGGAAATGATATTGATTCAATTTTAGAGGGTTTAGAAGAAGCAAAAGCACGAACAGGAAAAGGAAAACCAGTTTGTATTTTATTATATACAGAAATGGGGAACGGAGTTGATTTTATGATGGGTACTCACGCTTGGCATGGTAAAGCGCCTAGTGATGCACAATTAGAAAGTGCTTTGAACCAGAATCTTGCAACTATAGGAGACTATTAAAAGTTCATCTTAATCTTTTCAAAAGGAAGGAAATCCTTGTGGAATATTTTTATGAAATAAAAATAAAACTGACTATTTAAACCACCGCACAAATAAAAAAGAAGGTTTTCAATTAAATTGAGAAACTTTTTTTATGCTTTTATTTAGATTTCGAATGTAAGTTTACCAGTACCTTTGCAACTAAAGATTTAGAATTTATGTCGTCTTTTTATTTTAATTATGTAATTTTTTAATAAAATATGAAAATAGGAATTGTATGTTATCCAACTTTTGGAGGTAGTGGTGTAATGGCTACAGAGCTAGGAATGGCTTTGGCAGATAAAGGTCACGAAGTACATTTTATTACTTATAACCAACCAGTTCGTTTAGATTTCTTATCCCATAATTTACACTTTCACCAAGTTTTAATAGAAGAGTATCCATTATTTCAATATCAGCCTTATGAGTTAGCTTTATCTAGTAAAATGGTAGAGGTTGTTCAAAAATACCAACTTGAAGTTTTACACGTGCATTATGCAATTCCGCACGCCTACGCTGCTTATATGGCTAAACAAATGCTAAAAGAAAAAGGGATTGATATTGGAGTAGTAACAACTTTGCATGGTACAGATATTACCCTTGTAGGGAGCCATCCTACCTACAAAACAGCTGTAGAATTTAGTATTAATAATTCAGATGTTGTTACCGCAGTTTCTAATAATTTGAAGGAAACTACAAATCAGCTTTTCAATATTCATAAAAATATTGAAGTAGTTTATAATTTTATTGACGTAGAAAAATATAATAAAGCAAAAGAGGAGGAGTGTAAAAGGGTTGCCTTGGCAAAACCAAACGAAAGAATTTTAACGCATATAAGTAACTTTAGACCTGTAAAAAGGGTAGAAGATGTCATCAAAATTTTTTATGAAGTTCAAAAAAAGATTCCTTCTAAATTATTAATGATTGGTGAGGGGCCAGAAAGAAAGAAAGCAGAACTTTTAGCAAAGCAACTGGGGATTAAGAATAAAGTGTTTTTTCTAGGAAATAGTACAGAAATCGATAAGATTTTATGTTATTCTGATGTGTTTTTATTACCTTCTCAAACAGAAAGTTTTGGTTTGGCAGCATTAGAGGCGATGGCGGCTAAAACAGCAGTAATCTCTACAAATACAGGTGGTTTGCCAGAAGTAAATATTAATGGTAAAACAGGTTATTTAAGCAATTTAGGCGATGTTAAAGACATGGCGAAAAATACTATTTCTATATTAAAAGATAATTTAGTTTTAGAACAATTTAAGCAAAATGCTAAAGAACATGCAAAGAATTTTTCTTTAAATAATATCGTGCCTGTTTATGAAGACATTTATAGATCTTGTTACAATAGTGAAGCAAGTACTCACTAATTAATTTCGTTATAAAATTTAAGAGTTTTATCATTTACATTCCGATATTTTAAATAAAAGTTTATCAATATATAATAGACTTTCGTTATATTCTTAAAAAAAATTATCATGATTGACGGCAGAAAAAGAGCTAATATTCAGATTGGTTTGTTTGTAGAAGTTGTTCAAAAACCACACCAAAGAACAGGAGAATTAACCGCAGGAGTGGTAGATAAAATACTTACAAAGTCAGTTCAGCACCCCCATGGCATTAAAGTACAGCTAGCATCTGGTTTAGTCGGTAGAGTTAAAAAAATTATTGATTAGGATTTTATTTTAACGGTATTTTAATTTCGTATTCTTTTCTGCTTTTATTATTTAGTTTATTTTCTCTCAACCAAGGATTATGAATTTTAAATTCTTTGTATGTTAATCCATATGCTTTAGCAAAAGATGTAATATTTGTAATTACAGTATCTACCTTAATAGTTCTTGTTTTTAGTAACGAATATAAATCTTCTTTCTCAAAAACAAAACCATATTTTTTTGGGTTGCTCATCACTTCTTTTAAAGCTAAAATTCTAAATACATAACGTTCCGTTTCATTCGGTAATTTAGCATCATAATAATTAGTAACTTCCTGTGTTTCTAATCTTCTAGAGATACCGTAGTTACCAGCATTATATGCAGCAGCAGCTAATGTCCAAGAACCAAAACGTTCTTTAGAATTTTTTAAATATTCTGCAGCTACTTTTGTAGATTTTTCAATATCATATCTTTCATCAACATTATTGTTTATTTCTAAACCATATTCTTGGCCAGTTGCCTTCATAAAATGCCAAATTCCTGCCGCACCTGCAGAAGAAGTCTCATCTATAAAGGCACTTTCAGCTAGGGCTAAAAATTTAAAATCATCTGGCAAACCATATTCCTTTAATAACGGTTCTAGTATCGGAAAATATTTGTTAGCTCGTTTTAAAAGTAACAAGCCATTAGATTGCCAATAGGTGTTTACTAATAATTCTCTTTCCATTCTTTCTAGAATGTCTTGTTCTTCAATAGGGACTCTTTCTCCAGCTAAATTTAAATTAGCAGGTAATTTTAACGATTTAATTTTATAGGTTTTATGAGTGCTCGTAGTGGGATCTATTTCATCTTTATTTGTTGCATTTATAAATAAAATGGTGATAATAACGATGCTTAAAAGTGATAAAATGCGGATATATTTATTCATAATAAATTAATTTTGGTAGTATAAAAGTAACGAATACAAACAGTTTTAACAAGCTAAACTTTGATGAATTATATCAGATATTTGCTTTGCTTTTAAAATAATCATGGAGTGGTTCCCATCTTTAATTTCAATACAATTTTTGATGTTTTTAAATGGAAATATATTGTCATCTGTTCCATGAATATGAACAATATTTTCTAAAGGTTTTTCTTGTCGCCAATTAACAACGTTATGAATAGACCACTTTATATAGCTTTTTCCTCTTACAGAAAGATATTTTTTATACATTTTTGCCTTCTTCTCTAATGAGGTTCCGATAAAAAATTTTGAGTAATTCTCGAATTTTGTTACTATTTTAGTTGGGAATAATTTATAAATTTTACTTTTACTGGCTATTTTGTATCTTTTAGGAAGTTCGCTAGTAGATTTTACACTAGAAATTATAATTATTTTTTGTGCGTCTATCAGCTTACTCATTTCTTGCACTATAATGCCGCCAAAAGAAACACCTACTAAAACAGGTTTTTTATGTTTTACTTCGGTTGTCATTCTCATTGCATAATTTAAAATCGATTCTTCTATTCCTAAAGGATCTTTCCATGTTAAGTAATGAAATTCGTACACATTAGGATCTAAACATAACTTATAAAAAATTTCAGGACCCGCTGCCAAACCTGGCATAAAATATATCGGTATTTTAGACATTTTGAATTGTATGTTTTTAAATAGTAATTTTAGATTATGAAGTACTGACTATGATAAGTAAAAGTTTGATGTCAAATTAGACGGCTACGGCATCTTTTACAAAATCGAATCGAACCAAACCATCTTCATCAATTTCTGTAAGTATAATTTTGTGCAAAGTATTCACCAATTCAGGATTCCATGGCGTTTTTACTTTTACGTAATTCTCCGTAAATCCATTAATATAACCTTCTTTATTTTCATTTTCGAACAAAACGGTTAAATGATTCCCTAACTGATTTTCATAAAAAGAACGTCTTTTTTTAGCAGACAAACCGCGTAACATTTTACTGCGTTTCGTACGTACTTTTTTAGGAACAACTCCATCTAAATGAACAGCGGCAGTATTTGGTCTTTCCGAATACGTAAAAACGTGTAAATACGAAATATCCATTTCGTTTAAATAATTATAAGTTTCTAAAAATAATTCATCTGTTTCTCCAGGGAAACCCACAATGACGTCCACACCAATACAAGCATTGGGCATGGTTTTTTTTATATTGATAACTCTATCTGTGTATGTTTTACTCAAATATCTACGTTTCATTTTTTTTAACAGTATATCACTTCCAGATTGCAAAGGAATATGAAAATGTGGTACAAAAGTATTAGATTTAGAAACAAAATCAATCGTTTCATCTTTTAGCAAGTTAGGTTCTATGGATGAAATTCGCAAACGATGAATACCATCAATCGTATCTAATTCTTTTACAAGATCTAAAAAAGTATGTTCATGTGTTTTATTGCCAAATTCCCCTTTTCCATAATCTCCAATATTAACGCCTGTTAAAACAATTTCTTTAATTCCTTGAGAGGATATTTCTTTAGCATTATTGATTACATTTTCTAAAGTATCACTTCTAGAAATTCCTCGTGCTAAAGGAATTGTGCAATAGGTGCATTTATAATCACAACCATCTTGCACTTTTAGAAAAGCACGGGTTCTGCCGCCTATGGAATAAGAACCCACATAAAACTCGGCATCAGAAATTTCGCAAGAATGTATTTCGCCAACATTATTTTTAATTAAATCGTTAATATAGCTGGTAACATTAAATTTTTCAGTGGCTCCTAAAACCAAATCAACACCATCTACAGCAGCTAATTCTTCCGGTTTTAATTGCGCATAACATCCAATAGCTATTAAAAAAGCATCCTCGTTTTTCTTCAACGCATTTTTTACAATCGATTTAAAACGTTTATCTGCATTATCAGTAACAGAGCATGTATTAATTACATAGATATCTGCTTTT